>NZ_JAFEPJ010000001.1:0-198105 GCF_016893255.1 Staphylococcus sp. GDB20D11A
CACAGGAGTCTGGACTTGACTAAATATAATGCAAATACTTTTACGTAACGTTGATTAAGTTTCATATGAGCACTAAACCTCTTTTCTCAGTTATACTGCAACGCTTAGTCTTGGAATAAATGTTTCGTAGTGTACGCGATCCATATCGTAATTTAAAGATTTAAGTGCTTCGATCATAGATTGTAAGAATTTTGTACCACCACAGATATAAATTTCAGGTTTATTTGCTAAAAATACTTGTAATTCTTCAGCGCCAATATAGCCTTGTTTATCTTTTAAGTGAGTATATAACTTAGCGTTGTCATGATGGCTTGCGATACTGTTGAAGTTGTCTTTGAAAGGTAAATGTTGTTCATTTTCAGCAACTTGAACCATCTGTGTATCTAAACCTTTGGCAGAGGCAGCTTCATACATTGCTACTAAAGGTGTGACGCCAATACCTGAACCTAAGAAAAGTTGTGGTTCAGTCGTATTCTCTAATACGAATCCACCTACAGGCGCAGCTAGATTAATCGTATCGCCTTCTTTAATCTCATCGTGTAAAATTGTTGAAACTTCGCCTTCATGTTCTGTTGTGACATCACGTTTAACGCCAAAAGTTAAATGGTTTTTATCACCTGATACGATAGAATAGTGACGTTTAGCTCTATATGGAAGTTTATCACTAGAAACATCAACTGTGATGTATTGGCCTGGTGTAAATTCACTAAAGTCATATTCTTCAGTTTCAACTGTAAATGATTTAATGTCTTCAGATTCTTGTTTAATATTGGTAATTTTGAATGGTTTAAAACCAATCCACATCATTTGATCATAAATTTCTTTTTCAATTTGGATGAACACATCCGCAATAACGCCATATGCTTTCGCCCAAGCTTGAATGACAGGGTCATTTTCTTCTAATCCTGTCACGTCTTGAATGGCTTTTAATAAATTTTCCCCCACAATTGGATAATGTTCAGCATAAACTTGTAGTGCGCAGTGTTTATATGCAACTGGCATAATGACTGGTTTAATAATACTTAAATTATCGATGTTAACAGCTGCAGCCATTACTGCTTGTGCTAATGCTGAAGATTGCATGCCTCTTTTTTGGTTCGTTTGATTAAACATATTTAAAAGTTCAGGATGTGCCTTAAACATTTTCGGATAAAAAGTTGACGTAATTTCTGTTCCTTTTTCTTTAAGCAATGGCACCGTTTGTTTGATTATGTCTTTCTCTTGTTCTGTAAGCATGATACTCCTCCTTTAATCTGTCTATTTTGATTATTCTACTAAAAATTTCGATATTCAATTAATTGGTTTGAGAAAATATAAATAAAATGGCAAATTTGATAATTGTATGACATTTTTAATTTTTTAAATACTTATCAATAAGCATTGTGTACAATTGTCTGTTTGTACACCGACGATTGCGCGCATTTATTTGACTAATTCAAAAAACATTGTTGTTTTCTTAGAAAAAAGTAAACATGATAATAAAAATGTGAAAGTGTAAATAATCACTGGCGAAGTACGAAGACTAAAGACGTCTAAGATGTAATCGTATACAAATTAAAAAGGTGTAAAAATTAAAATAAAATGTGAAATAAATCACAATTTAATATTGACCCAGTACTTAATGCATGTTACATTTTATATGTGAAATAAATCACAAACTTAAAAGCGGATGACACATGACCTTTTAAGTTATGCGTTGAAAATAAAAGAGATGTTTATTTGCTTTTGTATCGTCAATAAGCAGCATTAAACTAACATATTTGAAACTACATGTATGTTAGTGAATTAATCATAAGGGAGTTTTTGTAATGAACAAATTTAAAGGGAACAAAGTTGTATTAATAGGTAATGGTGCAGTAGGTTCAAGCTACGCATTTTCATTAGTGAACCAAAGCATTGTTGATGAATTAGTCATCATTGATTTAGACACTGAAAAAGTTCGAGGAGATGTTATGGATTTAAAACATGCCACACCATATTCTCCAACAACAGTTCGTGTGAAAGCTGGCGAATACAGTGATTGTCATGATGCGGATCTAGTTGTCATCTGTGCTGGTGCTGCACAAAAACCTGGAGAAACACGTTTAGATTTAGTATCTAAAAACTTGAAAATATTTAAATCAATTGTTGGTGAAGTAATGGCATCAAAATTTGATGGTATTTTCTTGGTAGCTACAAATCCTGTTGATATTTTAGCGTATGCAACATGGAAATTCTCTGGTTTACCTAAAGAACGTGTTATAGGTTCTGGTACAATTTTAGACTCTGCACGCTTTAGATTATTGTTAAGCGAAGCGTTCGATGTTGCGCCACGTAGCGTCGATGCTCAAATTATTGGTGAACATGGTGACACTGAATTACCAGTATGGTCACACGCTAATATTGCGGGTCAACCTTTGAAGACATTACTTGAACAACGTCCTGAGGGCAAAGCGCAAATTGAACAAATTTTTGTTCAAACACGTGATGCAGCATATGACATTATTAAAGCTAAAGGTGCCACTTATTATGGTGTTGCAATGGGATTAGCTAGAATTACTGAAGCGATTTTCAGAAATGAAGATGCCGTATTGACTGTATCAGCATTATTAGAAGGCGAATATGATGAAGAAGATGTTTATATTGGTGTTCCAGCAGTCATCAATAGAAACGGTATTCGCAACGTCGTAGAAATCCCATTAAACGACGAAGAACAAAGCAAGTTCGCACATTCAGCTAAAACATTAAAAGATATTATGGCTGAAGCAGAAGAACTTAAATAACTTTTTATAAAATCTATACCATTCCAAAAATTGTAAAACCTTACCCCAAAAAATTGTATAAAGGGCTATTTGATACAACTATATGTGTCGAGTAGCCCTATTTTTAATGTAGTGAAAGTCGTTGTTGAAATTAAATTCAAATCTGGCACTTAAGCTTTAATCATAGCATTAAGATGATTGTCTAGCAGAGGCGATTTGCGGGCTTACTACAGTACATGATGAACTTAATGCTTCAAATGTAACATTAAAAATAAAAGCAACGATGTCACTTCTTACTTCGTACATCGTTGCCATTAGTTCTGTTGATATTTCGGTTAGTCTTAATCCCCGAGCAATTCTTCAATTTCATTTTTGATAACTGTAACGTGAGGCCCATAAATTACTTGCACACCAGTGCCTTGCTGGATTACACCTTTGGCACCAGTACTTTCGAGTAATACTTTATCGACTTTGTCATTTTGATGAAGTGTGACGCGTAGTCTCGTTGCACAACAGTCAACGATTTCAATGTTATCTTCGCCTCCCAAACCAGCAACAATAGTTTGTGCTCTTTCAGTAGCCTCAACTTGTTGTGCTGCAACTTTATCTTCACGACCAGGTGTTTTGAAATTAAATTTCGTAATTAAGAATCTGAAAACGATGTAATACAAACAGAACCACACAATTCCAATAGGTATGACGTATAGGTAGTTTGTTTTACTATTACCTTGTAGCACACCAAAAAGTAAGAAATCGATAAAGCCTCCACTGAAGGTTTGACCAATTGTAATGTTGAAAATGTCTGCCATCATAAATGCTAATCCATCAAAGAAGGCATGGATTACATAAAGAATAGGTGCGACAAACAGGAAACTAAACTCTAAAGGTTCGGTAATACCTGTTAAAAATGAAGTGAGTGCAGCGGATAACATTAAACCGCCGACAACTTTTTTATGTTCAGGTTTAGCTGTGTGATAAATTGCAAGTGCGGCACCACATAAGCCGAACATCATCGTAATAAAACGGCCTGACATAAAGCGTGACACACCTGAATAATACTTCGTCACATCTGGATCACCAAGTTGAGCAAAGAAGATGTTCTGCGTACCTTGAACTAAGTGCCCTTTGACTTCTAAAGTACCACCAAGTGCCGTCTGCCAAAACGGTAAGTAAAAAATATGATGTAAACCGAGTGGACCTAACAATCTTAAGATGAAGCCATAAACAAAAGTACCGATGGCACCTGTTTTCGTTACAAATCCACCAACATGATAAATGCCGGCTTGTATGCTTGGCCAAATGAAAAACATCAATACACCTAAAAAGATTGCGGCAAATGCTGTGACAATAGGGACAAATCTAGAGCCACCAAAGAAACCTAAATACGGTGGTAATACCACTTTGTGATATTTGTTGTGAAGTATTGCGGTCATAATACCTGTGATAATCCCGCCAAAAACACCGGTTTCAACCGTTTGTATACCGAGCACCATGCCTTGTCCATTTTGTGCAAGCTGATCTTTTGCCAATGTGCCCGTGATAGTTAATAAGCCATTCATAGTTGCGTTCATAATTAAGAAACCGAGCAGTGCAGCTAAACCTGCAGTACCTTTATCGCTTCTAGATAATCCGATTGCGACACCAATTGCAAAGATGACTGGTAAATTTTGGAAAACAATACTACCTGCAGCTGACATTAATGTAAAAATATTTTGTAATAAGGTAATATCTAAAATAGGGTATGCTTTAACGGTGTTTGGATTACTTAATGCACCACCGATACCCAACAATAGACCTGCAGCTGGTAAGATTGCGATAGGTAACATAAAGGACTTGCCGAACTGCTGTGCTTTTTCAAATAAAGATTTCATCAACATCCCTCCTAATTATTCTCAATATAGCTTTTGAGAAATTTAATATCAATATATATTCTGTGGATGAAAATATTTTTCATAAAAATTGTTTGAATCATGTAACAATCATATAAATTGTTGTTTATATTGTTGTGAAAATGAGT
Organism: Staphylococcus sp. GDB20D11A; assembly: GCF_016893255.1. Classification (NCBI taxonomy): domain Bacteria; kingdom Bacillati; phylum Bacillota; class Bacilli; order Caryophanales; family Staphylococcaceae; genus Staphylococcus; species Staphylococcus sp. GDB20D11A. The sequence continues at coordinate 4,759 of NZ_JAFEPJ010000001.1, forward strand.
TGACAAAAGTCGTATAGATCTGTAGACATCCTATTTTTTAGCGAGGTAGGGTGACAAAGCATATCGGATAAATTTATAAACCATAAAATAGATAAATAGTGTTTGTATCCAAAACTATGAGAAAGTTAAAACTATTTTTCAAAATAAACATGATTCACCACATAAATAAATATACATAAGCTATCGATAACAACTTAAGAAAGGTGGATATATAAATGAAAAGAAAGATTGTTATGGATTGTGATCCAGGACACGATGATGCAATAGCATTAATTTTAGCGGGGGCAATTGACAGTCCACTAGAGATATTAGCTGTAACCACAGTCGCAGGTAATCAATCAGTTGACAAGAATACGACAAACGCCTTGAACGTATTGGATATTATGGGACGCCAAGATATAGCAGTAGCGAAAGGTGCGGATAGGCCGTTAATTAAACCAGCTGCCTTTGCTTCTGAAATACATGGGGAATCTGGATTAGATGGTCCGAAACTACCGTCGACACCATCACGTCAAGCAGTTGCAATGCCAGCATCAGATGTGATTATTAACAAAGTGATGACGAGTGATACACCTGTAACAATTGTAGCGACAGGTCCTCTTACGAATTTAGCAACGGCATTGATTCGTGAACCAAGAATCGCTGAGCATATTGAATCAATTACTTTGATGGGTGGTGGTACATTTGGAAATTGGACGCCTACAGCAGAATTCAATATTTGGGTAGATGCTGAAGCAGCGAAGCGTGTTTTTGAAAGTGGGATTACTATAAATGTGTTTGGTTTAGATGTAACACATCAAGTTTTAGCCGACGATCACGTGATTGAACGCTTTGAAAGTATCAATAATCCTGTTGCACAGTTCGTCGTAGAATTATTGCAATTCTTTAAGAAAACATACAAGACTCACTTTAATATGGACGGTGGTCCAATACATGATGCTTGTACAATTTTGTATTTGTTACAACCAGAATTGTTTACAATGGTACCCGTTAATATCGATATTGAACATCAAAGTCCACTAACTTATGGCACTATGGCTGTCGATTTAAATCATGTTACAGGTAAGCCTGCTAATGCTTATTTTGCTACAGCAGTTGATGTTGAAGAAGTGTGGAACTTGATAGATCATAAGTTACGTACATACGAATAATAATACTTAATTAAATAGATACAGTTAGCCCTAAGGTGCCTGATTTAAGCGTCCTTAGGGTTTTTGTATTGGATTACAATGGTCATGACAATTTGATAATGATTGAGATATGTATGTTAAAAATGCTTCAAAAAACACAAAATACAAAAATATATGCAAAAATTTCAATTGCTTTATTTTAAAAGATTAAAATCACAAAAAATATAGATATAATTGAAATGTTGTTAAAACATCACAATGATGTACATGCTCATTTTGAAAATATGTGTTCAAAGTGTGTACATCGGTGTGACGATTGATGATAAATTGAGCTCAGATGCTCAAAGGAGGATCGAACATGAACGGGGATAATCAGCAAATACTCAGAGAAATTGTATTGAATCCTACTATTCATGGTAAAGAACTTGAATCGATATTTGGTTTGTCTCGTAGACAACTTGGATATCGCATTCAAAAAATCAATTTGTGGCTTGAACAAGAGGGTTATCCAAAACTTGAAAGAACAAGCCAAGGGAATTTTATTGTAAGTTCTGAAATCATGACGTTATTCAAGCGAGATGTATCAGAGCAGCAAATGTTAAACGGCAACAATGTCATTTTTAGCATAGAAACACGTCGTTATTATTTAATGCTCATGCTTTTTAGTAAGGAAAACGCAATGTCTCTAAACCATTTTTCAATTGATTTACAAGTCAGTAAAAATACTGTCATTCACGATATAAATCATGTGAAAGAGCAATTGGAAAATCATGGTTTGTCACTTAAGTATTCTCGAAAACATGGTTATGAAATTGTTGGTGATGAATTTGAAGTTCGCCGTTTCTTCATTAAGTTGATTGATCAAAGGTTGAATCATGATATTACTAAAAGTGAAGTTTTAAAGGCGCTCAACTTAACATTCGAAGATATCGCATATCAAAAAGACAAGATCAAACAGGTAGAACAATTTTTGAAGAGTCGCTTTATAGACAAATCACTTAGTTCATTGCCTTATGTCCTTTGTGTGATTCGTAGACGAATTCAAAGTGGTCATGTGATTAATCCATTAAATATTAATTATCAGTATTTGAGGGATACGAAAGAATATCAAGCAACGGAGATTATGACGCAACATGAGCCGGATTTGCCAGAAGCGGAAAAGTTATATTTGACATTACACTTACTTTCAACAAGTGTGCAATGGACTGATTTGCAGGAATCAGATAACATATCGAATTTAACGATGGCCATCGCTCAAATGATTCACCATTTTGAACAAATCACTTTTATTAACATTGAAGATAAGGAGAAATTATCACAGCAACTCTTGTTACATTTAACGCCTGCTTTTTATAGGATTAAATATAACTTAACGGATCGTGATGAATTAATAAATCCTTTACAAGGAAATTATCAATCCTTATTTCATATGGTGAAACAATCATGTCAATCGTTAACTGAATATTTCGGAAAATCATTGCCTGATAATGAAATAGCATATTTAACCATGTTGTTCGGAGGTAGTTTGAGACGTCAAGATGAAAACTTCGATGGCAAGATAAAAGCTATTATCGTGTGTACACAAGGCACGTCAGTATCGCAAATGATGTTATACGAGTTGCGAAACTTATTTCCAGAAATTATTTTCTTAGATGCGATTTCACTTAGAACATTTGAAAACTACACATTAGATTATGACATCGTCTTTTCACCAATGTTTGTCTTAACACATAAAAAATTATTTATCACAAAAGTAGCTTTATCTGAAAATGAGCAACGAAAGTTACGTAAAGAAGTGATGAAGTACATTAATAAGGAATCGGCTGACATTGATAAGGAAATAAACAAGTTAATGGCATTAATTGAACGCACAACGACAGTTAATGACATTACAGAACTACGTGATGGTTTAGAAGATTTTATTGCGAATTATAATTCAATTTCAACTATTAATGGATCGATTGTCACACAAAATAAGACATTAGATTTAGCTGACTTGATACCAGCAAGGCACGTGAAAAGAATACATCATGTTGAAAATATTGATGAAGCTATTGCTAAAGCAAGTGATGTGTTAGTTGCTAATCATTTTATTGATATTAAATATATTCATGAGATGCAACAGGCATTTGATGATTCGTATATGGTTATCATGCAAAATATTGCTATTCCACATGCATATTCTGAAAAGCATGTACATAAAACAGCGATGAGTATGTTGATATTACAAGAACCAATATACATGTCAGATGGCACAGCAATCCATATTATTGTACCTATTGCTGCTGTTGACAAAGTGACACACTTAAGAGCGTTACTACAATTGAGAGATGTGGCGCAAGACAATGACGCAATTAAGCGCATCATACAAAGTCGCAAAAATTCTGATGTTAATGAGATTTTAAAAAATTATTCAAATAAAGAAGCGAGGGAAAATGGATGGGACAGCAATTAGTGCATAAAGAAAATATAATGCTCAATTTGTCGGCAACTGATAAAGAATCCGTATTGTCACAAATGTCAGATGTGTTATTTCAAAATGGGTTCGTGAAGTCAACGTTTAAAGATGCAGTCATCGACAGAGAAAAAGAGTTTGCTACTGGTTTACCAACGCATCTGTGTTCGGTCGCTATACCGCATACAGATGTCGAACATATTAACCATAGAACGATAGGTGTGGCTGTTCTAGAAAAAGAAGTGCCGTTTATTGAAATGGGAACACTTGATCAACAGACAGAAGTGAAAATCGTTTTTATGTTAGCAATGGATAAAGTAGATGATCAACTTAAGCTGTTACAACAGTTGATGCAAATTTTTCAAAGTGAAGAAAAATTGGAGCAGATTCTGCGAACGAAAGATGAAACAATTTTAGCAACACTAATCAATGATTATTTGGAATATAACTAAAAATTAATTGGAGGAATTGAAAATGAAACAAGTATTAGTAGCGTGTGGTGCAGGTATTGCAACGTCAACAGTAGTAAATAATGCAATTGAGGAAATGGCAAAGGAACACAATATTAAAGTAGATATTAAACAAATCAAAATTACAGAAGTTGGACCTTATGAAGACACTGCAGATTTATTAGTTACAACTGCAATGACAAAGAAAGAATATAAATTCCCAGTTATCAACGCACGTAATTTCTTAACTGGTATTGGTATTGAAGAAACAAAACAACAAATCTTAACAGAGTTACAAAAATAACTGAATTGATATGTAATGTGGGTCAATAACATATAAATATATGCAAATTGCATATAAATGACTATCACGACAAATGATTGTTGATGACATAGAAACGCAGTGACTGTAATTCAAAGGGATTGCAGTCGAATGTAGCAAGGGTTGTCGTTGAAATGACTGTAACGTCAAATGTAATCACAATCGGAAAGTATCGTGACAATGCATATATAACAGGGAGGGTTTAAATATGAGTTACTTCACTGATTTTGTAAGGGGATTTTTAGATTTAGGTGCAACTGTTATTTTACCGGTTGTCATATTCTTGCTTGGCCTATTCTTTAGGCAGAAAATTGGAGCGGCATTTAGGTCTGGTTTAACAATAGGTGTGGCTTTTGTAGGGATTTTCTTAGTCATCGATTTATTAGTTAAAAATTTAGGGCCAGCAGCACAAGCGATGGTTAAAAATTTAGGCGTCAGTCTGAATGTGATTGATGTAGGTTGGCCAGCAACATCATCTATCGCGTGGGCATCATCTGTCGCAGCATTTATTATTCCACTCGGAATCATAGTTAACGTTGTATTGCTAGTAACTAAAGTGACAAAGACGATGAATGTAGATATTTGGAATTTTTGGCATTATACGTTTACAGCAGCAATGGTTTATGCCGTATCAGGCAGTATTTGGCAAGCGTTATTAGCAGCAGTTATTTTCCAAGTTATCTGTTTGAAAGTAGCAGATTGGACAGCACCGATGATGAGTGAGTTCTTTGATTTACCAGGTGTATCGATTGCTACAGGAAGTACAATTTCTTATGCACCAGGTATTTACTTAGTTAAATTGCTACAAAGAGTACCCGGTCTGAATAAGTTAGATGCTGATCCTGAAACAATTCAAAAACGTTTTGGCGCATTTGGAGAGTCTATCTTTGTCGGATTAATTTTAGGTTTAGGTATTGGTGTGTTAGCAGGTTACAAACCTGGAGACATCATTAATTTAGGAATGTCAATGGCTGCAGTAATGGTATTAATGCCTAGAATGGTAAAAATCTTAATGGAAGGTTTAATGCCAGTTTCAGAGTCTGCAAGAACATGGCTAAATAAACGTTTTGGCGAACATGAAATTTATATTGGATTGGATGCGGCTGTAGCATTAGGTCATCCAGCGGTTATTTCGACAGCATTAATTTTAGTACCTATCACTGTTTTATTAGCCGTTATTTTACCAGGAAACCAAGTACTACCTTTTGGTGACTTAGCAACTATACCATTTGTTGTCGCGTTTATTGTTGGTGCAGCAAGAGGAAACATTATTCATTCTGTCATTGTGGGTACGATTATGATTGCAATTTCACTATATATTGCAACAGACGTAGCACCTATTTTCACAGATATGGCGAAAGGTACGAATGTACAAATGCCAAAAGGTTCATCTGAAATTTCAAGTATTGATCAAGGTGGTAATATCGTTAACTATCTTATCTTTAAACTATTTAGTCTATTCAATTAAAAATCGAGGTGTTTGTGGTGAAAGCTTTAGTAAAAACAAGAGAAGGACATGGCAACTTAGAACTTCTTGATAAAGAAGTTGCAACACCGCTAGATGATAAAGTAAAGATTAAAGTACATTATGCAGGAATTTGTGGCACAGATATTCATACTTATGAAGGTCATTATAAAGTTAATTTTCCAGTGACATTAGGTCATGAATTTTCTGGTGAAATCGTTGAAGTTGGAGCAGACGTTAAAGGTTTTAAAGTTGGTGACCGTGTCACTTCTGAAACGACATTCTATGTTTGTAATGAGTGTGAATACTGTGAATCAAAAGACTATAATTTATGCAACCATCGAAAAGGTATTGGAACACAAGTTGATGGCGCATTTACTAATTATGTCATTGCACGTGAAGAAAGTTTGCATCATATTCCAGATGAAGTATCGTATCAGTCTGCAGCTATGACAGAACCATTAGCATGTGCACATCATGGCGTTTCTAAGATTCAAGTGAACTCTGGCGATGTAGCAGTTGTAATGGGACCTGGGCCAATCGGATTACTTGTAGCACAAGTGTTAAAAAGTAAAGGCGCAACTGTTGTGGTAACTGGATTGGACAATGACAAAGTCAGATTAGATAAAGCAGAAGCATTGCACATGGATTATGTAGTCAATTTACAACAAACAGACTTAAAAACGTATATCAATGGAATTACAGACGGTTACGGTGCAGATGTTGTTGTTGAATGTTCAGGTGCAGTTCCAGCAGCACGACAAGGTTTGGATATTTTACGTAAAAAAGGTTTCTACAGTCAAATAGGTATTTTTAAGGATGCTGAAATTCCATTTGATATGGAAAAAGTGATTCAAAAAGAAATAACAGTTGTTGGTAGTAGAAGTCAAAAGCCAGCAGATTGGGAACCTTCATTGCAACTTATGGCGGATGGTTTAGTAAATGCTGAAGCTTTGGTGACAAAAATATATGATATTTCGAAATGGGACGAGGCGTATCAACATTTAAAATCTGGCGAAGGTATTAAAGCATTACTTAAGCCGCTCGATTTAGATGAAAATGAAGGAGAGAATTAATATGGTAGAATCAATGCTAACTTTTATGCTTGGGCCATTGAGACAAATCACTGATTTTTATATGGAACATTTACTCGTAAGTAATTCTATCGTCATTGCAGGTTATTTTGCGACAGGTATTTTTAAAAAGAAAAAAGTTGTGAATTAAATCAAATTTGAGGTGATTTACAAGTGAAAGCTTTGAAATTATATGGCGTGGAAGATTTACGGTATGAGGATAATGAAAAGCCAGTCATTGAAAGTGCGAATGACGTTATTGTTAAAGTACGAGCGACTGGCATATGTGGTTCAGACACGTCACGATACAAAAAAATGGGGCCATACATTAAAGGTATGCCATTTGGTCATGAATTTTCAGGTGTTGTAGATGCCATTGGAAGTGATGTTACGCATGTTAATGTAAGCGACAAAGTGACAGGTTGCCCAGCAATACCTTGTTATCAATGCGAGTATTGTTTAAAAGGTGAATATGCACGATGTGAAAAGTTGTTCGTCATTGGCTCATATGAACCTGGATCGTTCGCGGAATATGTCAAATTGCCAGCGCAAAATGTTTTAAAGGTACCAGACAATGTTGATTACATTGAAGCAGCAATGTTTGAGCCATCAGCCGTTGTTGCGCATGGGTTTTATAAATCGAATATACAACCTGGTATGACTGTTGCAGTAATGGGGTGTGGCAGTATAGGATTGTTAGCTATTCAATGGGCACGAATATTTGGTGCTGCGCATATCATCGCTATAGATATAGATGCGCATAAACTAGATATTGCAACATCATTGGGCGCACATCAAACAATTAATTCAAAAGAAGAAAATCTTGAGAAATTCATCGAAAATCATTACGCCAATCAAATCGATTTAGCTATAGAATCATCAGGTGCTAAAGTTACGATTGGTCAAATATTGACGCTACCGAAAAAAGGTGGCGAGGTGGTATTACTCGGAATACCATATGATGATATTGAGATTGATCGCGTTCATTTTGAAAAAATTCTGCGTAACGAGTTGACAGTATGTGGCTCTTGGAACTGTTTGTCCAGTAATTTTCCGGGGAAAGAGTGGACGGCAACCTTACATTATATGAAGACGAAAGATATTAATGTAAAGCCTATTATTTCTCATTTTTTACCGTTAGAAAAAGGCCCGGAGACATTTGATAAATTAGTTAACAAGAAAGAACGATTTGATAAAGTCATGTTTACGATTTATTAGTATGCACCTTTGAGGACGAAAACGCTGGTATAGTTATAGCTATGAAAGTACGAATGCCGTCTGGTCTACAGATACTATCGAAATAATTCATCTTCGAATATACGTTGCTAAATAACCGGTTTACTTGTGTGAAATATGCTTGTGAATCGGTTGTTTTGCATTTTGTATACTTAAAATGAGATGGCAATATTTGATGATTTTTAGAGTGAAAATCAAGTACAGCTACTTAATAAGATAAATTTATTATAATATATGGTAAAATGATGGCAGTAATAATGAATTTGAAAAAGAGTAAACATTAATACCTTTAACAATTTAATATCGTCAGTGTTAATGATTAACTGCATGGCAAAACAACTTAGAATGGTCAGTTACAAAAATACATTTTTATAAAAAATTATCACACTATTGTGACAACTACCTTTGACTTAATAAAAGAGGCAAGTGAGCAATAGGTTAGGCTTATGTGCGGGCATAGGTCAGTAATGTATAAATGGAAATGATGTAATGACAGAATGGAGGACAACATGATTTATGCAGGTATTTTAGCAGGAGGTATTGGTTCGAGAATGGGAAACGTGCCATTACCAAAACAATTTTTAGATATTGATAATAAACCGATTTTAATCCATACAATTGAGAAGTTCATTTTAGTGAGTGAATTTAATGAGATTATTATCGCAACGCCAGCACAGTGGATTTCCCATACACAGGATATTTTAAAAAAATATAACATTACAGATCAACGTGTCAAAGTAGTTGCAGGTGGTACGGATCGAAACGAAACAATTATGAACATTATCGACCATATTCGCAATGTAAATGGAATTAATAATGATGATGTGATTGTAACTCATGATGCCGTAAGACCATTTTTAACTCAACGTATTATTAAAGAGAACATTGAAGTAGCAGCCAAATATGGTGCAGTAGATACAGTCATTGAAGCAATTGATACGATTGTAATGTCTAAAGATAAACAGAACATACACAGTATCCCTGTAAGGAATGAAATGTATCAAGGCCAAACACCACAATCATTTAATATTAAATTATTACAAGATAGTTATCGCGCCTTAAGTAGTGCACAAAAAGAAATCTTATCAGATGCATGTAAAATCATTGTCGAATCTGGACATGCAGTTAAATTGGTACGTGGAGAACTCTACAACATTAAAGTGACAACACCGTATGATTTAAAAGTAGCAAATGCCATTATTCAAGGTGATATTGCCGATGATTAATCAAGTATATCAACTCGTTGCACCGAGACAGTTCGACGTCACATATAATAATGTTGATATTTATGGTAATCATGTCATCGTAAGACCTTTATACTTGTCTATTTGTGCAGCTGATCAAAGGTATTACACAGGTCGAAGAGATGAAAATGTACTGCGCAAAAAATTACCAATGTCATTAGTTCATGAAGCTGTTGGTGAAGTTGTATTTGATAGTAAAGGGGTATTTGAAAAAGGTACGAAAGTAGTAATGGTACCGAATACACCTACAGAGCAACATCATATTATTGCGGAGAATTACTTAGCCTCTAGTTATTTTAGATCTAGTGGTTATGATGGTTTTATGCAAGACTACGTTGTGATGGCACATGATCGTATCGTTCCGCTGCCTAATGACATTGATTTGAGTACGATTTCATACACAGAGTTAGTGTCAGTAAGTTATCATGCTATACAACGATTTGAACGTAAATCTATACCTTTGAAAACCAGCTTTGGTATTTGGGGTGATGGTAACTTAGGTTATATTACTGCTATTTTGCTACGTAAGTTGTACCCAGAAGCTAAAATTTATGTATTTGGTAAGACAGACTATAAATTAAGTCATTTTTCATTTGTAGATGACATCTTTACAGTAAATCAAATACCAGATGATCTTAAAATTGATCATGCATTTGAATGTGTTGGAGGTAAAGGAAGTCAAGTTGCACTTCAACAAATAGTTGAACATATTTCACCAGAAGGCAGTATTGCTTTGTTAGGCGTAAGTGAATTACCCGTGGAAGTGAATACACGATTAGTACTTGAAAAAGGATTAACATTGATTGGTAGTAGTCGAAGCGGCTCTAAAGATTTTGAGCAAGTTGTTGATTTATATCGTAAGTACCCAGACATTGTTGAAAAGTTAGCATTATTAAAAGGACATGAAATTAATGTATGTACGATGCAAGATATCGTCCAAGCGTTTGAAATGGATTTATCGACATCTTGGGGAAAAACAGTATTGAAATGGACGATTTAATAAACCGATGGGGGAATAACAATGACAAAAACGAAACAAGCAATACATATTGATAACATATACTGGGAACGTGTTCAGTTATATATTGAAGGACATAGTGAAGGCGTAGATTTAACATCAGGACAATTTGTTCTGAGGAATTTAACCGAAACAAAAACATTAGAAGCAAATGAAATGAAAATAGACGGTAATACATTTATATGTAGATTCAACGTCGCAATATTAGACGATGGGTATTATTTACCAATGGATAAATATTTATTTGTTTATCATGACCAGTTAGAGTATATTGGACAACTTAATCCAAATATTATTGATCAAGCTTATGCGGCATTAAATGAAGAGCAAATTGAAGAATACAATGAGCTGACTACACAAAATGGAAAAGCAAACTATGTGTTAGCCAACGAAGCTAAAGTTTTCCGCAAAGGTGGCGTATCACAACATACGGTTTATACCATTACTCCAGAAATAGCAAGTGACGTTAACGAATTTGTATTTGATATTGAAATCACCTTACCTCAAGAGAAATCAGGGGTCATTGCGACAAGCGCACACTGGCTTCATAAACAAGGCCATAAAGCTTCATTTGAAAGTAGAAGTTTCTTATTTAAAGCTATTTTTAATATTACAAAGTTACTACATATTAAAAGAAGCAAAACAATATTATTCACATCAGATTCGCGTCCGAATTTATCAGGGAATTTCAAGTATGTATATGATGAGTTGCTACGCCAAAAAGTAGATTTTGATTACGATATTCAAACAGTATTTAAGGCGAATATTACGGATAGACGTAAATGGAGAGACAAGTTTAGATTGCCATATTTACTTGGTAAGGCCGATTATATTTTTGTCGATGATTTCCATCCATTAATTTATACGGTTCGCTTTAGACCATCACAAGAAATTATTCAAGTGTGGCATGCCGTTGGTGCTTTTAAAACAGTTGGCTTTAGTCGTACAGGTAAAAAAGGTGGTCCGTTTATCGATTCATTAAACCATCGTAGTTACACGAAAGCATATGTTTCATCAGAAACCGATATTCCATTTTATGCTGAAGCATTTGGAATTAGAGAAGAAAATGTTGTACCAACAGGTGTACCACGTACTGATGTACTATTTGATGAAGCTTATGCAACACAAATTAAACAAGAGATGGAAGATGAATTGCCAATTATAAAAGGTAAGAAAGTTATTCTATTCGCACCGACATTTAGAGGTAATGGTCACGGTACGGCACATTATCCATTTTTTAAAATTGATTTCGAACGTTTAGCAAGATACTGTGAAAAAAATAATGCGGTTGTATTATTTAAAATGCATCCATTTGTAAAAAATAGACTCAATATTTCACGTGAACATAGACAATACTTTATCGATGTATCAGATTATCGTGAAGTCAATGATATTCTCTTTGTTACAGACTTGTTGATTAGTGATTATTCATCTTTAATATATGAATATGCAGTATTTAAAAAGCCAATGATTTTCTATGCATTTGACTTAGAAGATTATATTACGACGCGTGATTTCTATGAACCATATGAATCATTTGTTCCAGGTAAAATTGTACAATCCTTTGATGCATTAATGGATGCTTTGGACAATGAAGATTATGAGGTTGAAAAAGTTGTGCCATTCTTAGATAAACATTTTAAATATCAAGATGGTCGCTCAAGTGAACGTTTAGTCAAAGATTTGTTTAGACGCTAATGTTGGCATATATTACTTGCCATGCAAATGAGTCATAAGGCATAGTTTTCAAGAAGGGTTCTGACAATGAAGTGAGTAACATGTCATGATGAGAAGCAGGACTACACAATGAGAATAACCTTTTAATTTTTCATGCATAAGGCGATTCAATCAAAAGCAATCACCTTCCAATTGAATTGTCATTTTGTAAAATAAAATAATCAATCCAATCGTTATCTAATTCATAAATGTGTAAACACATACGTTATGAATGGATAACGATTTTTTGTTATGTTAAAGTGGTACATTAATCATGTATTTCGTATGATAATTAACGACAAGTGTAATGGTTAAATGTATTTTATGATGAAATGCTATAATAGGTATGGTTACAATGAGCTTGCTCATACGTATTAATATAATTACAAAAACACGTCGGAGGTACGACATGATTAAAACTACAATTAAAAAATTGATAGAACACAGTATATATACGACTTTTAAATTACTATCAAAATTGCCAAACAAGAATCTAATTTATTTTGAAAGTTTTCATGGTAAACAATACAGCGACAACCCCAAAGCATTATATGAATACTTAACTGAACATAGCGATGCCCAATTAATATGGGGTGTGAAAAAAGGATATGAACACATATTCCAACAGCACAATGTACCATATGTTACAAAGTTTTCAATGAAATGGTTTTTAGCGATGCCAAGAGCGAAAGCGTGGATGATTAACACACGTACACCAGATTGGTTATATAAATCACCGCGAACGACGTACATACAAACATGGCATGGCACGCCATTGAAAAAGATTGGTTTGGATATTAGTAACGTTAAAATGCTAGGAACAAATACTCAAAATTACCAAGATGGCTTTAAAAAAGAAAGCCAACGTTGGGATTATCTAGTGTCACCTAATCCATATTCGACATCGATATTTCAACATGCATTTCATGTTAGTCGAGATAAGATTTTGGAAACAGGTTATCCAAGAAATGATAAATTATCACATAAACGCAATGATACTGAATATATTAACGGTATTAAGACAAGATTAAATATTCCATTAGATAAAAAAGTGATTATGTATGCGCCAACTTGGCGTGACGATGAAGCGATTCGAGAAGGTTCATATCAATTTAATGTTAACTTTGATATAGAAGCTTTGCGTCAAGCGCTGGATGATGATTATGTCATTTTATTACGCATGCATTATTTAGTTGTGACACGTATTGATGAACATGATGATTTTGTGAAAGACGTTTCAGATTATGAAGACATTTCGGATTTATACTTAATCAGCGATGCGTTAGTTACCGACTACTCATCTGTCATGTTCGACTTCGGTGTATTAAAGCGTCCGCAAATTTTCTATGCGTATGACTTAGATAAATACGGCGATGAGCTTAGAGGTTTTTACATGGATTATAAAAAAGAGTTGCCAGGTCCAATTGTTGAAAATCAAACAGCACTCATTGATGCATTAAAACAAATCGATGAGACTGCAAATGAGTATATTGAAGCACGAACGGTATTTTATCAGAAATTCTGTTCATTAGAAGATGGACACGCGTCACAACGAATTTGCCAAACGATTTTTAAGTGATAACTTAAAAACAATAAAAAATTATAAATTAATTAGTTAAGTGATATAAATAATAAACGAAATGTTTGCTTGTATGTTATTATTTGTGTATGAAAACGTCTGATATAATGTAATATAGGTTTAAACAAAATATGCTAAAATATAAGCAAAATATGTATAATTTTAAGTAATACACAGACATTTAGAGTTTTGATTTTAAAATGAGTTTTCAATTGAAAAATGCAACGAAATTTAAATAATTAAATATAGATATAGTTGAATGGAGGAAGTATTTTATGAAATACGCTGGTATTCTAGCTGGAGGTATAGGCTCAAGAATGGGTAACGTACCTTTACCTAAACAATTTTTAGATTTAGACAACAAACCGATTTTAATCCATACATTAGAAAAATTTATTTTAATTAATGATTTTGAAAAAATTATTATCGCGACGCCACAACAATGGATGACGCATACGAAAGATACACTTAGAAAATTCAAAATTTCTGATGAAAGAATTGAAGTCATTCAAGGTGGTAGCGATCGTAACGATACAATTATGAATATCGTTAAACATATTGAATCAACAAATGGTATTAACGATGACGATGTCATTGTGACACATGATGCAGTTAGACCATTTTTAACGCACCGTATTATTAAAGAAAATATTCAAGCTGCTTTAGAGTACGGTGCAGTAGATACAGTGATTGATGCTATAGATACGATTGTTACATCTAAAGATAATCAAACGATTGATGCAATTCCAGTGCGTAATGAAATGTACCAAGGTCAAACACCTCAATCGTTTAATATTAATTTATTAAAAGAAAGCTATGCACAGTTGAGTGATGAGCAAAAGAGTATTTTATCTGATGCTTGTAAGATTATTGTAGAAACAAACAAACCGGTTCGACTTGTAAAAGGTGAGTTATATAACATTAAAGTAACAACACCTTACGATTTAAAAGTAGCGAATGCTATTATTCGAGGTGGTATTGCCGATGATTAATCAAGTATATCAATTAGTTGCACCTAGACAATTTGAAGTTACGTATAACAACGTAGATATTTACAGTGACTATGTCATTGTACGTCCTTTATATATGTCAATTTGTGCTGCCGATCAAAGATATTATACTGGTAGCCGTGATGAGAATGTCTTATCTCAGAAATTGCCAATGTCTTTAATTCATGAAGGTGTTGGTGAGGTCGTATTTGACAGTAAAGGTGTGTTTAATAAAGGTACAAAAGTAGTTATGGTACCGAATACGCCGACAGAAAAAGACGATGTCATTGCTGAAAACTATTTAAAATCGAGCTACTTCAGATCAAGTGGACATGATGGGTTTATGCAAGATTTTGTGTTGCTAAATCATGATAGAGCTGTACCACTACCTGATGATATTGATTTAAGTATTATTTCATATACAGAGCTTGTAACAGTAAGTTTGCATGCTATTCGTCGTTTTGAAAAGAAATCTATTTCAAATAAAAATACATTTGGTATTTGGGGTGATGGTAACTTAGGTTACATTACAGCCATTTTATTACGTAAATTATATCCAGAGTCTAAAATATATGTCTTTGGTAAAACAGATTATAAATTGAGTCACTTCTCATTTGTTGATGATGTCTTCTTTATTAATAAAATACCTGAAGGCTTAACATTTGATCATGCATTTGAGTGCGTTGGTGGGCGTGGTAGCCAATCAGCAATAAATCAAATGATTGATTATATTTCACCAGAAGGAAGCATTGCACTGTTAGGTGTAAGTGAGTTCCCAGTAGAAGTTAATACACGTCTAGTATTGGAAAAAGGACTAACGTTGATTGGTAGTAGTCGAAGTGGTTCAAAAGATTTCCAAGATGTTGTAGACTTATACATTCAATACCCAGATATTGTAGATAAATTAGCGTTGTTAAAAGGTCAAGAATTTGAAATTGCAACAATTAATGATCTTACAGAAGCTTTTGAAGCAGACCTGTCTACATCTTGGGGTAAAACAGTATTAAAATGGATTATGTAAATAGAAAAGGATGAATTAACGTTGGTTAAAAGTAAGATATATATAGATAAAATCTATTGGGAACGTGTTCAGTTATTCGTTGAAGGACATAGTGAAAACCTAGATTTAGAAGATAGTAATTTTGTATTAAGAAATTTAACTGAGACACGTACAATGAAGGCGAATGATGTCAAAATAGATGGGAATCAATTCGTTTGTCGTTTCAATGTAGCTATCTTAGATAATGGTTATTACTTACCTGAAGATAAGTACTTATTAGTGAATGAGCAAGAACTTGATTATATTGCACAGTTAAACCCAGATGTGATTAATGATGCATATCAAAATCTAAAGCCAGAACAAGAAGAAGAATACAACGAATTAGAAACACAAAATGGTAAAATCAATTTCTTATTGCAGACTTACCTAAAAGAATTTAGAAAAGGCGGCATTTCAAAGAAAACGGTTTATACTGTTACACCTGAAATTTCTAGCGATGTTAATGAATTTGTCCTTGATGTTGTTGTAACGACTCCGGAAGTTAAAAGTATTTATATCGTTCGTAAATATAAAGAATTACGTAAGTATTTCCGCAAACAATCATTTAATACAAGACAATTTATTTTTAAAGCGATATTTAATACGACGAAATTTTTCCACTTGAAAAAAGGGAATACGGTGTTGTTCACATCAGACTCTAGACCAACGATGTCTGGAAACTTTGAATACATCTATAACGAAATGTTACGTCAAAATTTAGATAAAAAGTATGATATTCACACTGTTTTTAAAGCGAATATTACAGATAGACGTGGCATCATCGACAAGTTTAGATTGCCATATTTACTTGGGAAGGCAGACTACATCTTTGTTGATGACTTTCACCCATTGATTTATACAGTGCGTTTTAGACGTTCTCAAGAAGTTATTCAAGTATGGCATGCCGTTGGTGCCTTTAAAACAGTTGGCTTTAGTCGTACTGGTAAAAAGGGTGGACCATTTATTGATTCATTAAATCATCGTAGCTATACAAAAGCTTATGTATCATCTGAAACCGATATTCCATTCTACGCTGAAGCATTTGGTATTAAAGAGAAAAATGTAGTGCCTACAGGTGTTCCACGTACTGATGTACTATTTGATGAAGCTTATGCGACACAGATCAAACAAGAGATGGAAGATGAATTACCAATTATTAAAGGTAAGAAAGTCATTCTTTTCGCACCAACATTTAGAGGTAGTGGTCATGGTACAGCACATTACCCATTTTTCAAAATTGATTTCGAACGTTTAGCAAGATATTGCGAAAAAAATAACGCGGTTGTATTATTTAAAATGCATCCATTTGTGAAAAATAGACTTAATATTGCAGACAAACATAAACAATATTTTGTTGACGTTTCTGACTTTAGAGAAGTTAATGATATACTGTTCATAACAGATTTATTAATTAGTGACTATTCATCTTTAATATATGAATATGCAGTATTTAAAAAGCCAATGATTTTCTATGCATTTGATTTAGAAGATTATATTACGACGCGTGATTTTTATGAGCCATATGAATCATTTGTTCCAGGTAAAATTGTGCAATCATTTGACGCATTAATGGACGCCTTGGACAATGAAGATTATGAAGGAGAAAAAGTCATTCCATTCTTAGATAAACATTTTAAATATCAAGATGGTCGATCAAGTGAGCGTTTAGTCAGAAATTTATTTGGTAGCTAAGTTTATATAGTAGTCAAAGTGGGAGAGGTATAATGATGAAATTTTCAGTAATAGTTCCAACATACAATTCAGAAAAGTATATAACAGAATTACTTAATAGCCTTGCGAAACAAGATTTTCCGAAAACTGAATTTGAAGTGGTTGTAGTTGATGACTGTTCAACAGATCAAACGTTACAAATAGTTGAAAAGTATCGTAATAAATTGAACTTGAAAGTAAGTCAACTCGAAACAAATTCTGGTGGTCCAGGTAAACCTAGAAATGTGGCGTTAAAACAAGCAGAAGGTGAATTTGTATTATTTGTGGACTCCGATGACTATATAAACAAAGAGACTTTAAAGGATGCAGCAGCATTTATTGATGAACATCACTCAGATGTTTTATTGATTAAAATGAAAGGTGTTAATGGTCGTGGTGTACCACAATCTATGTTTAAAGAAACAGCACCTGAAGTTACTTTGTTAAATTCAAGAATTATCTATACTTTAAGCCCGACTAAAATCTATAGAACAGCATTACTAAAAGATAATGACATATATTTTCCAGAAGAATTAAAGAGTGCAGAAGATCAATTATTTACAATGAAAGCATATTTGAATGCAAATCGAATCAGTGTGTTAAGTGATAAAGCGTATTATTATGCTACAAAGCGTGAAGGTGAACATATGAGTAGTGCGTATGTTTCACCTGAAGACTTTTACGAAGTCATGAGATTGATTGCTGTAGAAATATTAAATGCAGATTTAGAAGAAGCCCATAAAGATCAAATCTTAGCAGAATTTTTAAATCGTCATTTTAGTTTTTCTCGTACAAATGGCTTCTCACTTAAAGTTAAACTAGAAGAGCAACCACAATGGATTAATGCTCTAGGAAACTTTATACAAGCAGTTCCAGAACGTGTAGATGCATTGGTGATGAGTAAATTACGACCATTGTTGCACTACGCGAGAGCGAAAGATATAGACAACTATAGAACTGTAGAAGAAAGTTACCGTCAAGGTCAATACTACCGTTTTGATATTGTAGATGGTAAATTAAACATTCAATTCAATGAAGGCGAACCATACTTTGAAGGCATTGATATCGCTAAGCCAAAAGTGAAAATGACAGCATTTAAATTTGATAATCATAAAATTGTTACAGAGCTAACGCTAAATGAATTTATGATTGGTGAAGGACATTATGATGTCAGACTTAAATTACATTCACGAAACAAGAAGCATACAATGTATGTACCTTTAAGTGTCAATGCGAATAAACAATATCGTTTTAACATTATGTTAGAAGATATTAAAGCGTATTTACCTAAAGAAAAAATTTGGGATGTTTTCTTAGAAGTCCAAATAGGTACGGAAGTATTTGAAGTGCGTGTTGGTAATCAACGTAATAAATATGCTTATACTGCAGAAACAAGTGCATTAATTCATTTAAATAATGATTTTTATAGATTAACACCGTATTTCACAAAAGACTTTAATAACATTTCGTTATACTTTACAGCTATTACATTAACGGATTCAATCTCAATGAAGTTAAAAGGTAAAAACAAAATCATTTTAACTGGTCTGGATCGTGGTTATGTATTTGAAGAAGGTATGGCTAGTGTCGTGCTAAAAGACGACATCATTATGGGAATGTTAAGCCAAACGTCAGAAAACGAAGTGGAAATCTTACTTAGTAAAGATATTAAGAAGCGAGACTTCAAAAATATTGTTAAGTTAAACACTGCACATATGACTTACTCGCTAAAATAAATAATAAAGAGGCTGGGGCATTAAGTTCTTAGGCAATGTAAAAAAGCTGATTTCTATTAATTATTTGATAGAAATCAGCTTTTTTGATATGCATTTTATAATGTACAGCTCGTTGAGCTGCTATTTTCCTTATATTAAGTGCCATTAATACAAAACCTATGGCACTAGCTTCTACTTTTGTACCATCAATAAAAATTGAATTATCATCAATAAGATTTTGCTTTAAACATTGGCTATGGAACTGAATAAATAAAGATTCAATTAACGCATCAGTGTTAGGATTCACTCTAAAACGATTAATAGTTTTATAAGAAGGTGTTTGATTTTGAGCTAACCACATCATTCGAATACTGTCATGAAGTAATTTTTCTATTCTACGACCAGAAAATACAGATTGAGTATATGCATATAAGATAATTTTTAACATCATTTTTGGATGATAGGATGTTGCGCCACGATGATGTCTGAATTCATCAAATTCACTATCAGGTATCGTTTCAACAATTTCATTAACATATCGCGAAATATCATTTTGAGGAATTCTAACAGAAGTTTCTATTGGTAGTGTAAGTTGGGCAAAGTGTCTTATTTTTTTTTAGTATTTCAAAGTAAAATTACATGTTAATACGTAGTATTAATGGCGAGACTCCTGAGGGAGCAGTGCCAGTCGAAGACAGGGGCCCCAACACAGAAGCTGACATATAGTCAGCTTACAACAATGTGCCGGTTGGGGTGGCTGAGACGGCACCCTAGGAAGGGACCCGTCATCAAAAATTCTATTTATAGAATTTTACAGTAATGTGCCAGACGGGCAAAGCGAAGCCATTCAATACGAAGTATTGTATAAATAGAGAACAGCAGTAAGATATTTTCTAATTGAAAATTATCTTACTGCTGTTTTTTAGGGATTTATATCCCAGCCTCGTTTTATTTTGCTATTTATGAAATGATTATGACATTTCCCTGATTTTCATTTTCAAATACATTAAATTGTATACACTGGAAATGAGGAGGTCGTCTATAATGATAAATAAAAATGATATAGTAGCAGATGTAGTAACAGATTATCCGAAAGCAGCAGATATTTTTAGAAGCGTAGGTATAGACTTTTGCTGTGGTGGACAAGTAAGTATAGAAGCAGCATCCTTAGAAAAGAAAAATGTAGATTTGAACGAATTATTACAGCGTCTCAACGACGTTGAACAAACGAATACACCAGGTTCGCTTAACCCTAAATTTTTAAATGTTTCGTCACTTATTCAATATATTCAAGCAGCATATCATGAACCTCTTAGAGAAGAATTTAAAAATTTAACACCTTATGTGACGAAATTATCGAAAGTACATGGACCTAATCATCCATATTTAGTCGAGTTAAAAGAAACATATGATACATTTAAAAATGGCATGTTAGAGCATATGCAAAAAGAAGATGATGTTGATTTTCCAAAACTAATTAAATATGAACAAGGTGAAGTAGTAGACGATATTAATACAGTGATTGATGATTTAGTATCTGATCACATTGCAACGGGACAATTGTTAGTGAAAATGAGCGATTTAGCATCAAGCTATGAACCACCGATAGAGGCATGTGGTACTTGGCGACTCGTTTATCAGAGATTAAAAGCACTTGAAGTGTTAACACATGAGCATGTTCATTTAGAGAATCATGTTTTATTTAAAAAAGTATCATAAATAACGCGATTAGAAACTGTTGGCAAAGTAATGTCAGCAGTTTTTCGCTATACTTAACAGAAATTTAGTGACATGATATTCATTATTTTGAAAAGGAAAATTGTTAACTTAGCATAAGAATTGATATGAAATTTTAATGGTATAGGTAATTAAATAGTATCGTGTTTTTTTAATAATTTATTCATGAATTTTACATGCACTATTATGATAAAATAAACATAATTATAATTCACTGAGGTGCTATCGTGCTATCGCTAACAATGTTATTACTTGAGCGTGTAGGTTTAATTATTATTTTGGCCTATGTGTTGATGAATATTCCATATTTTAAAAACTTAATGAATCGTCGACGTACATGGAAAGCACGTTGGCAATTATGTATTATTTTCAGTTTGTTTGCCTTAATGTCTAATTTAACTGGTATCGTCATCGATCATCAACATAGTTTGTCAGGAAGTGTGTACTTCCGTTTAGATGATGATGTATCTTTAGCTAACACACGTGTATTAACGATAGGTGTCGCAGGATTAGTTGGTGGCCCTTTTGTAGGTCTATTTGTTGGCGTTATTTCAGGTATTTTCAGAGTGTATATGGGTGGGGCGGATGCACAAGTTTATCTTATCTCATCTATATTTATCGGTATAATTGCTGGTTATTTTGGCTTACAAGCTCAAAGACGCAAGCGTTACCCGAGTATTGCGAAAAGTGCCATGATTGGAATTGTTATGGAAATGATTCAAATGTTGAGCATTTTAACATTTTCCCACGACAAAGCATATGCGGTTGACCTCATATCATTAATTGCATTACCAATGATTATTGTTAATAGCGTTGGTACGGCGATTTTTATGTCTATTATCATTTCAACATTAAAGCAAGAGGAGCAAATGAAGGCTGTTCAAACACATGATGTACTGCAATTGATGAACCAGACATTGCCGTATTTTAAAGAAGGATTGAATAGAGAATCGGCACAGCAAATTGCGATGATTATTAAAAATTTAATGAAAGTATCTGCCGTAGCAATTACAAGCAAAAATGAAATCTTATCGCATGTAGGTGCAGGTAGTGATCATCACATACCAACAAATGAAATATTAACAAGTCTGTCTAAAGATGTATTGAAATCAGGGAAGTTGAAAGAAGTTCATACTAAAGAAGAGATTGGTTGTAGTCATCCGAATTGCCCGCTTAGAGCAGCTATCGTGATACCACTTGAGATGCATGGTTCTATCGTCGGTACATTGAAGATGTATTTTACAAACCCTAATGATTTAACTTTTGTGGAACGTCAACTTGCAGAAGGATTGGCAAATATTTTTAGTAGCCAAATTGAACTTGGTGAAGCCGAAACGCAAAGTAAGTTATTGAAAGATGCTGAGATTAAGTCATTACAGGCACAAGTGAGTCCACATTTTTTCTTCAATTCAATTAACACGATTTCAGCTTTAGTTAGAATAAATAGCGAAAAGGCACGAGAGTTACTATTAGAATTGAGTTATTTTTTCAGAGCGAATTTACAAGGCTCAAAGCAACATACGATTACTTTAGATAAAGAGTTAAGTCAAGTGCGTGCATACTTATCACTCGAACAAGCACGTTACCCAGGAAGATTTAATATCAATATTAATGTTGAAGACAAATATCGCGATGTGCTTGTACCACCATTTTTAATTCAAATTTTAGTTGAAAATGCCATCAAACATGCGTTTACGAATCGAAAGCAAGGTAACGATATTGACGTGTCAGTGATTAAAGAAACTGCAACACATGTACGTATTATTGTACAAGATAATGGTCAGGGTATTTCTAAAGATAAAATGCATTTGTTGGGAGAAACATCTGTAGAATCAGAATCTGGAACTGGTAGTGCTTTAGAAAATTTAAACTTACGCCTAAAAGGATTATTTGGAAAATCCGCAGCATTACAATTTGAATCGACATCGAGCGGTACCACTTTTTGGTGTGTACTTCCTTATGAAAGACAAGAGGAGGAATAAATATGAAAGCATTAATCATAGATGATGAGCCATTAGCACGTAATGAATTAACATATTTATTAAATGAAATTGGTGGTTTTGAAGAAATTAATGAGGCAGAAAATGTAAAAGAAACATTGGAAGCACTACTGATAAATCAATATGACATTATATTTTTAGATGTCAATTTAATGGATGAAAATGGGATCGAATTAGGAGCTAAAATTCAAAAGATGAAAGAGCCACCTGCGATTATTTTTGCAACTGCACATGACCAATACGCAGTACAGGCATTTGAATTAAATGCGACAGACTATATTTTGAAACCGTTTGGTCAAAAACGTATTGAACAAGCAGTCAATAAAGTTCGTGCGACTAAAGCCAAAGATGATAATAGCGCAAATGCAATTGCGAATGATATGTCGGCGAATTTTGATCAAAGTTTACCTGTTGAAATTGACGATAAAATTCACATGTTAAAGCAACAAAATATTATTGGGATTGGCACACATAATGGTATTACAACCATACATACAACGAATCATAAATACGAAACAACAGAGCCATTGAATCGTTATGAAAAACGATTGAATCCCACTTATTTTATACGTATTCATCGTTCATATATTATTAACACTAAACACATTAAAGAAGTGCAACAATGGTTTAACTACACTTATATGGTAATATTGACAAATGGTGTCAAGATGCAAGTTGGACGTTCATTTATGAAAGATTTTAAAGCGTCGATAGGATTACTTTAACAGTAATCCTTTTTTTTATGCATTTTACCTATGATATTTTGTATTTCGGACTAAAATTCACGCAAATCGAAGTGAGCCATCTATACTTTAGTTAAATCAAACGTAGGAGGCAATGGTCGTGAAACAACAAAAAGACGCATCAAAACCAGCACACTTTTTTCACCAAGTCATTGTAATTGCTTTAGTACTCTTTGTATCGAAAATAATTGAATCATTTATGCCAATTCCTATGCCTGCATCAGTAATCGGTTTAGTATTATTATTTGTATTATTATGTACTGGTGCTGTTAAGTTAGGCGAAGTCGAAAAAGTAGGAACGACACTAACAAATAACATTGGCTTACTCTTCGTACCAGCCGGTATCTCAGTTGTTAACTCTTTAGGTGTCATTAGCCAAGCACCATTTTTAATCATTGGACTAATAATCGTCTCAACAATACTATTACTTATTTGTACTGGCTATGTCACACAAATTATTATGAAAGTTACTTCGAGATCTAAAGGTGACAAAGTCACAAAAAAGATCAAAATAGAGGAGGCACAAGCTCATGATTAACCACTTAGCACTAAACACACCATACTTCGGAATACTGTTATCCGTTATACCATTTTTCTTAGCGACCATATTATTTGAAAAAACAAATCGTTTCTTCTTATTCGCACCGCTATTTGTCAGTATGGTATTTGGTGTGGCCTTCCTCTATTTAACAGGCATTCCGTATAAGACTTACAAAATAGGTGGAGACATTATTTACTTCTTCTTAGAACCAGCAACAATCTGTTTTGCGATTCCGTTATATAAAAAGCGTGAAGTGCTTGTTAAACATTGGCATCGTATCATCGGAGGTATTGGTATCGGTACAGTTGTAGCGTTATTAATTATTTTAACTTTTGCGAAGTTAGCACAATTTGCCAATGATGTTATTTTATCAATGTTACCTCAAGCAGCAACTACAGCGATTGCGTTACCAGTATCAGCTGGTATCGGTGGTATAAAAGAATTAACATCATTAGCAGTTATTTTAAATGGTGTCATTATTTATGCCCTAGGTAATAAATTCTTGAAGCTTTTCCGAATTACTAACCCTATTGCCCGAGGATTAGCACTTGGAACAAGTGGTCACACATTAGGTGTAGCACCAGCCAAAGAATTAGGACCTGTAGAAGAATCAATGGCAAGTATAGCTTTAGTGTTAGTTGGTGTAGTTGTTGTAGCAGTTGTGCCTGTCTTTGTAGCAATATTCTTCTAAAACGAAAAACCTAAGCAAGATAATAGCAATTTGAGCCATTGTTATTATCGTAAAAAAACGTCTATACTCCGGTTTATAACTGGAATATAGACGTTTTTATGTATGTATTACTTTTTACTAGGTTTTATGGTATTTAGGCGTTCGTTTTATGTATTGCGGCTTTTGAAAAATGATATAATGAATTAATTTAACTAAGAATTAAAATGTAAGTTATATCATTTGTGAAATTTCAATTAAATATTTTTCGACAAATTCTTGAAATTACTTAATGTCATCAACACTTTATAAAAAAACGGCGTATGCTTATATGTAAGAATGCAATTAAGAGGAGATTTTATAAATGAGTATGCAAAGTTCATATAAACGTTTAGTTAAAGTGCTACTAACGATTTTAGTGATTGTGTTTTCAATTCTACTAGTAGGTGGTTGGTATATTTTTAAAAATGAAGCACCTCGTCCAACAAAGATAGTAGATCAACAAGGTCATACGCTTGTTACAAAAGGCGAGCTAATCAGTGGGCAAGCGATATATGAGAAATATGGGTTAACAGATTATGGCTCCTACCTGGGCAATGGTTCCTACTTAGGCCCAGATTATACAGCAGAGGCATTACATCATTACCTGATTGGTATGCGTAAATATTATGCACAAGATATTTATCATAAGCAACTTCATAAATTAAATCATGCAGAGTTAGCCGTAGTTAAAGATAAAGTGATGAAAGAAATACGGATTAATCGTTATTCTGAAAAAGAAAATCAACTTGTATTAACGCCAGGACAAGTATACGGTCTAAAATATTTGCAAGATTATTATAAAAAAGAGTTTGTTAATAACCCTAAACAAGTAGGATTAAATGAAAATATGATTAAACAGTTTCAAAATGATGATTATATGGTCGCAGGAAATAAAGTTGAACATTTAAGTCAATTCTTTTTCTGGGGTGCTTGGTTATCATCAACAGATAGACTTGGAAAAACATTTTCATATACAAATAATTGGCCATACGATGTGGATGCAGGAAATACGTTGCCTAGTGCAGGAATTTTATGGACTGCTATATCTGTAACATTACTGATTGCAGGCTTGGCATTCATTATATATATTCAAAAGCGTTATGAATTTGACATGAAGCCGACGTATGAGTCGGAACGGGAACTACCAAAGATTGAAGTAGATAGTAAAATCACTGATAGTCAGCGAAAAGTTGGGAAATATTTAGTCGTTGTCATGTTACTATTTTTGGTTCAAATATTATTAGGCGAATTACTGGCACATTATTATGTAGAGAATAAATTTTTTGGTATAGAAATACAAAGGCTCTTTCCATTTAATATTGCGAAGACATGGCATGTGCAATTAGTTATTTTCTGGGTTGCTACGACTTGGTTAGCAGCAGGAATATACATTGTACCTAAAGTATTGGGCAAAGAACCAAAGAAACAAGGCGTATTAGTAGATATCTTGTTTTGGGCCTTAATCATAGTTGTGATGGGCAGCATGATTGGAGAATGGGGTCATATTTTAGGTTGGATTGATTCTCATTGGTGGCTATTCGGGCACTTTGGTTGGGAATATATAGAATTAGGTAAATTTTGGCAAATATTATTTATAGTAGGTATGGCCTTATGGGTTATCATTCTTTGTCGAGGGTTTTTACCAGCTATTCGCAACAAAGTACAAGCGAATCATGATAAACGTCACTTATTGACGCTATTGTTTGTTGGAGCAATTGCAATTCCGTTATTTTATCTTGCATCATTATTTATAATGCCGAATTCACATGTGACGTTTGCAGATTACTGGCGATGGTGGATTGTTCACTTATGGGTTGAAGGTATATTTGAAGCATTTGCCGTAGTGTTGATTGGTTTCTTAATGGTTAATATGAAATTAACTACCATTGAAACGACGATTCGTGCATTATATTTTCAATTAATCCTATTACTAGGTACAGGTATTGTTGGTATGGGTCATCATTACTATTGGCAAGGTGATCATTCCATATGGCTTGCACTGGGTTCTTGTTTTTCAGCATTAGAAGTCGTGCCACTTTGTTTATTAATTTGGGAAGCATACACACACTATCGCTTATATAAGAAAAGTGACATCGCTTTTCCTTACAAAGGTACATTTATTTTTCTTGCTTCAACAGGATTGTGGAATGCAATTGGTGCTGGAGCATTAGGCTTTTTAATTAACACACCAGCAGTTAACTACTTTGAACATGGTACGCAATGGACTGCAGCACATGCCCATGGTTCTATGGCTGGCGTGTATGGTATGTTCTCAATTTCAATTGCGTTGTATGTTTTTAAAAATATTACTAAAAAAGAATTTTGGACACCGAAAGTTGAAAAATGGATTAAAATATCATGTTGGGCTTTAAATGTTGGCTTGGCAGGTATGGTGTTCATTACATTAATGCCAGTAGGTTATATCCAACTTAAAGATGCATTAGAACATGGTTATTGGCATTCAAGACTAACGTCATTTTATGAACAACCACTTGTAAAAGCAATCATGTGGGGTAGAATGCCTTGGGACATTATATTCACAGTAGGTGTCATTATATTAGTAGTTATTTTTATAAGGGGATACAGACACTTAAAACCAAAATACAGAGTATAGATCATCATATTACTGAGTGATCTTAGTGTGTTTTAACGTTTGAGACGAAGAGATATTATACAATAGGATTCAAACTATAGGTTCTTAGATTATGTAAATATAAAGAACAGTAAAAAGTAATTTTCTGATTGAAAATGTACTTCTCACTGTTTTTAAAGAAATTATGTCCTATAAAACGTCTATACTCCGGTTGATAACTGGAATATAGACGTTTTGATGTATGTATTACTTTTTACTAGGAATATAAAACTGTGCATGACGATAATGAAATACGATGTCAGACGAATCAAAGGGTTTGCCAGTCATTGTATAAAAAGTCTGGTGGTAACGTAAACATGGTTCACCTGTAGACAATTGTAGTAATGAAGCTTCACTTGAAGTGAGTTGATCTACATTAAAGAAAATATCTGAAAAACCAATACGAAGTTTCATGTTTGATTCTAAATAATCGAAGATAGAGCCCTTAGCAATATCATCATTTAAATATTTCACGATTTCTTTATGATAATAAGAATATTCGATACATAAAACATCATCGTCCACGAATCTTAATCGCTCTAAATAGTAGACGGTATCATCTGCATTTAATTGGAGCTCATCTTGTACAGATTTAGGTGGCGTTGCAATCTCCTTAAAAACAAGTACCTTACTTGTCATTCGATGTTCGCCTAAACTTTTAGAAAAACCATTGGTCTTAAAAACATTGATACGATTGGCATCTGCAATATTTCTCACATAAATACCACTGCCTTGTGCTTGATAGATCAAACCATCTTGTTCCAATAAGCCTAATGCTTTAATGATAGTACTCTTACTTACTTGATAACGTTCTTTTAATTGCGTCACGCTTGGCAATTTATCACCGGGTTTGAAATTAGATTGATGTATAAACGCATTAAGTTGCTTAGCAATATGTTCATACTTTAACAATATTCTGTCCTCGTTTCACTTTGTCTGTAATTATTATAGCACAAAATATTATAATTGTATCGGCGTTTACAAATTGAACCGGTACAATTATAATTATGATAAGTCATATATTTCCATTCTATTATCAAGTTGAGGGGTAATACTTATGGGCAATAAATATAAAGATTATGCTCAAGACATCCTTACAGCTGTAGGGGGTGTCGAAAATATTGTTAATGTTTCGTATGATACGGTACGCATGACCATTCATATGCATCATGCAATTCCTTCTACTGCTAATGAAGTAACACAAATAGATGGCGTGGCGTCAGTTGATGAAAATGAAACACAGTTAGTTATCGTATTTAATGAAGAAGTAAAATATGTATATCAACAATTACAATTGTTAATGGACGACGCCAAGCATCAAGAAGATACGAATCATGATGCTGTGGATACTCAAGAAACAGAACAGAAAGCGCAAGTAAAAGTAACAACACCAATTTTAGTGAAAGCACCAATCGCTGGTCGTCGTATTTTACTTAAAGAAGTAAGAGATTCAATTTTTAGAGAGAAAATGGTAGGCGAAGGCTTGGCAATCAAAGCTCATGAAGAATCCAAAGTAACCGCACCGTTCAATGGCTTAGTATCTATGATTGTACCAACTAAGCATGCAGTTGGTATTCAATCAGAAGACGGTGTGGACATAGTCATTCATATTGGCGTGAATACAGTTGACTTAGAAGGTAAAGGATTCAAGTGCTTTGTAAAGCAAAATGATCGTGTTGAAGCTGGGCAAACGTTGTTGCAATTCGACCAGCAATATATACAACAACAAGGCTACAATGCTGACGTTATTGTCGTTATTAGCAACTCTGCCGATTTAGGAAAAGTAGAACTGACAATGAATGAAATCATTACGACTGAAGATGTTATTTTTAAAATATTTAAAAACTAGGAGTGTGTTGTAATAATGACAAATTTACCGCAAAATTTTATGTGGGGTGGCGCTCTTGCCGCAAATCAATTTGAAGGTGGATATGATAAAGGTGGTAAAGGGTTAAGTGTAATTGATGTTATGACGAGTGGTGCACATGGCAAAGCACGTCAGATTACAGAATCTATAGATCCAAATCACTATTATCCAAATCATGAAGGTATTGATTTTTATCATCGCTATAAGGAAGATATTGCCTTGTTTAAAGAAATGGGATTGAAATGTTTACGTACGTCGATTGCGTGGACACGTATCTTTCCGAATGGGGATGAAGATGTGCCAAATGAAGAAGGACTTGCCTTTTATGATCGTATCTTTGATGAATTAATTGCACAAGGTATTGAACCTGTTGTGACGTTATCACATTTTGAGATGCCACTTCATTTAGCAAAACATTATGGTGGATTTAGAAATAGAGAAGTTGTCGATTATTTTGTGCATTTTGCGCGTGTTGTATTTGAAAGATATAAAGATAAAGTGACATATTGGATGACGTTTAATGAAATTAATAATCAGATGGACACATCAAATCCTATCTTTTTATGGACGAATTCTGGGGTAGCATTAACAGAAAATGATAATCCCGAAGAAGTCTTGTATCAAGTAGCGCATCATGAACTTTTAGCCAGTGCTTTAGCGGTTCGTCTTGGTAAAGAGATTAATCCGAAATTTAAGATTGGAACAATGATTTCACATGTACCCATTTATCCATATTCGTGTCATCCGAAAGATATGATGGAAGCACAAATTGCGAATCGCTTACGTTTCTTTTTCCCGGATGTTCAAGTAAGAGGTTATTATCCAAGCTATGCTAAAAAAATGTTGGCACGAAAAGGATATGATGTTGGATGGCAAGAAGGGGACGA
The DNA here is from genome assembly GCF_016893255.1 of Staphylococcus sp. GDB20D11A. Classification (NCBI taxonomy): domain Bacteria; kingdom Bacillati; phylum Bacillota; class Bacilli; order Caryophanales; family Staphylococcaceae; genus Staphylococcus; species Staphylococcus sp. GDB20D11A. Next base: position 35,015 of record NZ_JAFEPJ010000001.1, read on the forward strand.
CAGTATTTTACAGCAGGGCACGGTTGATTATATTGGCTTTAGTTATTACATGTCTACGGCTGTAAAACATGATGTTGATACTACAGTTGAAAACAACATCGTCAACGGTGGTTTGAATCATTCTGTGGAGAATCCGCATATCGCAACGAGTGATTGGGGTTGGGCGATTGATCCAGATGGCTTAAGATATACATTGAATGTGTTATATGATCGTTATCAGTTGCCACTTTTTATTGTGGAAAATGGTTTTGGTGCAGTTGATGAAGTGGTAGATGGACATATTCATGATGATTATCGCATTGAATATTTAAAAGCACATATTACAGCAGCGATAGAAGCAGTTGATCAAGATGGTGTAGATTTAATCGGTTATACACCGTGGGGAATCATTGATATTGTTTCATTTACAACTGGTGAAATGAAGAAACGCTATGGTTTAATATATGTTGATCGAGATAATGATGGTCATGGCACGATGGAACGCTTGAAAAAAGATTCGTTCTATTGGTATCAACAAGTGATAGCATCAAATGGAGATAAATTATAAAGATACGTTATAAGTATTTTAGGGTTAGAGCCCGAGACATAAATTAATATAATAGGACCTAAAGTGTTATATTGGCGGGCCCCAACACAGAAGCTGGCGAAAATACAGCTTACAATAATGTGCGAGTTGGCAGGCCCCCAACACAGAGAAATTGGAACAGCAATTTCTACAGACAATGCAAGTTGGCGGGCCCCCAACATAGAAGCTGGCGAAAAGTCAGCTTACAAAAATGTGCAAGTTGGAAGGCCTCCAACACAGAGAACTTCGAAAAGAAATTCTACAGGCAATGCAAGTTGGCGGGGCCCCAACATAGAGAAATTGGAACACCAATTTCAACAGGCAATGAAAGTTGGGGAAGGACAGAAATAAATTTTGCGAAAATAACATTTTTGTCCTAATCCCGTGATGTTAAAATTTTAAGAAAAAAATAATGCCACTAACTAAGTATGTATAGTGTTAATGTTTGAGTGTTTATAAAAGTCTTTAACCAAAATTGATGACCTACTAATCAACGATAACGATATTGTTAAGTAGATGATTAGTGTCACAAAGAAATTAAAGTAGCAGTCAAACATAGATACAAAGTACAGTTAGTGGCATTATATTTAGTGGTCTTTTTTAGCGACAAAAGTAATATAATTCATATCTTTACGCAGTCTAGTCATCGTTTTAAACATTTTACAAAACATTGGTCGATTTTCTTTTTTTAAAGCATTGTTGATAATCTTTAAAGTTCCAACAATACCTTCGTCATAAATTAAACCTTTTGGTGTCATTAAACTCATTGGACCAGTATGATAATGTACATGATTAAAACCAGCTTGATAATATAAATCTAACCAGCCAAGTTTCGTCTGCGGTGAGACATTGATATTAATTGCTGCAGATAATGATTTAACTACATGTGTGGCATGTGATTCATTAACGATGACAATATCATGTGTTAACAAGATACCCCCAGGCTTTAAGACTCGGTAGTACTCGCGTAATGCTTTTTCCTTTATGGCGATGGGCAACATTGTTAACATTGCTTCATTTAAAACGATATCGAATTGATTGTCATCAAAGGGCAATTTAACAGCATTCGCTTGTTGAACTTGAATATATGATTCAAGACCTGCTGCTGAGATATTTTCTTGTGCTTTTTCTAATGCTTTCTTATTTATATCAACGCCTTGAATGTGACAGCCATATGTATGAGCTAGATAAATAGATGTCGTACACATATTACATGCCACTTCTAACACTTGTTTATCTTGTGAAAATGCCCCTTGTTGTATTAACCAATCTGTTGCTGCTTTACCACCGGGGCGTAGACGAGTTTTTCCTAATTTAGCTAAAAATGTATGGCCAGCTTCTTTGGACATAGCATAACCTCCTGTTAATTGATAATTATTATCATTAATATAGCATATTTATATGCGATAATTTGGAAGTTAAAAAGATTACAAAAAATTGTCACTTCATTTATAACTAAACATGAGTCATCAAGCATAGGTTTAGTGGAAAATTATTTCTAATAGATGATGTTTTATAAAGATAAAAAAGCACAGCCATGATATACGAATGTTGCATGTTATATGCTAAACCTTCATATCATAGCTGTGTTTGATTCATTTAAACTTGATTTACTTCTTCTAGTAGAGGAATAGATGCTTGCGCGCCGTGTTTTTGTACAGTGAGGGAGCTCGCTTTATTACCAAAATCAATAGCATCTGCTAAGTTATCTTGCGACTTGTTTAAGCGACTGACAAATGCACCAATAAATGTGTCGCCTGCAGCAGTTGTATCAATCGCATTTACTTTATAAGCTTCGATGTGTTGGCTTTGATTTTTAGTAGCAAAATATGTACCTTGCTTACCTAACGTAATCAAAACAGTCTTAATGCCTAAAGATAAAAAGTAATTAGCATTGTCTTTCATAGATTGTTCATTAGTTACTTTAATCCCAGATAACAATTCGGCTTCTGTTTCGTTTGGCACAATAATATCGATTAGTGACAATAATTCATTAGGTAATGCTTTCGCTGGTGCAGGATTTAATACAGTCGTCACACCATGTGCCTTGGCAATTTCAAATGCAGATATAATAGCCGGGATGGGTACTTCTAATTGTGCAACGACAAAGTCTGCATTGATTATAGCGTCTTTTGCGTTAATAACATCTTCAGGTGTCATCGTCATATTCGCACCACCATAAACATAGATGGTGTTTTGTCCTTCTGCATTCACAGTGATAAAGGCTTGGCCCGTTTTTGCTTCAGTTGTTTTGATAATATATGATGTATCAATATGAGCCGCTTTAAAATCTTCTAAGATGAAATCAGCAACGCCATCAGTGCCAATTTTAGTAATAAATGTTGTGTCTGCTTGCATGCGTGCAGTGGCAATAGCCTGGTTGGCACCTTTACCTCCGCCGAATGCTTTTTGTGCTTCTTCAACATGTAATGTTTCGCCTGGTTGCGCATATCTTTCAACTGTTAAAAATTGATCGACATTCGTTGAACCTAAAATAACAACTTTGTTGGTCATGTGTATGCTCCTTTCAAGTTATAATTTTTAAAAAGTAACATTCGATTCTAATGCAATATTAGAGTAGGGCGTTGTTTCACCAGTACGAATATTACCTTTATTTAATGGGTGAGCTAAGTTACTTTTCATTTCTTCGTGAGGAATGAAAATGATTTCGATTTCCGATGAAATCAATTGTTTAATTTGTTGCAATTGTGTAGGGTTATGTTCTTTTATTTCTTCTGCTAAGTATATTTTTTGGATTTCCATTTCTTCTAATACTGTAGCTAAGACATCAATAAAGCGTGGTAAGTTTTTAGTGACAGCTAGGTCGATACGGCGATGATCATTTGGAATTGGCATGCCAGCGTCATTAATTGTTAATAGGTCAAAATGACCAATTGTCGCGATTGCTTTTGAAATATGTTCATTTAAAATAGCTGATTTTTTCATGACATCTACACTCCTTATTTTATAAATACTGTAACAGAAGCGGCTACTAAAATGAGTACTAAGCCGATGATTGTAATAACCATTTCTTTTGATGTTTTATGTTGTTTTAAGAAATAAATACCAGTTAATGTAGCAAGCACAACGGATGTTTGAGAAAGAATAAATCCAGTTGCTAAACCATTCATATTAGGTTGTGCTGAAATAAGATATGTTAAGGCACCAAATGCAAAGAAGAAACCTGAAATAATTTGTAACCACGTAATTTTATTACGAAATGGATTCTCTGCTTTTATATTCATAAAGCCATAAATGACTGCAACAATTACCATACCCATTGCTTGAGGTAAAAAGGCAGTTAGGCCATCAATAGAAGTTGCTTGTGGTGCGGCTGAATATAACCAGTATCCAAATTCACCAATTAACAGAAGAATCACTGCACGACGTAAATTTTTGGCGTTACTTGCTTCTTTGCGTTCACTCCAAACTGTCATACGCGCACCAATTAAAATAACGATTAATGCTGTAAAACCAATGATTTTATGACCAATGCCCGGCCAATTTCCTAATGCAAAGACACCCCATAAAGATGCGCCTAATAATTGGAATGCTGTTGTGACAGGCATTGCACGAGATGAACCGACTAATTCGAACGCTTTAAATGTAATGATTTGTCCGAATCCCCATCCTGCACCTGATAATAAGGCGAATAGTAAATTTGTTCCAGTAGGTAAGCCACTTGATGTGATTACGGCTAAAATAATAGCGAAGATTAACGTACCTACAGTAGCACCGATAATTTGATGTACAGGTTTACCACCAAACTTTGAAGCGACTGTTGGGAAGAAGCCCCAGCCAATTAAGGGGCCTAACCCGATAAGTAATGCAACAATGCTCATGTTATACACCTCACGATTTGTTTTTAGTAAAACGTTTTACCAGTGCCATCGTACCATTTTTATTTGTAAAATGCATGCGTTTTCATAAAAACTGAAAACGTTTAAATCATATTTAAAAATTCATACATTATTATTTTAATTTCTTAGTGAAATAATTATGATTAAAAACCCTCAGCATTAAAGCAACGCTAAGGGCATAACAATGATGAGTATATTTCGGAAGATACGTAGTTAGTTTGAAAGATGATAGCCAGTTGTTGCACGAATTTTTAAAGTCGTTGGTAATTCAATCATATCAATGGATTTATCTAAGTGCTGTAATCGTTGAAGTAATAAGGTTAAAGATGTTTTGCCAATATCAGTTATAGGTTGTGCTACAGTAGTTAAAGGTGGCGTGACATACGCGGCATAATCAATGTCGTCATAACCTATTAATGAGATATCTTTCGGGATACTGATGCCATGTTCAATTAATCCTCTTAAAATACCGATAGCGAGTTCATCGTTAATAGCGAAGATTGCAGTGGCAGATTGAACCATGATGTCATCAACAATGGTTAGCCCACCGCGCTTAGATAATTCAGTATGGACGATTTGTGGTTCGGGCAATTGATTCGTGCGCAAAGTATCAACAAATCCAGCGACACGAGTCGACATATTCGCCATCATGTCATATGGTGCAACAATCATCATATTGTTGTGACCGAGTTCTATTAAATGTTGTGCTGCAAGTTGTCCGCCTTGATATTCATTTGTCCGAACAAAATCCGTATAGCCTTGATGGTCATTTTGATCCAGTACGACATAAGGTACATGATGCTTCTTTAGATAGTTATTTAGGGCGTCCGGGGATGAAATGTATTGTGCAATAATTAATCCGTCAATACCTCGATCAATTAAATGTTTAATATTGTCATACAAATCAGTTGCTGTAGATGTTAAAAAGCATAAATCAACATCAGATGGTTTGTGATCATGAATACTTTGCATCAGTGCTGAGAAAAACGGATTTGTTAAGCTAGGTAAAATGACGCCAATAGTTTGAATTTTACTGCCGCGCAATTGTTTTGCATGTTTGTTAGGGGCATAGCCTAAACGTTCTGAAACAGCATGTACGTTTTTTATCGTTGTTGAGGAAAAACGACTATCATTATGATTTAAAATATGTGACACCGTAGTAACTGATACACCAGCTTCTCTAGCAACATCTTTAATTGACACTTTTTTCATATTATATTCCTTCTCTTTATTGTGTAATTAATCATACAGTTATATACCCGATTATTATATTCATCATATCATGATAAGCATTTGATGACATATGAAGAGGTGCATGACTTTTATTGTCTACAAACAGACGCCTATAGTATGCGATTAAGGTTGAGGCGAGAGAATATATTATTAAGGTTAAATAACTTTTAATGATTATGATAACAAGAATTTTAAAATGTTTATTGTGATGAAAAATACAAAAGTCATTATTTTAAAGAATAAAATATTTGTTTTTGAAAAAAGTATTAAAAAACATAACGAAATGATGTATATTGAACTATGTGATTGAAAAAATTTTTAATTAAGGCTTGTTAAAAATTAAGAGAGGATGTTTTTAAATGCAATTCAAATTAAAAGAAGAAGAGATTATTAGTTTTTTAGAATTGAAATATCCAGAAAAAGAGTTCGAATATGGTCGTTTGTTAGTTGGACAACATAAGCGAGATGATTTAGATGTTTATTACTTTGGTGATACGTTTTTAATGTGCACGATTATTTCATTCAAGACATTTGAAATTAAAGAAACAGTAGAATTATCATATGATGCTGTTAATCGTATTGTGTTAAAAGATGGATGGTTATTTAGAAAAATGAGAATAGAAACAATGCAAAAAGTGTTAAAATACGGTACATCTAAATTAATGTTAACTGATTTTCAAAAGGATAATTATAATAAATATATTCAAGGTCAGAAACAACGCGTGATATTTGAAAATGGCCATTTTGTCTAATTGATAGTGAATAATAATTAGAGTAAGCGAAGAACAATAAAAAATGTTCTTCGCTTATTTTTATAGAAATTGATGCGTATCATTTTAAAGTGATACAGATATTTCGAAACATAATTCTTCTATTATATTTAAGATTTAACTGTTTTTGGAATGATCATGTATGCAGATAATGAGCCGAGTATCATTAATACAATGCTGACGATAAATGTTACAGTTGCAGCTACACTTGGTGCATAGTTTAGTTGTAACATACTGAAAACTGTAGTACTTAGTGCTATACCAAAGGCGCCACCTAGTGTGCCACTCATTTTATATAATCCTGTAGCTAAACCAACTTTTTCATTAGGCATACTGAAAATTGCAATTGTAAGGCCGGGTGTTGCCACTAAACCATTTCCAATTGCGCAAATGACAAACCCAGTAACAACAGCAATGATATATTGTGATGGTTGAAGTGATGTCATGCTAATAATAGTGATGCCGATGACAGGGAACAACGGACCAATGATGAGCATCAATTTGCCACCGAAACGTAATGTTGCTTTTTCACCTAAACGAATCATCGCAACTGCCACAATGGCATATGGCAATGTAACAAGTCCAGATTGCGCATCTGATAAACCAAGGTGTGTTTGAGCATATATGAAAAAGACCACTGTTACGCCCAGACCACTATTTAAAACAAAGTTATTTAAAAATGCACCAATGAACGGACGGTTGCGTAATACTGAGAAATCAATAAAAGGTACTTCATGTCGACGTTCGATGATGATGAATATCAACGTAGTGATGATAAAAATGCTCAGACAAATGAATGAAAATGTACTAAACCAACCTTGTTCGAATCCTTGTGTTAACAATAATGTAAAGCTACCAATCATAACAGCGAAAATAGACATACCTTTGTAATCGAATGGATGACGATGGCTATGTTGACTTACTTTTTCAGGTGTGCCTTTTAGAAGCAATATGGCAATGAAAGCAATGACTATACTAATGATGAAATTCGTTTGCCATCCAAAATTTGTGGCGATTAAACCGCCGATAACACCAGCTAGGCCGATGCCACCAACAGTACTAATCATTAGATAACTAATCGCTCGTCTTAAATGATCTCCTTTAAATTGATTATTTAAAACGCCAACTGTTGAAGGTAACAAGATAGCTGCTGATAGACCTTGTAAAATTCTACCGATGATGAGCAGTGCAGTGATGTCCGATATAATTAATAGAAGAGATGCAAACATACTGATTATGAGACCCATGTATGTCATTCTCAGTTGTCCTATTTTATCAGCAATATCACCTGCAGCCACCATGAAGATACCTGTGGCGAAGGAAGTTAAACTAATAGATAAATTTAACACGGCAGGAGAGGTTTGATACGTTTGACCAACGAGAGGTCCTATATTAATAAATGATTGTGCAAACAACCAATATGTTAATGCAGACAACATAATCGCAATAATAATATTACTGCATGGTGAAGATTGTGTGTTATTCACAGATGTCACTCCTTGTAAAAATTAAATATAGAAAGTCATGAGATGAAGTGAACGGATGTATAGATGATCGTTCACTCACACATAAGTCATGATTTCCTTACATATCATACCACAGTTATTGAGAATGAATATCAATTAATTGCTTGTATGATTGATTTTTTATAGTATGTTTAAGTGAAACAGCTTTATTTGAAAGTGATTAAAGTAAATGAAGGTACAGAGGAGTGAGAACAATGTGCACAGGATTCACAATACAAACTTTAAATAATCAAGTACTTCTTGGACGCACGATGGATTATGATTATCCATTAGATGGTTCGCCAGCAGTGACGCCTAGAAATTATCGTTGGACATCTCGCACTGGCACGACAGGCCAAACGCAATATGGCTTTATTGGTACAGGAACAGATATGGAAGGTTTTATTTATGGTGATGGTGTTAATGAACATGGCGTTGCCATTTCAACACAATATTTCCGAGGTTATAGTTCATATGGATCAACACACAAAGCGGACGCGATGAATATTACGCAAAATGAAATTGTGACATGGATTTTGGGATATACAACAAGCATTGAAGATATGAAACAACAAGCATCCCAAATACATGTTGTAGCTGTATATTTAAATGATATCGGTGAAGTTCCGCCATTGCATTATCATGTTTCCGATGCAACTGGACATTCAGTCGAAGTTTCATTTAAAGAGGGTGAAGTGGTTATAAAAGATAACCCTATTGGTGTCTTAACAAATCATCCAGACTTAAATTGGCATTATAGTAATTTAAGACAATATATCAATATTTCTCCTTATCCAACAACAGCAAATTTATTGGAAGGTGTAACGATTGAACCTTTAGGCAATGAAGCAGGTACATTTGGATTGCCAGGTGGATTTACTTCAACTGAGCGCTTTGTGAGAATGGCATTTATGAAAGCAAACATTGCTCAAAACAATGATAAAGAAATGGATTTAATGAATGCATTTTATTTATTAGATGCGGTAAATATACCGATTGGAATTGTACGTCCGCATGATGCTGACAATCACTATACGATGTATCAGACCGTAATAAATTTAACTACAAGAACGTTATATATTAAGTATTATGGCAGCAATGAAATAGTAGCATTAAAGCTCACAGATGATTTAATTAATAGAAAAGATATGACGATTTTTAAGCCTGAGAAGCATATCACTATTAGAAAGTTGAATGACAATCAATAGCGATTGATAATGGAATTTGGTTGATATGATTTGATGGATGATTACTATCATACATTAGCGTTGAACCGCGAACATGGACGAATGATTAGTTGTTAATTTTGAAAATTTATAAAAGGTTAAACGAATGCAGTGAGAGATGTCATTTTAATATCAATGTATGGCTATTTTGTAATGACAATGTAATGAGTTTAGTAAAACATTTCGGGAATATTAAATAGTTGGAAAATGAGAATTAAATCCTTTACTCAGTTGTCTAATTCTTTTAGTATGTGCAGTACAGTTTAATTGAGAACTAACTTTAACTTTAATGGAGGATGTTTTATACATGAAAAAATTAACAGCAGCAGCGATTGCAACGATGGGCTTCGCTACATTTACAATGGCGCATCAAGCAGATGCAGCAGAAACGACAAACACCCAACAAGCACATACACAAATGTCAACACAATCACAAGACGTATCTTATGGTACTTATTATACAATTGATTCTAATGGGGATTATCATCACACACCTGATGGTAACTGGAATCAAGCAATGTTTGATAATAAAGAATATAGCTATACATTCGTAGATGCACAAGGACATACGCATTATTTTTATAACTGTTATCCAAAAAATGCAAATGCCAATGGAAGCGGTCAAACATATGTGAATCCAGCAACAGCAGGAGATAACAATGACTACACAGCGAGTCAAAGCCAACAACACATTAATCAATATGGTTATCAATCAAATGTAGGCCCAGACGCGAGCTATTATTCACATAGTAACAACAACCAAGCGTATAACAGCCATAATGGTAATGGAAAGGTTAATTACCCTAATGGCACATCTAATCAAAATGGCGGTTCAGCAAGTAAAGCGACAGCTAGTGGTCATGCGAAAGACGCAAGCTGGTTAACAAGTCGTAAACAACTACAACCATATGGACAATATCACGGTGGTGGTGCGCATTACGGTGTCGACTATGCAATGCCTGAAAATTCACCAGTTTACTCATTAACTGATGGTACAGTAGTACAAGCAGGTTGGAGTAACTATGGTGGTGGTAATCAAGTAACGATTAAAGAAGCGAACAGTAATAACTACCAATGGTATATGCATAATAATCGTTTAACTGTTTCAGCTGGTGATAAAGTCAAAGCTGGTGACCAAATTGCATATTCAGGTAGTACGGGTAATTCAACAGCACCTCACGTACACTTCCAACGTATGTCTGGTGGTATCGGTAATCAATATGCAGTAGACCCAACGTCATACTTACAAAGTAGATAATACAGTAAATCCCAAGTTACGATATCATACGCAACTTGGGATTTTTTTCGTTTTAATAATAGGTATAAGCCCATTGCTTGTCCTCTAAAACATGTTGATAAAAAGGATCTTGGCCAATTAACTTGATATCATCTGCAAGTGCTTCAACTTCATCTAAATGATGGGTAGTTAATATAATTAAACATTTAGATTTCATAATGTTAAGTAGTTGGTGGATGTCATGTCTAGATTTTAAATCAATACCAACTGTCGGTTCATCTAAAATGAGAATTCGAGGTTGACCTAGTAAACCTACTAATATATTAATTTTACGTTTATTCCCACCAGACAATGTAGATACTTTGGCAGACGTATCATCAAAGTTTAATTGCTGTAAATATTCGTTGATAGTTGTATCGTTAATTGGATTTTTACAAAGTGATTTAAAAAATTTAATGTTTTCAGCCACTGTCATGTGTTCAAATAACGCAATGTCTTGTGGCACATAACCGATGTGATTTTGTATTTGTCTTTGATTCCATTTTTCGCCGAAATAGTTGATAGTTCCATCATTAGCTTTTTCAATACCAGCAATCATACGAAGTAATGTTGATTTTCCAGCGCCATTATCACCAAGTAATACGGTTAAACGATTACTATCAAAGGACATGGTTAAATGATTGAAAATCTGTTTGTTACGGTAACGCTTTGAAAGGTTATTAATTTCTATCATCAGTTACGCTCCTTTACATGAAAATGGTCAAGTATACGATACCCATAGCAAGTGCATATATAAATGTCATGAATAATCGATGACTTATTGTTTGAATATGGAATAAGATAAAGACGATACCTATCTCATAAATCAATATAAGTAACAGTGATTTTAAGTAAAATATTAAGCTGAGTGGTTGAGACAAATATAGACTAACTGCCAATAGTACCAACAATAACAAGATCGTATGTGTCATTACATAAGTACTATATAGTTTGAAACGGCTTAAATGATATTGTGATAATCGTTGCAATGCTGCTTGTTGGTTTAAACGATAATGAAGTACTACTTGAACAGCGCTAACAAATAAAATCACCGCAAAGATTAAGCTAATTGAAATAGAGTGTTGTGCTTGTTTAGTAAGCGACACAAATTTGATTTTAGATTCAGGTGTATGTTTATGATAGGACTTGTTGATAGCATCGATGGATTGATGCTGTTTCATATCCTCAAGGTGTTCATAAATAATGTTAGGAATTTGCTGTTCATATAATGAACTACTAACAATTTCTACAGCAATACCACCTATAAAGTCATCTCTACCATATAACTGTATCGTTTCTTTTAAACGGTTCTCTTTTAATTTTTGAGAGAAACCTTTAGGAATTTGCATACTTAAAATAGCTTCCTTTTTAGTAACATCATCTTCAATATAGCTTTCATCTTCATCGACTTTTTTAATAGTTACATAGTCAGATTGTTTAATTTTATTGACGAATGATTTTGATGCAGTGGTTTGGTCTAAATCTTGAATGGTAATCGGTATTTTGAAGTTGTCATGTGCTACACGGTAACCCATACCAATAAGTACGAGTGCGATGACAATGGTTGTTACGAGCAAGATGTATTGTAACCATTGCTTGAACACAACAAGTTGTATATAAGGCTTCATTGACGATACCTCCAAACCAATACAGCTAAATTAATTATCAAAAGTGCGATGAAGCTAAGATAGAAACTAGGGTGCAGTTCTAAAATGTAGTTGTTTAAAATAATTTCTAACAATTGATTTGTTACAACTGCGAACGGTTGAATATTGAAAACGCCATTTGCTATATGTTGTAAAAAAATCGTAGGTATTGTTAAACCAGATAACACTAGGATGACAATAGCTAATATGACTTTACTAATACTATTCAACAAGCCTGTTGTTAAAAGTTCGATGAGTAATAACCACAGTATTAAAAAGGTAACATAATAGCTTAAATGAATGGCTAACGTTGGCCAATTATATAATTCAAAGGTATTCGGAATACTGAACATAATCCAAACTACACCAACGATACTCCATAACATAGTATAAAACCATGTAATCAACGCACGAATGATTAACAAACGCTCTTTAGAAAAATGAAACATTTTCAATCGCGCTTTCAATACAGTATCTTGATTCATTTTCAAAACTGTAAATAAAGATAGTGCAAAGATGAATACCGTTGTTAAAAATCCTGTAATTGCATAATAACTGCCCGTATCGTATAAATGAATCGGTTCTAAGTTAAATGCACCTGAACGGTTTAATCCTGTAATCAGCAAATCAGTCATAACATTGATACTGTCAGAATGTGATGCTTTCGGTGCTAAGTCTTGAAAAGCTAAGATGCCACCCATTGATCGCATAAGACGTTGGTAAACAGAATCTGTTAGCTGAGATAGCACGACACTTTTCATGGATTGTTGATCATATGTATATACTGAAATTGGTAGTTCGCCTTGTTTATAAAATGCCTTGGTCATACCTTTATCAAAAACAAAGTAGCCTTGAAGTTTCTGCTGTTTTAGCAAAGTATGTGCTTGCTTATCATCATATGCTTTAATGCTCACATTTTTTCCTAGGTTACTCCCTTTACCAATAGAGTTTAAGATTAATTTCGTTTCACTTGATTGATCTTTATCTACGACACCTATATTAAAATGATTGTCATCTTCTGTTGCATGTTGGATCGTCGTTAATGTAATAAGGAGTGCCACTAATATAAATAGTAAATAGATAATCAAATACCACTTTTTCAATAAAAAAGAGTGGTAGATGCGAAACAAATGTATTGTTTTCATTTAACCACTCCTCCAATGATAAGATTGAAAGGCAAGATGACCTTCCAATCTTATTTTTATATTTTAGTTATTTAGATGCCTTTTTTAAAATTGACTCAAACATTTTGCCGCCATTTTTTTCGATTTCTTTTTCAAGTTTTTCACGGTCTTTTGAAGATAGACTATTGAAATCTTTCGCACCACTATCATCAAAATCAATATCTGCTTTCAATTTTGTGCTAGATTTTAAAATGAAATTAATTGGTTCTTCAGCATATTTGATGCCGATATTTAACGTAGATTTCTGAGTGTTATTTTTTACGTCAGAATCTATATTATTTTCAAAAGTGAATTCATTTTCGTCGCTATATTTATCTAATGCGACAGTGATTTTACCTTTATCTTGACGTTTTGTGCCATCTACTTTTTCTTGGTTATCTAATTTGATTTTTGATTCATCATATTCTGTCTTTTTACCAAATTCGTATTTATCACTGTATTTATTGTCTTTTTCCTTAGAAGATACGCCTTTAATTGTATATTTCGCTTCAGCATACGTGTATTTATCTTGATCGAAATCAAGTGCGTAATCTAGTTTTAACTTATCGTCTTCTAAAGTATTAGTACCTTTGATTTTAGTTTTATTATTTTCTTTGTCTGTAATAGTAATTTCTCGTTTTACAATCGTATGTTTTTCGGTATAAATTTTAGATTGAATTTTAGCAAATTCATCCTTTTTAGTTTCTTTGACATCGTCAATTGCTTTTTTGATGTCTTTTTCAAAGTCTTTTGTAGCACCTTGTTCTTCCATTAATTTTTTAAGGTCTTTATCCTTTTTAGCTTCTTCTAATACAGCTAATGTAATTTTTTTAGTGTCAGCTCTGCTAAGTGTTAACGTGACAGGTCTAACTTTGTACTTTTCACCATTAACCTTAATTTCTTCTTTTTTACCTTTATCAAAATTATCGTCATCTAATTTGTCGACAATAAGTTCGGAATATTTTTCGGCAATTTTGCTGTAGTCACTTTGTTGTGCTTGAGCATTACTAAAAAGAGTATTTAAATTTAGTTGTTGGTTTGTAATACCATTTTCTTTTGCTGTTTCTTCATCTTCACCTGTAAGTTTTGAATAAGTTGATAATAAATCAGAATTATTAACACTATATTTCCCTTTAAATAATGGTGATTCGAAATAATGCTTATCTTTATCTGCAGCTAACTGGAATTTCCCTAATGCAGAGTCTGCGATTGTTGGTTCAAGATTAATCATTGATTTCTCTTTTTTAGGATCATGTCCATATGACATTTTAATTTTCGAAGCATTAACAACAGATTTAGGAATACCAAGCCCCTTAACAATTTCATCTGATGCATCTGCGCTTAATTCTAATGAAGATAAAAACGAATTATCTTTCATCTTTTCTTGGAACTTCACTTCATTTTCAAAACGGTCATTAAAATAATCTTTATACATTTTTGCAGTATGTTGTTCGCTTTTTAAGTATGTATTTTTCGGTGTGTTTGCAAAAAATGCATAAACTCCCCATGCGATTCCACCTATTAATAATAAGACAATAATAATAGGAATTATAATTTTTAACTTTTTAGACATTTTGCTTCCTCCCAATTATTTATGAGTTAATCATATCAGAACAATACATTTTATTAAATGGTTTATTTTAAATTTTGTTTAAATTAATAGAATTTTAGTTATAATAATGTTTAATAAGTTATTGAAAATCTAATAAACTACAAAAAATAGTTTGATTACATAATGATTCTTGAAAAATGTCGGTTAACTTTATAAGAAGCATTTTTTGGCGAAGAAGATTTATTTAACTTATTGAAAATATTGAAGCTATATTGGGGGGATTATGTATTTATGGAATTGAAAGTCGATGATTTTGTAAGGAATATAAAAAGACCATACTTGACTGTATTGGGAGTATTTGTAGTTGCAGTTTCATTATTTTTTGACGCGATTATGTTTTTCTACGCTAAACTATATGATAAATTGCCTATGTATTTACTGGTGTTTATGGCCTTTACAGCTGTAATTTTGATTATGATGTACATACAAGAGAAAAATGAAAATTACAAAGTTGAAAAAAGATATGTGGTTAGATATCTCACACTTAACGTTATTGTGGGATATACTTTGCCATTGCTTTTTGTATCTATTTACGTTTTTGGTGTAGTCGGTTTTGGATTTGATGTTTTCAATTATTGTCTAGGTATTATCTTGATGTTATTTATTTCTTGGTTAGGTTTATTTTTATTTTATAAAAACGAATTTGATAGTGAAAATCCTAATCCTGCAGTTAATGCCATAGCAATTATTATAAAATTATTTGCTTTTGGAGGAATATTTTATATAAGTCTAATAGTTCCTGTAACACAGCAAGAAGAGATTTTTATAGGGTTAAGTATATTCATCAATATAATTGTTGATGCTCTACTTGTTAGGTCATATTTTAATTACGCGTTATACAAGAGTATTAAGAAAGATATCGAAAATGAAGGTAAGACAATGTAAAGGAAAGACTTAAAAAATAATAGGAGTCTAACCATGATAATTTTTATTTTAATAACAATATTTGCTATTTATTATATAGCTATGATTGCTAGTTTGTTTAAAAGTGAAGGTTTTTCAATAATAGGTTTAATATTAGATGTTGTTATAATGGGGACGTTGATTTTTTACTATTTTATAGGCGCTCGCTTTGTTGATAATGATTTAAGCAACTTTTTAATGTTTATGGATACTGGATCATATATTTTTATGTACTTTGCAATTAAGTGTTTATGGGTGAAACCAAAGGTAGTAAATTATTTGATTGCAAAAGAATTGGGTGAATCTAAAGAGGTCATTGAAGAGCAGGAATTAGATTTACAGACATCAAAGATAAGAGGTATCTACTTTTTCATTATTTCAGTAGTGATGTTAATTATCACTAAATTAAGAATGCAACCTGAGTTACAGGCAGATGCTATATCGATGAATCCTGTATTTATTTTTGTTGGTGTTATAATCATTTTAATTTGGCTAGTACTGGATATATATCGCAAGAAAAAATACGGCATATTCTTATTCAAGACGATAGTGCCATTAGTTGTTACGATTTGGATTATTATAGCTACAATTATACTTTCGTAAATGATTTTTATTAATGGGGAATGTAGAGAACGTTTCTTTGTAATTTTATAATCGAATAACATACAAAATAAAGCGACCAATTTTGCAGTGTTACGAATTGTAAACTGCGAACTGGTCGCTTTTTATTGATGTCATGATTAATTTAATGGATGTAATTATATGATGAAACTTCTGAAGCAGAGATGGTTCTTGATGAAACGATATATTCACCAATCCAGTTCATTTCTGAAATTAGAATACTTCCATCAATATTAACTTTCTCAACGTAGGCTACATGACCAAATGGACCGTTTACTGTTTGTAAAATTGATCCTCGTGTTGGGTGTCTATCTACTTTGAAGCCATTGCTTGAAGCTTGGCCTGCCCAGTTTTTAGCATCTCCCCAAAATGTACTAATCGTGTGTCCATCTTTGGCACGTTTATCAAAGACATACCATGTACATTGTCCAGCAGTATATAAGTTGTTCTTACTTGTGATAAGAGGCTGATCAATGATTTTACCGTTACCTAATGCTAAAGGTTTACCGTCAGCAGTCTTTGCTTTGTCATTAAATTCGGCGATTTGTAATTCGTCATACAATTCGTCTAAATCGATGCCTGTAATAAGCCCTTTGTTATCTTTTGAAAAAGCGTTATTTAATTCATCGTCATTGTCTTCGACATTCGGTATTGCTGGTGTCAAAGGATTGCTTGGTGACGTTTGAGGCGGTGTGTGTGAATCAATTGCGTCATTAATGTGCGTATACTGACCACTTAATGAAGAATGGTACTGATTGTTGTTAAGATCACGTTGATTTGCGTGTTGATCATTGTCGTTTGTACGTGACTGATTTTGATGATTGTTGTTTGGCGCGTTGTTTTTGTCATAAGTATAAGTATACGCGCCGGTGTCTTTATTCACTTTGAACTGTGCGTTTGGGTGTGCTTTCTTTGCTTCTTCTAATGTTTTGCTATCATTCGTGTATGCTTGAGCCGAGTTAGGCGACATACTAAATAAAGTAAGAGTTGTCATCGTCAGTAAAATTGTTTTCTTCATAATAACCATTTAATCCTTTATGTATTTAATTTAATTTTAGTATACACATTTATATTACAAAAATGAATGGTTAATTAAAAATATATGGGTATATTCAATATATTTATTTAAAAAAAAGCTAAAAATACTTAAAAAACTATATACATATACTAATAATTTATATATTATTTGAGTAAGGAGCACTTTTTCAAAAAATAGTGTCCCTAAAAAGTTTTGATAAACTTAAAATATTCAGGAGGTTTCTAGTTATGGCAATGATTAAGATGAGTCCAGAGGAAATCAGAGCAAAATCGCAATCTTACGGGCAAGGTTCAGACCAAATCCGTCAAATTTTATCTGATTTAACACGTGCACAAGGTGAAATTGCAGCGAACTGGGAAGGTCAAGCTTTCAGCCGTTTCGAAGAGCAATTCCAACAACTTAGTCCTAAAGTAGAAAAATTTGCACAATTATTAGAAGAAATTAAACAACAATTGAATAGCACTGCTGATGCCGTTCAAGAGCAAGACCAACAACTTTCTAATAATTTCGGTTTGCAATAAGCATTCTGAAATTGGTAAAGTCACATTTTCTAATGTGGCTTTGCTTATCATTTTTTAAGAAAACAACTGAAAGGAAATAAGCATGAAAAAGAAAAATTGGATTTATGCATTAATTGTCACTTTAATTATTATAATTGCCATAGTTAGTATGATATTTTTTGTTCAAACAAAATATGGAGATCAATCAGAAAAAGGATCCCAAAGTGTAAGTAATAAAAATAATAAAATACATATCGCAATTGTTAACGAGGATCAACCAACGACATATAACGGTAAAAAGGTTGAGCTGGGTCAAGCATTTATTAAAAGGTTAGCAAATGAGAAAAACTATAAATTTGAAACAGTAACAAGAAACGTTGCTGAGTCTGGTTTGAAAAATGGCGGATACCAAGTCATGATTGTTATCCCAGAAAACTTTTCAAAATTGGCAATGCAATTAGACGCTAAAACACCATCGAAAATATCACTACAGTATAAAACAGCTGTAGGACAAAAAGAAGAAGTAGCTAAAAACACAGAAAAAGTTGTAAGTAATGTACTTAACGACTTTAACAAAAACTTAGTCGAAATTTATTTAACAAGCATCATTGATAATTTACATAATGCACAAAAAAATGTTGGCGCTATTATGACGCGTGAACATGGTGTGAATAGTAAATTCTCGAATTACTTATTAAATCCAATTAACGACTTCCCGGAATTATTTACAGATACGCTTGTAAATTCAATTTCTGCAAACAAAGATATTACAAAATGGTTCCAAACATACAATAAATCATTATTGAGTGCGAATTCAGATACGTTCAGAGTGAACACAGATTATAATGTTTCGACTTTAATTGAAAAACAAAATTCATTATTTGACGAGCACAATACAGCGATGGATAAAATGTTACAAGATTATAAATCGCAAAAAGATAGCGTGGAACTTGATAACTATATCAATGCATTAAAACAGATGGACAGCCAAATTGATCAACAATCAAGTATGCAAGATACAGGTAAAGAAGAATATAAACAAACTGTTAAAGAAAACTTAGATAAATTAAGAGAAATCATTCAATCACAAGAGTCACCATTTTCAAAAGGTATGATTGAAGACTATCGTAAGCAATTAACAGAATCACTACAAGATGAGCTTGCAAATAACAAAGACTTACAAGATGCGCTAAATAGCATTAAGATGAACAATGCTCAATTCGCTGAAAACTTAGAGAAACAACTTCATGATGATATTGTCAAAGAACCTGATACAGATACAACATTTATCTATAACATGTCTAAACAAGACTTTGTAGCTGCAGGCTTAAATGAGAATGAAGCTAATAAATACGAAGCAATTGTCAAAGAAGCAAAACGTTATAAAAACGAATATAATTTGAAAAAACCGTTAGCAGAACACATTAATTTAACAGATTACGATAACCAAGTTGCGCAAGACACAAGTAGTTTGATTAATGATGGTGTCAAAGTGCAACGTACTGAAACGATTAAAAGTAATGATATTAATCAATTAACTGTTGCAACAGATCCTCATTTTAATTTTGAAGGTGACATTAAAATTAATGGAAAAAAATATGACATTAAGGATCAAAGTGTCCAACTCGATACATCTAACAAGGAATATAAAGTTGAAGTCAATGGCGTTGCTAAATTGAAAAAGGATGCTGAGAAAGATTTCTTAAAAGATAAAACAATGCATTTACAATTGTTATTTGGACAAGCAAATCGTCAAGATGAACCAAATGATAAGAAAGCAACGAGTGTTGTGGACGTAACATTGAATCATAACCTTGATGGTCGCTTATCGAAAGATGCATTAAGCCAGCAATTGAGTGCATTATCTAGGTTTGATGCACATTATAAAATGTACACAGATACAAAAGGCAGAGAAGATAAACCATTCGACAACAAACGTTTAATTGATATGATGGTTGACCAAGTTATCAATGACATGGAAAGTTTCAAAGACGATAAAGTAGCTGTGTTACATCAAATTGATTCAATGGAAGAAAACTCAGACAAACTGATTGATGACATTTTAAATAACAAAAAGAATACAACCAAAAATAAAGAAGATATTTCTAAGCTGATTGATCAGTTAGAAAACGTTAAAAAGACATTTGCTGAAGAGCCACAAGAACCAAAAATTGATAAAGGCAAAAATGATGAATTTAATACGATGTCTTCAAATTTAGATAAAGAAATTAGTAGAATTTCTGAAAAGAGTACGCAATTGCTATCAGATACACAAGAATCAAAATCAATTGCAGATTCTGTTAGTGGCCAATTAAATCAAGTCGACAATAATGTTAATAAGCTACATGCGACAGGTCGAGCATTAGGCGTAAGAGCGAATGACTTGAACCGTCAAATGGCTAAAAACGATAAAGATAATGAGTTGTTCGCTAAAGAATTTAAAAAAGTATTACAAAATTCTAAAGATGGCGACAGACAAAACCAAGCATTAAAAGCATTTATGAGTAATCCGGTTCAAAAGAAAAACTTAGAAAATGTTTTAGCTAATAATGGTAATACAGACGTGATTTCACCGACATTATTCGTATTATTGATGTATTTACTATCAATGATTACAGCATATATTTTCTATAGTTATGAACGTGCCAAAGGTCAAATGAATTTCATTAAAGATGATTATAGTAGTAAAAACCATCTTTGGAATAATGTCATTACGTCAGGTGTTATTGGTACAACTGGTTTGGTAGAAGGATTAATTGTTGGTTTAATTGCAATGAATAAGTTCCATGTATTAGCTGGCTATAGAGCGAAATTCATCTTAATGGTGATTTTAACTATGATGGTCTTTGTACTTATTAATACGTATTTACTAAGACAGGTAAAATCTATCGGTATGTTCTTAATGATTGCTGCATTGGGTCTATACTTTGTAGCTATGAATAATTTGAAAGCGGCTGGACAAGGTGTGACTAATAAAATTTCACCATTGTCTTATATCGATAACATGTTCTTCAATTATTTAAATGCAGAGCATCCTATAGGCTTGGCGCTAGTAATATTAACAGTACTTGTGATTATTGGCTTTGTACTGAACATGTTTATAAAACACTTTAAGAAAGAGAGATTAATCTAATGTTGATGAATAGCGTGATTGCTTTAACTTTTTTAACAGCATCTAGCAATAATGGCGGACTTAATATTGACGTGCAACAAGAAGAGGAAAAGCGAATCAATAATGATTTAAATCAATATGATACAACGCTATTTAATAAAGACAGCAAAGCGGTTAATGATGCGATTGCTAAGCAGAAAAAAGAACGACAACAACAAATAAAAAATGATATGTTTCAAAATCAAGCGAGTCACTCGACTCGCTTGAATGAAACTAAAAAAGTGTTATTTTCCAAATCTAACTTAGAAAAGACTTCGGAGAGTGATAAAAGCCCCTATATTCAAAACAAGCAGGAGAAAAAAATATTCCCGTACATTTTGATGTCTGTAGGGGCTTTTTTGACTTTAGGATTTGTCATTTTTTCAATTCATAAAGGGAGACGAACGAAAAATGAATCAGCACGTAAAAGTAACATTTGATTTTACTAATTATAATTACGGCACATATGACTTAGCAGTACCAGCATATTTACCGATAAAAAACTTAATAGCTTTAGTATTGGATAGTTTGGACATTTCAATATTTGATGTCAATACACAAATTAAAGTGATGACGAAAGGTCAATTACTTGTTGAAAATGATCGACTCATTGATTATCAAATCGCTGATGGAGATATTTTGAAGTTACTATAGGAGGAAAAATAGATGGTTAAAAATCATAACCCTAAAAATGAAATGCAAGATATGTTAACGCCTTTAGATGCTGAAGAAGCAGCTAAAACAAAATTACGCTTAGATATGAGAGAGATTCCTAAGTCTTCAATTAAACCAGAACATTTTCATTTAATGTACTTATTAGAACAACATTCTCCATATTTTATAGATGCTGAATTAACTGAACTACGTGACAGTTTCCAAATACATTATGACATTAATGACAATCATACACCTTTTGATAATATTAAATCATTTACTAAAAATGAAAAATTACGTTACTTACTCAATATCAAAAATTTAGAAGAAGTAAATCGTACACGCTACACATTTGTGTTGGCACCAGATGAATTATTTTTCACAAGAGATGGATTACCAATTGCTAAAACAAGAGGGTTACAAAATGTTGTTGATCCATTACCTGTGTCAGAAGCTGAATTTTTAACAAGATATAAAGCACTAGTTATCTGTGCATTCAATGAGAAACAATCATTTGATGCTTTAGTTGAAGGAAACTTAGAACTACATAAAGGAACGCCATTTGAAACTAAAGTTATTGAAGCGGCAACGTTAGATTTACTAACGGCATTTTTAGATGAACAGTATCAGAAACAAGAACAAGATTATAGTCAAAATTATGCATATGTACGCAAAGTAGGACATACCGTTTTCAAATGGGTTGCTATCGGTATGACAACGTTAAGTGTTTTATTAATTGCATTCTTAGCCTTTTTATATTTTTCAGTAATGAAGCATAATGAGCGCATTGAAAAAGGATACCAAGCATTTGTAAAGGATGATTATACGCAAGTACTAAATACGTATGATGATTTAGATGGTAAAAAATTAGATAAAGAAGCACTTTACATTTATGCCAAAAGTTATATCCAAACAAATAAACAAGGTTTAGAAAAAGATAAGAAAGAAAATTTACTTAATAACGTGACACCAAATTCAAACAAAGACTACTTATTATATTGGATGGAATTAGGACAAGGACATCTTGATGAAGCGATTAATATAGCCACTTATTTAGATGATAACGATATTACAAAGTTAGCGTTGATTAATAAATTAAATGAGATTAAAAATAACGGAGATTTATCGAATGATAAACGTTCTGAAGAAACGAAAAAGTATAACGATAAATTGCAAGATATTTTAGACAAAGAAAAACAAGTTAAAGATGAAAAAGCGAAATCTGAAGAAGAGAAAGCAAAAGCAAAAGATGAGAAATTAAAGCAACAAGAAGAGAACGAAAAGAAACAAAAAGAACAAGCACAAAAAGATAAAGAAAAACGCCAAGAAGCTGAAAGAAAAAAATAGTATAGGACTGAGGCAAAGACAATGCATAAATTGATTATAAAATATAACAAACAATTGAAGATGCTCAATTTGCGAGATGGTAAGACATATACTATTAGCGAAGACGAGCGTGCAGATATTACGTTGAAATCGTTAGGCGAAGTCATTCATTTAGAACAAAATAATCAAGGTACTTGGCAAGCGAATCATACTTCTATTAATAAGGTGCTTGTTAGAAAAGGTGACCTTGATGACATTACATTACAGCTTTATACAGAAGCTGATTATGCATCATTTGCGTATCCTTCAATTCAAGATACGATGACAATTGGACCAAATGCGTATGATGATATGGTTATTCAAAGCTTGATGAATGCCATCATTATTAAAGATTTTCAATCAATACAAGAATCACAATACGTACGCATTGTGCACGATAAAAATACAGATGTGTATATTAACTATGAACTACAAGAGCAACTAACGAACAAAGCTTACATTGGTGATCATATTTATGTTGAAGGGATATGGCTCGAAGTACAAGCTGATGGTTTAAATGTATTGAGTCAGAATACAGTGGCATCGTCATTAATTCGCTTAACACAAGAGATGCCACATGCACAGGCAGATGATTACAATACGTACCATCGTTCGCCAAGGATTATTCACCGTGAACCGACCGATGATATTAAGATTGAAAGACCGCCACAGCCAATACAGAAGAACAATACAGTGATATGGCGTTCCATTATACCGCCATTAGTAATGATTGCTTTAACTGTTGTCATCTTTTTAGTGAGACCAATTGGTATTTATATTTTAATGATGATTGGTATGAGTACAGTAACGATAGTATTTGGTATTACAACGTATTTCTCTGAAAAGAAAAAGTATAACAAAGATGTTGAAAAACGAGAGAAAGATTACAAAGCTTATTTGGATAATAAATCTAAAGAAATTAATAAAGCGATTAAAGCACAACGTTTTAGTTTGAATTACCATTATCCAACGGTTGCTGAAATTAAAGATATCGTTGAAACGAAAGCACCAAGAATATATGAAAAAACATCGCATCATCACGATTTTTTACATTATAAGTTAGGTATTGCGAATGTAGAAAAGTCATTCAAATTAGATTACCAAGAAGAAGAATTTAACCAACGTCGTGATGAACTATTCGACGATGCTAAAGAATTGTATGAATTTTACACAGATGTAGAACAAGCACCATTAATCAATGATTTAAATCATGGGCCAATTGCATATATTGGTGCACGACATCTCATTTTAGAAGAATTGGAGAAAATGCTAATCCAATTGTCAACGTTCCATAGTTATCACGATTTAGAGTTTCTATTTGTGACACGTGAAGATGAAGTTGAAACATTGAAATGGGCACGTTGGTTGCCACATATGACATTGAGAGGTCAAAACATTAGAGGGTTTGTTTACAATCAACGAACGCGTGACCAAATTTTAACGTCAATTTATAGCATGATCAAAGAACGTATCCAAGCTGTGCGTGAACGCAGCAGAAGTAATGAGCAAATTATTTTCACACCGCAATTAGTGTTTGTCATTACAGATATGTCATTAATTATTGATCATGTCATTTTAGAATATGTAAACCAAGATTTATCAGAATATGGTATTTCATTAATCTTTGTTGAAGATGTGATTGAAAGTTTGCCAGAGCATGTAGATACCATTATTGATATCAAGTCTCGTACTGAAGGCGAACTGATTACGAAAGAAAAAGAATTAGTTCAATTGAAATTTACACCTGAAAATATTGATAACGTCGATAAAGAATATATCGCGCGACGTTTGGCGAATTTGATACACGTCGAACATTTGAAAAATGCAATTCCTGATAGTATTACATTTTTAGAGATGTATAACGTGAAAGAAGTAGATCAGCTTGATGTGGTTAATCGATGGAGACAAAACGAAACATACAAAACGATGGCAGTACCTTTAGGTGTAAGAGGTAAAGATGATATTTTATCATTGAACTTACATGAAAAAGCACACGGGCCACATGGTTTAGTTGCTGGTACCACTGGTTCAGGGAAATCTGAGATTATCCAATCATACATTTTATCTTTAGCTATTAATTTTCACCCTCATGAAGTTGCGTTCCTATTGATTGACTATAAAGGTGGGGGCATGGCGAACTTATTTAAAGATTTAGTCCATTTAGTTGGTACGATTACAAACTTAGATGGCGATGAAGCGATGCGTGCCTTAACATCAATCAAAGCCGAATTGAGAAAACGTCAGCGTTTATTCGGAGAGCATGATGTTAACCATATTAATCAATACCATAAGTTATTTAAAGAAGGTGTTGCGACAGAACCAATGCCACATTTATTCATTATTTCCGATGAGTTTGCCGAATTAAAATCAGAACAACCTGATTTTATGAAAGAACTTGTATCAACGGCACGTATTGGACGTTCGTTAGGTATTCATTTAATACTTGCGACACAAAAACCATCGGGTGTTGTTGATGACCAAATTTGGTCTAACTCTAAATTTAAATTGGCATTAAAAGTACAAGATAGACAAGACAGTAATGAAATTTTAAAAACACCAGATGCAGCAGACATTACATTACCAGGTCGTGCGTATTTACAAGTTGGTAATAATGAAATTTATGAATTGTTCCAATCTGCATGGAGTGGAGCAACATATGACATCGAAGGCGATAAATTAGAAGTTGAAGATAAGACGATTTACATGATTAATGACTATGGTCAACTTCAAGCAATCAACAAAGACTTGAGTGGACTTGAAGATGAAGAAACGAAAGAAAATCAAACTGAGTTAGAAGCGGTTATCGATCATATCGAATCTATTACAACGAGATTAGAAATTGAAGAAGTTAAGCGTCCATGGTTACCACCATTGCCAGAAAATGTATATCAAGAAGATTTAGTAGAAACAGATTTCAGAAAATTATGGTCAGATGATGCAAAAGAAGTGGAATTAACATTAGGACTTAAAGACGTACCAGAAGAACAATATCAAGGGCCTATGGTATTACAATTGAAAAAAGCTGGTCACATCGCGTTAATCGGAAGTCCAGGATATGGTAGAACAACGTTCTTACACAACATTATTTTCGATGTTGCAAGACACCATCGTCCTGATCAAGCACACATGTACTTGTTCGATTTCGGTACCAATGGTTTGATGCCAGTCACAGACATACCACATGTCGCTGATTACTTTACAGTAGATCAAGAAGACAAGATTGCGAAGGCGATACGTATATTTAATGATGAAATTGATCGGCGTAAGAAGATTTTAAGTCAGTATCGTGTCACTAGTATTTCTGAATATCGAAAATTAACTGGTGAAACAATTCCGCATGTCTTTATTCTTATTGATAACTTTGACGCAGTAAAAGGTTCACCTTTCCAAGAAGTTTTTGAAAATATGATGATTAAAATGACACGTGAAGGGCTAGCATTAGACATGCAAGTAACCTTAACCGCCTCAAGAGCTAACGCTATGAAAACACCAATGTACATTAATATGAAAACGCGTATCGCCATGTTTTTATATGATAAATCAGAGGTGTCGAACGTAGTAGGACAGCAAAAATTTGCGGTTAAAGATGTAGTGGGTCGAGCATTGTTAAGTAGTGATGACAACGTATCATTCCATATTGGCCAACCATTTAAACATGATGAGACCAAATCATATAATGATCAAATTAATGATGAAGTATCGGCGATGACAGAATTTTATAAAGGTGAAACACCAAGTGATATTCCTATGATGCCAGATGAAATTAAATATGAAGATTACAGAGAATCATTAAGCTTACCGGATATAGTTGCCAATGGTGCTTTACCAATTGGATTAGATTATGAAGGTGTTACACTACAAAAAATTAAATTAACTGAACCAGCAATGATTTCATCAGAAAATCCGAGAGAAATTGCGCATATTGCTGAAATTATGATGAAAGAAATTGACATATTAAATGAAAAATATGCGATTTGTATCGCAGACTCAAGTGGAGAGTTTAAAGCTTATAGGCATCAAGTGGCTAACTTTGCCGAAGAAAGAGAAGACATTAAAGCGATTCATCAACTAATGATTGAAGACTTAAAACAAAGAGAAATGGACGGTCCGTTTGAAAAAGATTCACTTTACATTATCAATGATTTTAAAACATTTATTGATTGCACGTATATTCCGGAAGATGATGTTAAAAAACTTATTACAAAAGGACCAGAACTTGGCTTGAACATTTTATTTGTCGGCATTCATAAAGAATTAATAGATGCTTATGATAAACAGATTGATGTTGCACGTAAAATGATTAACCAATTTAGTATAGGTATTCGTATTTCAGACCAACAATTCTTTAAATTTAGATTTATTCAACGAGAACCTGTTATTAAAGAAAACGAAGCATATATGGTCGCAAACCAAGCTTATCAAAAGATTAGATGGTTTAAATAGCAATGAATTAAATAGGAGGGAGGTATGTTATGAATTTTAATGATATTGAAACAATGGTTAAGTCGAAATTTAAAGATATAAAAAAGCATGCTGAAGAGATTGCGCATGAAATTGAAGTTCGTTCTGGATATTTAAGAAAAGCTGAACAATATAAGCGATTAGAATTTAATTTGAGTTTTGCGCTAGATGATATTGAAAGCACAGCAAAGGACGTACAAACTGCAAAATCTAGTGCTAATAAGGACAGTGTAACTGTTAAGGGAAAGGCGCCCAATACGTTATATATTGAAAAAAGAAATTTGATGAAACAAAAGCTTGAAATGTTGGGTGAAGATATCGATAAAAATAAAGAATCCCTCCAAAAAGCTAAGGAAATTGCTGGCGAAAAGGCAAGTGAATATTTTAATAAAGCAATGAATTAATATTGAGGTGAAGATATGGGTGGATATAAAGGTATTAAAGCAGATGGTGGCAAGGTTGATCAAGCGAAACAATTAGCGGCAAAAACAGCTAAAGATATTGAAGCATGTCAAAAGCAAACGCAACAGCTCGCTGAGTATATCGAAGGTAGTGATTGGGAAGGACAGTTCGCCAATAAGGTGAAAGATGTGTTACTCATTATGGCAAAGTTTCAAGAAGAATTAGTACAACCGATGGCTGACCATCAAAAAGCAATTGATAACTTAAGTCAAAATCTAGCGAAATACGATACATTATCAATTAAGCAAGGGCTTGATAGGGTGAACCCATGATGAAAGATGTTAAGCGAATAGATTATTTTTCTTACGAAGAATTAACAATTTTAGGTGGTAGTAAATTGCCTCTCGTAAATTTTGAATTGTTTGATCCATCAAATTTTGAAGAAGCTAAAGCTGCTTTAATTGAAAAGGAATTAGTAACAGAGAATGACAAGTTAACTGATGCAGGTTTTAAAGTGGCTACATTAGTAAGAGAGTATATTAGCGCAATTGTAAATATTCGAATTAATGATATGTATTTTGCACCATTTAGCTATGAAAAAGATGAATATATTTTGTTAAGCCGGTTTAAAAATAATGGGTTTCAAATACGAATTATAAATAAAGACATTGCATGGTGGTCGATTGTACAATCATATCCTTTATTAATGAGACAAGAAAAGTCCAATGATTGGGACTTTAAACAAATTGACGATGAAACATTGGAGAACTTAAATAATGAAAGTATCGATACGATTGGGCGTGTGTTAGAAATTGAAATATACAATCATCAAGGTGACCCTCAACAAAGTTTATATAACATTTATGAACAAAATGATTTGCTACTCATTCGATACCCATTAAAAGATAAAGTACTGAATGTTCATATTGGCGTCATTAATACATTTATACGAGAATTATTTGGATTCAATACTGATGAAAATCATATTAATAAAGCAGAGGAGTAATGACGTTGAGTGGAAAAATTAGTGTTAAAGCTGAAACGATTGCACATGTTGTAAAAGAATTGGAAAGCATTAGTCAAAAGTATGATGAAATAGCTCAAAACTTTGGGAAAATAGCGCAATTAAATTACTACAGTAGTGAAAAAGCTGCACATTCTATGGAAAATGGCTATAGTAGTGCTGCAACAGTCATTAGTGGTCTCAAAGGTCCATTGAGTACACTCGGTGGTGGCGTCATGAATTCAGCACAAAAATTCTTTGAAGCAGATGAACATTGGGGTACGGAATTTGCCAAGCTTTACTATAATATTGAGGGATAGGTGCATGACATGACAAAAGATATTGAATATCTAACAGCTGATTATGACAATGAAAAGTCATCTATCCAAAGTGTAATAGATGCAATAGAGGGTCAAGACTTCTTAGATGTAGATACAACAATGGATGATGCGGTAAGTGATGTCAGTTCTTTAGACGAAGATGGCGCAATATCATTAACAAGTAGTGTAGTAGGTCCACAAGGATCTAAATTAATGGGGTATTATCAAAATGAGCTATATGATTATGCATCTCAATTAGATTCGAAAATGAAAGAAATTATTGACACGCCATTTATAGAAGATATAGATAAAGCATTCAAAGGTATAACGAATGTTAAATTGGAAAATATATTAATAAAAAATGGCGGAGGTCATGGTAGAGATACCTATGGGGCTTCTGGGAAAATTGCAAAGGGAGATGCCAAGAAAAGTGACAGCGATGTTTATAGCATCGATGAAATATTAAAATCGGATCAAGAATTTGTAAAAGTAATTGATCAGCATTACAAAGAAATGAAAAAAGAAGATAAGAAATTATCTAAGAGTGATTTTGAAAAAATGATGACTCAGGGTGCTTCTTGTGATTACATGACAGTAGCTGAAGCGGAAGAGATAGAGGAGCAAAAGAAAAAAGAATTGGCAGTTGATATTTTAGCGGGTGTCGGAATTATAGCTTTAACTATAGTCAACCCTGTCGCAGGTGCAGTAGCAGCAGGTGCATATACCGCTTATTCAGCAGCCAATGCAGCCACAGGAAAAAATATTATAACTGGAAGAAAGCTATCTAAAGAAGAACGAATCATGGAAGGACTTTCGCTTATTCCATTGCCAGGTATGGGCTTCCTCAAAGGTGCTGGGAAAAGTTTAATGAAATTAGGCTTCAAAGGCGGAGAAAAATTTGCAGTTAAAACAGGATTGCAAAAGACAATGCAACAAGCAGTTAGTCGTATTTCACCTAAAATGGGAATGATGAAAAACAGTGTGTTGAATCAATCTCGTAACTTTGCTCAAAATACTCATGTTGGACAAATGCTGAGTAACATGCGTGGTCAAGCAACTTATACTGTTCAACAAAGTAGAAATTGGATTGGACAACAAGCACAAAATGTCAAACGAATAGTGAATAATGGACTTGATAAAGAATTTGTAATTCCATCTAAACAACAGCTTGCATCGGCGGGAATAGGCGGTATAAACTTTGCTGAAACAACTACTTTGAGAAACATGGGTCAAAACATGAAACGTGCTGTTACACCACAAAATCACGTGACACATGGTCCAAAAGATAGTATGGTGAGAAGTGAAGGCAAACATAGTGTAAGTAGCCATGAAATTAATTCATCAAAATATGTTGAATCACCAAACTACACCAAGGTTAAATATGGAGAGCAATATGCAAGACTTAGACCTAAGAAACTAAAGGCGAATATTGAATATACAACGCCTAATGGTCACATATATCGGACTGATCATAAAGGGCGCATAAAAGAAGTTTATGTAGACAATCTCTCTCTAAAAGATGGAGATCGTAATAACTATGCACAAAAAACTGTAGGTGGAGAGGATAGATTACCAGACGATGATGGAGGTCATTTAATTGCTAGAATGTTTGGTGGGTCAAAAGACATAGATAACCTTGTGGCACAAAGTAAATTTATCAACCGTTCATTTAAGGAAAATGGACAATGGTATAATATTGAGAAAGAGTGGAAAAATGCTATTAATTCTGGAAAGGAAGTAAAAAATATTAAAATGGAAGTTAAATATAGTGGTAATAGTAAAAGACCAACCGAATTTTTGGTTGAATATATAGTTAATGGAAAAGAAATATCGAAGTCAATAAAAAATATATAGGAGCGATAACATGACTTTTGAAGAAAATTTAAGTAAAATGTACAATGAAATTGCAAATGAGATCAGTGGGATGATACCAGTAGAGTGGGAAAAGGTATATACAATTGCTTATGTAGATGATGAAGGTGGAGAGGTCGTTTTTAATTATACTAAACCTGGAAGTGAAGAATTGAATTATTATTCAGATATTCCTAAAGATTGCAATGTCTCAAAAGATTTATTTAAGAATTCATGGTATAAAGTTTATCGAATGTTTGATGAGTTAAGAGAAGTTTTTAAAAAAGAAGATTTAGAACCGTGGACATCATGTGAATTTGACTTTACAAGAGAGGGGAATTTGAAAGTATCATTTGATTATATAGATTGGATTAAATTAGGTTTTGGCCCATCTGGAAAGGAAAACTACTATATGTATAAAAAGTTTGGTGTTTTACCAGAAATGGAATATGAAATGGAAGAAATTCGAGAAGTAGAGAAATATGTTAAAGAACAAGAAGAGTAATTCGATAATAGACAATCTTAATGTAAGACTAAACAATAAAGCTTTGTTTAGTCTTTTTTGGCGGTTAAGTAAAAAGCAATAGAGAATATAAAGTTGATACTCATCAAATAATAATATAAAGGTAATTTTAGGTTTTCATACTTTTAATCGAAAAGAATCTAAGTATATAGCTTTAAATACGTAATATGCTATTACAAAATCAATGTATAGGAGATAGATATGACTACTAAGGAAAATATAGACATTCTTCGAAAGCCAGGTGCACAAGCCTTAAGTTTAGCATCATTATTTATGATACTTTTTTCATGTCTAACTTTCTTTTTTGGTTTAGATTATAAAAGGTTTCCAAATTATTTAAAGATAACGACAATTATAGAATTAATAATTATCATAATTAGTTTACTTCAATGGATTAGATTTATAGATTTCGAAAAGGAAAGCGCACAGAAATATAAAAAAATATATGCCCGATTTTTAGTTGTTATAAATGTGCTAACTACTATCACTGCAGTATTTGCAACATGTAACCTTTATTATTTTGTTGCTGTACAAAATCATTATGACCTATTCAATTATTGGTTGATGGGTACGATTTCAATCATAATTAGTTATTTGTTATTAGTAATTGGCGGAATGTTCACGTTATTAAAATTACCTAAAGTAACAAAACGTTGGGGTGGTAAAACTAAAACCCATTTTGGTTTATTATTAACTGCGTTGAGCGCATTTATATATATTGAAAGAATTATCGAATATATATTGGTGCCCAATGTCGTAGAATCCAAGTTTGTCATAATGGTAAGTATCATTATTATTGCTTGTACACAATTTGTAGCCTTTCAATTTATTATGCAATACAGTAGATTCTATATTTTTGAATTAAACACAGAAGATGATGACTAAATGATTTTGTAAATTACTATTGGAGTATACTTATATAAAAAATCAACTTCAACGTATATCACCATATTATTTTATACTCAATGATGTGAATGGATTTAAATGGATCGATATTAAAGTAAAAGTTATGGAATATTGAGGTGCGAATATGGAGTTCTTATTATTAATTGTCGTAGCTGGACTGTATTATATTATATATTTAACTGCTGTGATGTATTCTGAAAAAATAGTAGTATTGCCTATAATCATCTATGCCATTGTGTTTGTAGTAATTGGTATCACTTATATTTTTATAGGTGACAGCTATGATCAGTTAACAAATTTCAATGTGATTTTGTATATGGGGAGTTTGTTTTATGCATGGATGGCTTTTAGAAATCTTTGGAACAGACCACTATTACTAAAATATAAGAACATTACAGATAGTTCAAGTGGAATAGTTAATAAATCTGAATACAATTCAGTTGAAAGCTTACGTATAAACATTGAAATAGCTAAGTATAAAGGGATTATTTCTTTGATAGTAGCTATAGTACTAACGGTATTAATGACATTAAAGTCAACACCTCAAATCACTGCAGAAACACGTGACTTAAGTATCTCATTTTTCATACTCGGCTTATTTATCATTATAATATTTGCAGTTTGGGATTTGATTATTAGAGTTAGAAAGGGAACGTTTGCTTTTGTTGTAATAAGGCCAATATTATTTAGTTGCTGGTTATTTATTTTGAATATGATTTTATCAAGATTATTATAATGATAAGAAGTTGAATAAATTGTAATGTGAAAAATCATTGAGAATTTCAATTATTGTAACAATAGTTTCAGTTATTTTAGTTTCATTAGTTTATTTAGGTTTAAAATGAGTAATATTATTTTGAAGAAGCATTAATCCACGTAGAAGTGTTGTTTAATGCTTTTTATTTAACGGTAATGAAAATATAGGGGCGATAACATGACTTTCGATGAAAAACTAAGTGAAATGTACAATAAAATTGCAAATGAGATTAGTGGGATGATACCTGTAGAGTGGGAAAAGGTATATGCAATGGCTTATATAAATGAAAGAAATGGAGAAGTTTTCTACAATTATACTGAGCCAAGCAGTGATGAATTGTTTTACTATACGAGCGTGTTAAATAAATATAATATACCAAGATCAGAATTTATGGACTCAGTATATGAATTATATAAGCAATTTGATAATTTAAGAGAATTGTTTATAGAAGAAGGACTCGAACCATGGACATCATGCGAATTCGACTTTACAAGCGAGGGTAAATTAAACGTATCTTTTGATTATATTGATTGGGCGAATTCAGAGTTTGGACAAATGGGAAGAGAACATTATTACATGTATAAAAAATTTGGAATTTGGCCTGAAAAAGAATATGCCATAAATTGGGTTGAAAAAATAAAAGATTATGTTAAAGAGCAAGAAGAAGCTGAACTATAGGGGAGATAACATGACTTTCGAAGAAAAATTAAGTCATATGTACAACGAGATTGCGAATGAGATTAGCAGTATGATACCTGTAGAGTGGGAGAATGTATATACAATTGCCTACGTAACTGACCAAGCTGGGGAAGTCATTTTTAATTATACTAAACCAGGTAGTGATGAATTGAATTATTATTCAGATATACCTAAAGATTGTAATGTCTCTAAAGATATTTTTAAGAATTCATGGTTGAAAGTTTATCGAATGTTTGATGAGTTAAGAGAAACTTTTAAAAAAGAAGGGCTAGAACCATGGACATCATGTGAATTTGATTTTACAAGAGAAGGTAAATTGAATGTATCATTTGATTATATAGATTGGGTTAGATTAGGTTTTGGACCATTAGCAAAAGAAAATTATTATATGTATAAAAAATTTGGAGTTATGCCAGAAATGAAATATGAAATTAATAAAGTTAAAGAAATCGAACAATATATTAAAGAGCAAGAAGAAGCTGAAATATAGGGGAGATAACATGACTTTCGAAGAAAAACTAAGTGAAATGTATAACGAGATTGCGAATAAAATTAGCAGCATGATACCAGTAGAGTGGGAAAAAGTATATGCAATGGCATATATCGATGAAGAATGTGGAGAAGTGTTTTACAATTATACTGAACCAAGAAGTGATGAATTATTTTACTATACAAGTGTGATAAAGAAGTATAATTTATTGAAATCAAGCTTTATGGATTCAGTATATGAGTTGCATGATCAATTTGAGGAACTAAGAGAGATATTTATAGAAGAAGGTCTTGAACCATGGACATCATGCGAATTCGACTTTACAAGCGAGGGTAAATTAAACGTATCTTTTGATTATATTGATTGGACTAAATTAGAATTTGGTCAAATAGCAAAAGAAAATTATTATATGTACAAAAAATTTAGAATTTTACCAGAAACGGAATATGAAATTAATAAAGTTAAAGAAATCGAGCAATATATTAAAGAGCAAGAAGAAGAATAGACAATCTTAATGTGAGACTAAACAATAAAGCTTTGTTTAGTCTTTTTTGGCGGTTAAGTAAAAAGCAATAGATACCGTATAGTTGATGCTCATCAAATAATAATATAAAGATAATTTTAGGTTTTCATACTTTTAATCGAAAAGAATCTAAGTACTTATAGCTTTAAATACGTAATATGCTATTTGAAAAATAATGTATAGGAGATAGATATGATTACTAAAGAAAATATTGATACTCTTCGAAAGCCAGGTGCACAAGCCTTAAGTTTAATATCATTGTTTTTGATACTTTTTTCATGTCTGACTTTCTTTTTTGGTTTAGATTATGAAAGGTTTCCCAATTATTTAAAGATAACGACAATAATAGAATTAATAATTATCATAATTAGTTTACTTCAATGGATTAGATTTATAGATTTCGAAAAGGAAAGCGCACAGAAATATAAAAAAATATATGCCCGATTTTTAGTTGTTATAAATGTGTTAACTACTATCACTGTAGTATTTGCACTGTGTAACCTGTATTATTTTGCAGCTGTACAAAACCATTATGATTTATTCAATTATTGGTTAATGGGTACGATTTCAATCATAATTAGCTATTTATTATTAGTAATTGGCGGAATGTTCACGTTATTAAAATTACCTAAAGTAACAAAACGTTGGGGTGGTAAAACTAAAACACATTTCGGTTTATTATTAACTGCGTTGAGCTCATTTATATATATTGAAAAAATTATCGAATATATATTGATTCCTAATGTCGTAGAATCCAAGTTTGTCATAATGGTAAGTATCATTATTATTGCTTGTACACAATTTGTGGCATTTCAATTTATTATGCAATACAGTAGATTCTATATTTTTGAATTAAACAAAGAAGATGATGACTAAATAATTTTATAAATTACTGTTGGAGTATACT
The DNA here is from genome assembly GCF_016893255.1 of Staphylococcus sp. GDB20D11A. NCBI lineage: Bacteria > Bacillati > Bacillota > Bacilli > Caryophanales > Staphylococcaceae > Staphylococcus > Staphylococcus sp. GDB20D11A. The sequence continues at coordinate 70,946 of NZ_JAFEPJ010000001.1, forward strand.
TATATAAAAAATCAACTTCAACACATTATTTTACTCAATGATGTGAAAGAATTTGAGTGGATTGATATTAATGGGATTTGATTATTAGAATTAGAAAAGGAACGCTTGCTTTTGTTGTAATAAGTCTAATAGTTTTCAGTTGTTGGTTATTTATTCTGAATATGATTTTATCAAGATTATTATAATTGTATTACATATAGTTGTTGGTAAATTTTTATTTACGAAATGGTAAAAAAGTATATACTATTAATATCTTTTTTACTATAATTATAAATAGTTAAATAAATTGAAAGACAAAATAATGAGTAGGAGTTTTAGGGCTATTATTTACAAATAATATAATACTGCAAAGACTCGAAATTATTTAGAATTCCACTTATCGTAACAATAGTTGCAGTTATTTTAGTTCCATTAGTGTATTTAGGTTTAAAATGAGTAATATTAATTTGAAGAAGCATTAAGCGACGTAGAGGTGTTGTTTAGTGCTTTTTATTTAACGGAAATGAAACCAATATCTATTTTGAAAATATAGGGGCGATAACATGACTTTCGAAGAAAAACTAAGTGAAATATACAACAAGATTGCGAATGAGATCAGTGGGATGATACCAGTAGAGTGGGAAAAAGTATATACAATAGCCTATGTAAATGATAGAGGTGGAGAGGTCGTTTTTAATTATACTAAACCAGGTAGCGATGAATTGAATTATTACACGAATATATCTAGAGATTATAATGTTTCGGAAGAAATATTTGATGATTTATGGATGAATCTGTATTACTTGTTTAAGAATTTAAGGAATTTATTTAAAACAGAAGGACATGAACCATGGACATCATGCGAATTTGACTTTACAAGCGAAGGTAAATTAAACGTATCTTTTGATTATGTCGATTGGATTAAATTAAGTTTAGGTCCGTTAGCTAGAGAAAATTACTATATGTATAAAAAATTTGGGGTTATACCAGAAATGGAATATGAAATGGAAGAAATTAAAGAAATCGTGCAATATATTAAAGAGCAAGATGAAGCTGAAATATAGGGGCGATAATATGACTTTCGAAGAAAAACTAAGTCAAATGTACAATGAAATTGCAAATGAAATCAGTGAAATGATACCAGTAGAGTGGGAAAAAGTATATACAATTGCTTATGTAGATGATGAAGGTGGAGAAGTCGTTTTTAATTATACTAAACCAGGTAGTGATGAATTGAATTATTACACATATATCCCTAGAGAGTATAATGTCTCTGAAAAAGTATTTTATGATTTGTGGACGGATTTATATAGATTGTTTAAGAAGTTAAGAGATTTATTTAAAGAAGATTTAGAACCATGGACATCATGTGAATTTGATTTTACAAGTGAAGGTAAATTAAACGTATCTTTTGATTATATTGATTGGGTGAATTCAGAATTTGGACCAATGGGAAGAGAAGATTATTACATGTATAAAAAGTTTGGAATTTGGCCCGAAAAAGAATATGCCATAAATAGGGTTAAAAAAATAGAAGATTATATTAAAGAACAAGAAGAAACTGAACTATAGGGGAGATAATATGACTTTCGAAGAAAAACTAAGTCAAATGTATAACGAGATTGCGAATGAGATTAGTGGGATGATACCAGTAGAATGGGAGCAAGTATTTACAATAGCCTATGTAACTGATCAAGCTGGAGAAGTCATTTTTAATTATACTAAACTAGGTAGTGAAGAATTAAATTATTATTCAGACATACCTAAAGATTGCAATATCTCAAAAGATATTTTTAAGAATTCATGGTTTAAAGTTTATCGAATGTTTGATGAGTTAAGAGAAACTTTTAAAAAAGAAGGTCTTGACCCATGGACATCATGCGAATTTGACTTTACAAGAGAAGGTAAATTGAATGTATCTTTTGATTATATTGATTGGATAAATTCAGATTTTGATCAATTGGGCCGTGAAAATTATTATATGTACAAAAAGTTTGGTGTTTTACCAGAAATGGAATACGAAATGGAAGAAATTAAAGAAATCGAGCAATATATTAAAAGCCAAGAAAGTTAATTATGGGAAAGAGGTTAAGCAATAAGATTTGTTTAATCTTAGTTTGCTGCAATTTAAAATTGCTGATATTTCTAGGAAGAATCATTCGAAATTGGAAGATCAAAGTGAAAACGAACTCATAAGTGCCTCAATAACAAATTGTATAAAAAATATTGATGATAACATCGATAGACTCATCGATAAAATTACCGAGATGCAAAATGAAGTTAATTCATTAGATAGTACATTATCTGTACTAGAAAATGCAAAAAATTCAATAGTTGCTGCTATTGAAAAATTAACTAATTAAAGGAGCAGAAATGGAAAAAATAAAGAGAATAAACAAAATATTTTTATCATTTGAAGTTATTCCATTTGCAATGATGATTTTACTGGCGTTTCTACCAGTTATTGCAGGTATAATAAATAATCGTTTGCAGTATGGTAGGGATTTTGGCGATAGAGTAAGCTTTTATTGTTATATTTCAATTATGGTTGCATATGCAATTACCATATTGTTAGAAATTATTTTTTACTTTATTTTATTGAAAAACTATCAATATGATCAAAGTAATATTGAATTAGCTAATAGGGTGAAAGTTACAAAAGTATTGTCGATTCTGTATATCATTCCAGGATTATATGCGATTCCATTCTATTTTAGATTTTTACATATTCGCTCATTTAGAGAAAATAAAAAATCCGGACAGCCGGCCTATCACTTTTGGGAATTTTTTATAAAACCTAATCGCAAACCGATAGAGTTGAAAGACTTTTTTATTAAAAATAGATAATTAAGGAGTAACCGATGAAAAGATTATGCATAGGATTGTTAATTATAATGATGAGTATAATAAATTATGGTTGTGGTAATGAGCAAAATGAAAATAAATATCAAAGTCAAATTAATAAAGTAATGAAAATTCAACAAGAAACTCATAAAGAGATGGTTAAAAAGAGTAATGAAGTTAATCCTGAATTTAATAAGGATAAAGTAAATACTTATGTATTTGATGATGGCAAATTAATTATCATCAGCTATAAGTTATTTAAAGATAAAGATCAAATGTTTTACGCGACTTACGAGTTTAAAAACGACAAAATTTATTATAAGAGAGATATTAATCCTAAAACATACGTGAAAGAACACAAATCAGATTATAAAGATATTAAAGTAAAATAATTTTAAGGAGTAGGAAAATGGAAAAATTAATCAAAGTGACGTCTTTAATTGGAATTATTATTCAAAGTTTTTTAACATTGTTATTTTTAATATTTTTAATTTTATCAGCAACAGGAATTATACAGCCAGAATTGACCACAACTGTTAATGGTGAACAAACTATACAAAGTCCAGAAACTGCTCAAGCAACATTCGTGACAATATTTGCAATATTATTTGTTGTTTCTTTAGCTTCAGATTTATTAGGCATTATAGCTATGAAAAAGTTGTTTGTGAATAATAGAGCGAGTGGCATTTTGTATATTATTGGTGCAGTGATCAGTGCCAATTTATTAACATTTATTGCTTGGTTAATAAGTGGGATTTCTGTTTTAAGATATAACAAAATAGGAAAAGAAGTGTCATAGCATGAAATATACTTGGTGAATACTTTTAACAATTGCAGGGATTTTAAGTTTAGCAAGTGTTTATGGATTTATTTTATGTTTAGGTAGCTTTGGAATGTTGGCAATGAATGTCATGTGGCTATTTGTTTATACACCGCATAAAAATTCTAAAGCACTTGAATCTATATCAAAACCAACGATAATTTTATCAATCATTGGGACATATGCAGTATTTATATTTATGTCTATCTTATTTTACTTCGTAATGAAAGCTAGGTTTATGGAAATTGGAATAAAACTTTACGGTGAACTTTTTAATATGTTTGGAATACCATTATTCATTATTGCTATCATTTTATTTACAATCGGTACAGTATTCGTTTATAAAATACAGCAATCAAGATTAAAGCAATAGAATATATTAATTTAAAATAGGACGGGTTTAAAAGAAATCCGTCCTAATGATTTATACATAATAGATGTAGCTGAATCTAAAAGACTTCAAATACTTTGAAGATAAAAAGATAATGACAATGAATGTAAAATGTGATTTTTTCAATATTAAAATATAAAAAATGTAATGGTTTAGAAAGCGAATCTAAATTTTAATAATGATTAATGAAAGGTAGATGAACATGAGTAACTCAAACGGTTTGTTAAATTTGTCCCTTCATTTATTTGCGTTGAAAATCACGAGGCTGTTTCCATTTTCGAAAAATGGAAACGTGTATTGTAAGTAAAAACTCTGAAGGATTTAAGAAAAATATATAGTTTCAAGATGATGAACCAATTTAGGGTGAAAATTTAAATGGATGCATATATTTAGATTTTACTAAATTGTAAAAATAGAATTTCAAGTTATTTGAATGTATTTATAAATATATCGTTATTATTAAAGTAGAGATTAGGGGAGATAATATGACTTTCGAAGAAAAACTAAGTCAAATGTACACCGAGATTGCGAATGAGATTAGCAGTATGATACCGGTAGAGTGGGAAAAGGTATATACAATGGCGTATATAGATGATGGAGGAGGTGAAGTATTCTTTAATTATACTAAACCAAACAGCGATGAATTGAATTATTACACCGATATACCTAAGGAGTATAACATTTCTGTGCAAGTATTTGATGATTTATGGATGGATTTATATGATTTGTTTGAGGAGTTAAGAGATTTATTTAAAGAAGAAGATTTAGAACCATGGACATCATGCGAATTTGATTTTACAAAAGAAGGTGAATTAAAAGTTTCATTTGATTATATAGATTGGATAAATACAGAGTTTGATCAATTGGGCCGTGAAAATTATTATATGTACAAAAAATTTGAGGTTATACCAGAAATGGAATATGAAATGGAAGAAATTAAAGAAATCGAGCAATATATTAAAGAGCAAGATGAAGCTGAACTATAGGGGAGATAATATGACTTTCGAAGAAAAACTAAGTCAAATGTACAATGAAATTGCAAATAAAATTAGCAGTATGATACCGGTAGAATGGGAAAAGGTATATGCAATGGCTTATGTAAATGAAAGAAGCGGAGAAGTGTTCTACAATTATACTGAACCAAGAAGTGATGAATTAGTTTACTATACGAGCGTGTTAAATAAATATAATATATCAAGATCAGAATTTATGGACTCAGTATATGAATTATATAAGCAATTTGATAAACTAAGAGATTTATTTAAAGAAGAAGGACTTGAACCATGGACATCATGTGAATTTGACTTTACAAGAGACGGCAAATTGAATGTTTCATTTGATTATATTGATTGGGCGAATTCAGAGTTTGATCAATTAGGCCGTGAAAATTATTATATGTATAAAAAATTTGGAGTTATACCAGAAATGGAATACGAAATGGAAGAAATTAAAGAAATCGAGCAATATATTAAAGAGCAAGAAGAAGCTGAACTATAGGGGAGATAACATGACTTTCGAAGAAAAATTAAGTGAAATGTACAATGAAATTGCAAATGAGATCAGCAGTATGATACCGGTAGAATGGGAAAAGGTATATACAATTGCCTACCTAGATGATGAAGGTGGAGAAGTCGTTTTTAATTATACAAAACCAGGTAGCGATGAATTGAATTATTACACGGATATATCTAGAGATTATAATATTTCAGAAGAAATATTTGATGATTTATGGATGAATCTTTATTACTTGTTTATGAATTTAAGGGATTTATTTAAAAAAGAAGATTTAGAACCATGGACATCATGTGAATTTGACTTTACAAGAGAGGGGAATTTGAAAGTATCTTTTGATTATATTGATTGGATTAAATTAGGTTTTGGACCATCAGGAAAGGAAAACTATTATATGTACAAAAAGTTTGGTGTTTTACCAGAAACGGAATATGAAATTAATAAAGTTAAAGAAGTAGAGAAGTATGTTAAAGAGCAAGAGTAGCATATATGTTATAGAAGGCTGTGCAAAACCAACCTCGTTTTACATTTGACTCAAAGAAGAAGGTAAACGATAAGATTATTTGCAACTTAAAAAGTCTATTAGCTTCTCGGTATCCATACATCATATGTATAAATGAGTTTAACTAATTAATAAATCACGATATAAATTTAAAATTGCCATTAATTGAAAAGGTTATTGTAGTGTATTTTATAAAGTTGATGCACATCGACTTATTTTTTAAAACTTATATCAAAAAAATATGAGAAAAGTATATACTATTAAAATGTTTTTTACTATAATTATAAATAGTTAAATATTTGGAGATTAAATAAATATATAGGAGGCAATTTTTAGAGATACATAGCAATGTAAAGGTATCAAATAGTTATTGCATAATTTATTATGATGACATAATTTTCAGTAGATAGTTGTAAATTAACACTGGAATAGATGTTTATATTAAACAGACTTTAATATCATAATTAATCAAAATCTTGCGTCAAACATTTAAACGAATTTTAAGTTGATAACAATTGGCTAAACATTGTTCAAACATCACAATGATAAAGAATATTATCAGTATTGTAGTGTGTGGAAAATGACAGCCATCTAAGGAGAAAAATGATGAAAAGAATGTTGGTAGTATTTTTAATGTTAGCAATTGTATTGGCAGGTTGTTCTAATAAAGGTGAAAAGTATCAAAAAGATATTGATAAAGTGTACAAAGAACAGAATCAAATGAATAAAATTGCCTCGAAAGTACAAAACACTATTAAAACAGACATTAAACAAGAAGACAGTAATACACATGTTTATAAAGATGGTAAAGTCATTGTTATTGGTATTCAATTGTATAAAGATCGTGAAAAAATGTATTATTTCGCATATGAAATAAAAGATGGTAAGGCAGAAATCAATAGAGAAATAGATCCAATTAAGTATATGAAAGACCATAAAGCAGATTATGAAGATGAAAATGTAGAAGTGGAAAAAGATTAATGTATGCTTTCTTTAAAACTTTTAACCAGTTTCAAAAAGTAAATGAGCTTTAGCGACAATAATTTTTAAAATAAACACGATATAAATTTAAACATTTATATATAAGAACACAAACGTAAGTTTGTAAATAATAATAAAGGAGTAAGACAATGGAAAAATCGATCAAAATAATGACAATAATAGGAATTGTTGTTCAGGGTTTAGCAACGGTATTTAGTTTACTATTTATGGTTTTAGCAGCATCAGGTGTAATGACTACAGATGTGTCAACAACAGTTAATGGTGAGGTTGACCCAGTTGATGCAGAAACAGCAGCAGCAATTTTCACTGTATTATTCTTATTCCTATTTATATTTGGAATCATTTCAATTATTTTAGGTGCAATCGGTATGTTTAAAGCATCTAAAAACAAAAAAATGAGTGGTATATTGTTGATTATTGGAGCTGTAATAAGTGGTAACATAATTACATTTGCTTTATGGTTAGTCAGTGGTATTAAACTACTTACTAATAACAAGCCTAAAGATCAAATAAGCGACTTATCATAAACATCGTATATTGAAATTTCAAGATTTCTTAAGTAATTATATTTCTGTTAGGTTTTAACAAATTAACCGATTAAATAAAGTGCTCTCTTAGAAGTAGATTTTCAGTCAATAACTGCTTTTAAGAGAGTATTTTGTATTTGATAATAAGCATGCCATCGGACAAAAAGCATTGACGAACTTTAAAAAAATACGTTAGACAATGCACTTCTAAATATTAAAGGCATCGACTAACGCATTGTTCAAATAGAGTTAATTATTTTTATAAAATTGATGATGATCATTCAAGTAAGCATAGAATAAACCTATAATGAGACCGCCTCCGATATAGTTACCGATAAAAGCGGCAGCAATATTCGAAATAGCTGGTATGGAGTGCAATGTATCAACTTGATAAATTAAACCACCCATAAATAAGCAACTGTTGTAAACTACGTGTTCATAACCCATAAAGGCGAATATGGTAACACCGAACATCATGACAAACATTTTTGCGAGTACATCGTCAATTTGCATGGCAATAACTAATGAAATATTGATAAAGAAATTGGCGAATATCGCTTTCATTAATATACTTACAAAACCAGTAGACAACGTTTTATGCTCAATAACTGCTGATAACTGATTTAACATATCTGGCGTCATTACATTTGAAAAACGCATGAAACTAAATAAAATAGCAGCACCTAAAATATTTCCTGCAAAGCACAATAAAAATATTTTCAATACTCTAGTCGGTTTAATTACTTTATAATACAGGCCTACAGTAAAGTACATGAAGTTACTGGTTAGTAGTTCGGAGTTTGTAAATAAAATGAGTACTAACGCAAAACTGAATGTAATGGCGCTGGCCATATTCACAATGCCTGGCGGTAAATCTGGTTCGTGTGTTGCTTTAACTGATAGCACGAAGACCGTAATAATACCGATAATAAATCCTGCCATCATAGCGCGTAATAAATAACGTTTTAAATAAACGATTTGTAATATATCTTTCGTTCTTATCGTTTCGACTACGTTATTTACCCAGTCGTCCCCATAAAATATTTTATCCCATTTAATATGTTTCTCCTTCACAATGACATCCTCACTTTTCATTTGTTAATCAGAGTATACTATGAATCGCCTTATTTGTGAATAATTTCACAAAATTAATTTTAAAAACTAATATTTTTGAATAACAGCTAGGATTTTTTAACAAATCATTTATTTTAAAATAATTAATCGTCAGTTAGTATCAATGAATAAATACAGATTTTCATGCAAAAAAAACCTAGTAATGATGCGACGATCATTACTAGGAGATTATGCATCTATTAAGTTGTCGCTTGTTTCGGACGACGTATAACTACATCGATGATGAAACCTATGATTGCCAAAAGAATGAATGGTACAAGCCAAGCTAAATCGATATCTGCTAAAGGTAACATCATAAACCATTTCAAAATAACACCTTGTAATAAGTTGAAACTATTTAGTATTTGTAAAATTGAAATAATCAATGTAATAACAGTTGCGAGTCGATAGGCCCAACTGAATCTGAATGTGCTAAACATGTTAGCAAATGATATCAGTACAAGTGCAATAGACACGGGATATATTAATGTCAACAATGGTACAGCAATTTTTAAAATCATTTCTAAACCAAGTGTTGTAAATAAAAATCCTATGATAGAGAAAACAAGTGCGAATATTTTATAAGAAAACTTAGGCACGTGTTTCTTAGTAAATGTTGCACAAGCGTTGACGAGTCCTATACATGTTGTTAGGCATGCAAGAATAACCGTCATTCCAAATACGAGGTTACCGAACGAACCAAATACGCGTAATGAATTGTACGTCAATATATCAGTACCATCTTTAAAGTTTCCTGGAGCTGTTGACGCACCTACATATGCCAACGCAAAGTAAATCATACCAAGTAATATGGCTGCAATAAGACCTGAAAAGCAGACATATTTTAATATTTTCATGCGATCTGTGAGGCCTTTAAACTTATAGCCATTGACAATGACTACGGAAAAAGCTAATGCTGCAACGAGATCCATTGTAAAATAGCCTTCCAAACTTCCTGCAATGAAAGGATGTGTTATATATTTATCCTTAGGTGCACTTAGTGCAGATTCAGGGTTGAAAATGACAGCAATGCTTAATAGAGCGACCATTAATAGTAATAACGGTGTTAATAATTTTCCTAAATGATCAACGATTTTCGATGGATTTAAACTAATCCAATAAACGATAGCAAAAAAGATTGCTGCGAATATAATTAAAGTCCATTGGTTATGTACTGGTAAAATGTGTCTTGTGCCAATTTCATACGCGACATTTGCAGCACGTGGAATACCGTAAAATGCCCCGATAGACATGTAAATGACGACAGCGAAAATAAACCCGAACCATGGATGTATACGATTGCCTACACTTTCAACACCTTCATCATAAAATGCGACAACGATAACAGTAATAAAGGGTAGTAAAATGCCAGTAAGGGCAAAGCCAAACATGCCAATCCACATATTTTGACCCGCTGTATGGCCGAGCATGGGCGGGAATATTAAATTTCCGGCTCCAAAAAATAGTGAAAATAACATGAGGCCCGAAATAATAACTTGTTTTTTCAATGTAATTTCCTTCCTAAAACTAGATATTCATAATAATTTAAAAAATCTGAAAAAAAAAACGTACTTACTTTATCTTTAAATGACAATACTATGATTCTATTATTTTATAAAAAAGATTGCAATAATAACGTCTTGCTATTATTGGATAATGACAATTAAAGTGTCGTTTTTATGAATTAAAATAGGTGAAAGTAAGTTGGAAATACGTTGGAGCGTTGTGATTTTTATGAGAAATTGTATGAGTGAGGACTGCTATTTATAAAAGGTAAACTATGGATGGGTTTATGGTTGTTCCAATAGGTAAATAAGAGATAGCACACTGTACACATAATGATACGTGGATGAGTTAATATGTCTGATAGAAAGGCCTAGTCACTCAAATGAATTTAAGTTTATTACGTGATAAATCACAAATCTCTCTCATGTGATAGGTCTCCCATTAAATCATGCTTATATGAAATGTTCACATATTTGTTAGCTTTTCAAGAAATAATATTAAATATCTTTTCATAGTATAGCAATATTAAATAAATGCATTTATAATTTTAACTGTATTTTAAATATTAATCATGAGGTGATAAGATGAATAAAATTTCAAAGTATATTGCAATAGCATCATTATCGGTAGCGGTTACAGTTTCAGCACCACAAACGACAAATTCTACAGCGTTTGCCAAAAGTTCTGCTGAAGTTCAACAAACGCAACAAGCTTCTATACCAGCATCACAAAAGGTGAATCTTGGTAATCAAAATATTATGGCAGTGGCTTGGTATCAAAATTCAGCTGAAGCAAAAGCATTATATTTACAAGGTTATAACAGTGCAAAGACTCAGTTAGATAAAGAGATTAAAAAGAATAAAGGTAAACATAAGTTAGCTATTGCTTTGGATTTAGATGAAACAGTTTTAGATAATTCTCCATATCAAGGCTATGCATCAATACATAATAAACCTTTCCCGGAAGGTTGGCATGAATGGGTACAAGCTGCTAAAGCTAAACCTGTCTATGGCGCAAAAGAATTCTTGAAATATGCTGACAAAAAAGGTGTCGATATCTACTATATTTCTGATAGAGATAAAGAAAAAGATTTAAAGGCAACACAAAAGAACTTAAAACAACAAGGTATCCCTCAAGCTAAGAAGAGTCATATTTTACTAAAAGGTAAACATGATAAGAGTAAAGAATCACGCAGACAAATAGTTCAAAAGGATCATAAACTTGTCATGCTATTTGGAGATAATTTATTAGACTTTACAGATCCAAAAGAAGCTACAGCTGAATCTCGTGAAGCATTAATTGAAAAACATAAAGACGATTTCGGTAAGAAATATATCATTTTCCCTAACCCAATGTATGGTAGTTGGGAAGCTACAATTTACAACAATAACTATAAAGCAAGTGACAAAGCAAAAGATAAATTACGTAAAAATGCTATTAAGCAATTCGATCCTAAAACAGGCGAAGTTAAATAATATATGAATTGGACGTCTACATGTACTTAAAGGTATATGTAGGCGTTTTTAAATTGATCCTTAATTTTAAATGTACCGTACAAAAATAATAGACAATTAATTGCATTTTCCATAAATTTGCTTTTAATATAAAAAGTTCGGGTATAATGAAGGATAAGTGTATGTATAACATTACAGAGCGCAACACGACGTACGTGCATCTAAGAATATAAACAATGTTTAAATCATAGTAGTAGGGAGAGAAATGCATGTTTTTAGCTTGGAATGAAATACGGCGCAACAAATTGAAGTTTGGACTAATTATTGGTGTGTTAACGATGATTAGTTACTTGCTATTTTTATTATCTGGATTGGCGAATGGTCTTATCAATATGAATAAAGAAGGCATTGATAAGTGGCAAGCAGATGCCATTGTTCTAAATAAAGATGCCAATCAAACTGTGCAACAATCTGTTTTTAACAAGAAAGATATTGAAAATAAATACAAGAAGCAAGCTACTTTGAAGCAAACAGGTGAAATTGTCTCTAATGGCCATCAAAAAGACAATGTTTTAGTGTTCGGTGTTGAAAAGTCATCATTTTTAGTTCCGAGATTAATAGAAGGGCATAAAGCGACTAAAGATAATGAAGTGTTAGCTGATGAAACACTTAAAAATAAAGGATTTAAAATTGGTGACACATTATCACTATCTCAATCAGATGAAAAATTGCATATCGTAGGTTTTACAGAAAGTGCAAAATATAATGCGTCACCAGTCATTTTCACGAATGACGCTACCATTGCCAAAATCAATCCTAGATTGACTGGAGATAAAATCAATGCAGTTGTTGTACGTGATACAAATTGGAAAGACAAAAAATTAAACCAAGAGCTTGAAGCGGTAAGTATTAATGACTTTATTGAAAATTTACCAGGTTATAAACCACAGAACTTAACATTAAACTTTATGATTTCATTCTTATTTGTCATTTCAGCTACAGTTATAGGCATTTTCTTATATGTCATGACATTACAAAAAACAAGTTTATTTGGCATATTAAAGGCTCAAGGATTTACGAATGGCTATTTAGCGAACGTAGTTATTTCGCAGACGCTCATATTAGCATTATTTGGTACGGCATTTGGTTTACTGTTAACAGGCGTTACAGGTGCATTTTTACCTGATGCAGTACCTGTCAAATTCGATGTACTAACATTACTCGTATTTGCAATTGTGTTAATGATTGTCTCTGTATTAGGAAGTTTATTCTCCATTTTAACAATTAGAAAAATAGATCCGTTAAAGGCGATTGGGTAGGAGGTGTAGCAAATGTTGAAATTTGAAAATGTAACAAAGTCATTTAAAGATGGGAATCGTAACATTGAAGCGGTTAAAGATACAAATTTTGAGATAAATAAAGGTGATATTATAGCATTGGTTGGACCTTCTGGCTCTGGTAAAAGTACATTTCTAACTATGGCAGGTGCTTTACAAACGCCGACATCTGGGCACATTTTAATCAATAACCAAGATATTACGACAATGAAGCAAAAAGCATTGGCAAAAGTTAGAATGTCTGAGATAGGTTTTATTTTACAAGCTACAAACCTTGTGCCATTTTTAACGGTAAAGCAACAATTTACATTATTGAAAAAGAAAAATAAGAATGTTATGTCTAATGAAGACTATCAGCAACTTATGTCACAATTAGGGCTAACATCATTGCTTAATAAGTTACCTTCAGAAATTTCAGGTGGTCAGAAACAACGTGTGGCCATAGCCAAAGCGTTATATACGAATCCGTCGATTATTTTAGCGGATGAACCTACCGCGGCGTTAGATACTGAAAATGCGATTGAAGTCATTAAAATTCTACGTGATCAAGCCAAACAAAGAAAGAAAGCATGTATTATTGTTACACATGATGAACGACTTAAAGCATATTGTGATCGTTCATATCATATGAAAGATGGCATCCTTAATCTTGAAAATGAAACAGTAGAATAGTTTTATTAAGCCGGTACATCATGTGCCGGTATTTTTATGTTTATGTATTATTTGAATAAACTTTCACATTCAATTAATAATAATTATTATCGAAAATTAGAAATATTCCGTGAAATATAATATTTTTTGTAGTAAAATGGCCTCTAAGTATTCAATATTTAAATATGGGGATTGAATATAAAATTATCGTAATGGGGGTCAATGGTTATGGATTTATTGATAGGTACTTTATTTTTATTTTTGGTCTTAGTGATTTTTACATTATTTACATATAAAGCGCCTAATGGTATGCGCGCCATGGGAGCATTAGCTAATGCAGCAATCGCAACATTTTTAGTAGAAGCATTTAATAAATATGTTGGTGGCGAAGTATTCGGTATTAAATTTTTAGAAGAGCTAGGAGACGCTGCGGGAGGTCTAGGTGGTGTCGCTGCCGCTGGATTAACAGCATTAGCTATCGGGGTGTCACCAGTATATGCATTAGTTATAGCAGCCGCGTGCGGTGGTATGGATTTATTACCAGGTTTCTTTGCGGGTTATATGATTGGATATGTGATGAAATATACAGAGAAATATGTGCCGGATGGTGTCGACTTAATTGGATCGATTGTCATCTTAGCGCCATTAGCTCGTCTTATTGCAGTATTATTAACGCCAGTAGTGAATAGTACATTGATTAGAATTGGTGATATTATCCAAAGTAGTACGAATACGAATCCAATTATCATGGGTATCATTTTAGGTGGTATTATCACGGTTGTCGGCACAGCGCCATTGAGTTCAATGGCATTGACAGCTTTGTTAGGTTTAACGGGTGTACCTATGGCTATTGGTGCCATGGCAGCATTTAGTTCGGCATTTATGAATGGGACGCTATTCCATCGCTTAAAATTAGGTGATCGTAAGTCTACGATTGCAGTAAGTATTGAACCTTTATCACAAGCAGATATTGTATCAGCCAATCCAATTCCAATCTATATTACAAATTTCTTTGGTGGTGCGATTGCTGGTTTAATTATTGCTATGTCAGGTTTAATTAACGATGCGACAGGTACAGCTACACCGATTGCAGGATTTTTAGTTATGTTTGGATTTAATCATCCGACGACAATTGTGATTTATGGTGTAGTAATGGCGATTGTAGGTGCGCTTGCAGGTTATCTTGGTTCAATCGTATTTAAAAAATATCCAATTGTTACTAAGCAAGACATGATTAATCGAGGTGCAGTAGACGCATAACATCATCATATTGAATAGTAAAAACAAATAAAACATAGTAACGTGATTCAGTCGATGTAAAAGTCGATAATGAGTCACGTTTTTTTATAGAAAATATAAGACATAAAAATGTCATAATTTATAGTCGACAAATATCATACTGTATAAACATTTATCATTTTCTCAAGTGCCTTTTACGCGATGGAATGAACTTACTTTTTACGAAATTATGCGTATTTTATAAACAAATATCATTGATATAACGGTAAATGTAAGCGTTTACAACAGAAATAACTGCATGCTACGATATTTTTGTAAATTCACTGATTCAATTATTTTAAGTCAATATGAGGAGGGATGTTATGAGCGATTCTGAGAAAGAAATTTTAAAAAGAATTAAAGATAATCCGTTTATTTCACAACGTGAACTTGCTGAGGCAATTGGATTATCTAGACCCAGCGTAGCAAACATTATTTCAGGATTAATACAAAAGGAATATGTTATGGGAAAGGCATATGTTTTAAATGAAGATTATCCTATTGTTTGTATTGGCGCAGCGAATGTAGATCGTAAGTTTTATGTGCATAAAGATTTAGTTGCAGAAACATCAAATCCTGTAACGTCAACACGCTCTATTGGTGGCGTAGCAAGAAATATTGCTGAGAACTTAGGTAGGCTTGGCGAAACGGTCGCTTTTTTATCTGCTAGTGGACAAGATAGTGAATGGGAAATGATTAAACGATTGTCCACACCATTTATGAATTTGGATCATGTTCAACAATTTGAAAATGCGAGTACAGGTTCATATACAGCTTTAATTAGTAAAGAAGGCGACATGACATATGGCTTAGCAGATATGGAAGTGTTTGACTACATTACGCCTGAATTTTTAATTAAGCGTTCACACTTATTGAAAAAGGCTAAGTGCATTATTGTCGATTTGAATTTAGGCAAAGAGGCATTAAACTTCTTATGTGCCTATACCACGAAACATCAAATCAAATTAGTTATCACCACGGTTTCTTCCCCAAAAATGAAAAATATGCCTGATTCATTACATGCTATTGATTGGATTATCACGAATAAAGATGAAACAGAAACATACTTAAATTTAAAAATAGAATCTACTGATGATTTAAAAATAGCTGCTAAACGCTGGAATGATTTAGGTGTTAAAAATGTTATTGTGACAAATGGCGTGAAAGAACTCATTTATCGAAGTGGTGAGGAAGAAATCATCAAGTCAGTTATGCCATCAAATAGTGTGAAAGATGTTACAGGTGCAGGTGATTCATTCTGTGCTGCAGTAGTGTATAGCTGGTTAAATGGGATGCCTACTGAAGATATATTAATTGCTGGTATGGTTAACGCAAAGAAAACGATAGAAACGAAATATACAGTTAGGCAAAACCTAGATCAACAGCAACTTTATCACGATATGGAGGATTATAAAAATGGCAAATTTACAAAAGTATATTGAATATTCTCGAGAAGTTCAGCAAGCACGGGAGAACAATCAACCGATTGTAGCATTAGAATCAACAATTATTTCGCATGGTATGCCGTACCCACAAAATGTTGAAATGGCAACAACAGTAGAGCAAATTATCAGGAATAATGGTGCCATTCCAGCAACCATAGCCATTATAGATGGCAAAATTAAAATTGGTTTAGAAAGTGAAGATTTAGAAATACTTGCAACTAATAAAGACGTTGCTAAAGTGTCTAGAAGGGATTTAGCAGAAATTGTTGCTATGCAGCGTATTGGTGCTACTACTGTAGCGACGACGATGATATGTGCTGCAATGGCTGGTATTCAATTTTTTGTTACTGGAGGTATTGGGGGTGTCCATAAAGGTGCAGAACATACGATGGACATTTCAGCAGACTTAGAAGAACTGTCTAAAACAAATGTCACTGTTATCTGTGCAGGTGCCAAATCAATTTTAGACTTACCTAAGACAATGGAGTATTTAGAAACAAAAGGCGTTCCAGTTATTGGATATCAAACGAATGAATTGCCAGCATTCTTCACTCGCGAAAGCGGTATTAAGTTAACAAGTTCGGTTGAAACGCCAGAACGACTTGCTGACATTCATTTAACAAAACAGCAGTTAAATCTTGAAGGTGGCATTGTTGTTGCTAATCCAATTCCATATGAGCATGCCTTATCAAAAGCATATATTGAGGCAATCATAAATGAAGCTGTTGTTGAAGCCGAAAACCAAGGTATTAAAGGTAAGGACGCCACACCGTTCTTGTTAGGGAAAATTGTAGAAAAAACGAATGGTAAAAGTTTAGCAGCAAATATAAAACTTGTTGAAAACAATGCGGCGTTGGGTGCTAAAATTGCTGTCGCTGTTAATAAATTATTGTAGGTGATGATACATGAATATTTTATTCGCTATCACAGGGATAGCATTTGCACTATTTGTTGCGTTTTTATTCAGTTTTGATCGTAAAAACATAGACTTCAAAAAGACGTTAATAATGATATTTATTCAAGTGTTGATTGTGTTATTTATGATGAACACAACGATTGGTTTAACAATCTTAACTGCATTAGGTTCATTTTTTGAAGGGTTAATAAATGTTAGTAAAGCAGGTATAAACTTTGTTTTTGGAGATATACAAAATAAAAATGGCTTTACATTCTTTTTAAATGTGTTGCTGCCATTAGTGTTCATTTCTGTATTAATAGGCATTTTTAATTATATTAAGGTATTACCATTTATTATCAAATATGTAGGTATTGCTATTAATAAAATAACGAGAATGGGGCGTTTAGAAAGTTACTTTGCTATTTCGACAGCGATGTTTGGACAGCCAGAAGTTTATTTAACTATAAAAGACATTATACCAAAGTTGTCTAGAGCAAAATTATATACAATTGCGACATCTGGTATGAGTGCTGTTAGTATGGCAATGTTGGGTTCATATATGCAGATGATTGAGCCTAAGTTCGTAGTTACAGCAGTAATGTTAAATATTTTTAGTGCGCTTATCATCGCCAGTGTAATCAATCCCTATAAATCTGATGATACTGATGTTGAAATTGATAACTTAACGAAATCCACAGAAACTAAAACATTGAATGGAAAAACAGGAAAACCTAAGAAAGTTGCCTTTTTCCAAATGATTGGTGATAGTGCAATGGATGGGTTTAAAATCGCTGTTGTAGTAGCCGTAATGTTGTTAGCATTTATTTCACTAATGGAAGCAATTAATATCATGTTTGGTAGTGTTGGTTTGAACTTTAAACAGCTTATTGGCTATGTGTTTGCACCAATCGCATTCTTAATGGGGATTCCATGGAGCGAAGCTGTTCCAGCTGGCTCTTTAATGGCGACTAAATTAATTACAAATGAGTTTGTAGCAATGCTTGATTTTAAAAATGTCCTGGGTGATGTATCTGCTCGAACACAAGGTATCATTTCAGTTTACTTAGTAAGCTTCGCTAATTTTGGTACGGTTGGTATCATCGTAGGTTCAATTAAAGGCATTAGTGATAAACAAGGAGAAAAAGTTGCATCCTTTGCAATGAGGCTGTTACTTGGTTCAACTCTAGCTTCAATCATTTCAGGATCAATCATTGGCCTAGTATTGTAAATTAATCGAAGTATCTAAATTAAATTTATAACAACATCAAAACCCCATCACCAAGTTGGCGCAACAGCGCATCATAACTTAGTGATGGGGTTTTATCATAACAATCTACTTTTTCGTAGCCGTTTTTGAAATGTATGTTGATGGTTTATCTTTTTCAAAAATTGTTAATCCCGTTATATCTTTTTTATGTTTTGAAGGGACAATGAAGCTAAGTATATAAGCAAAGACAAAAGCAACTGTAAATGAAATGGTAGATACATAGAAAGGTGAGTTACCTTTGCCAACACCATTATAGACATAAGCAAAGATGATACCCAATATTAATCCACAAATAACACCGAATGTGTTCGTACGTTTAGTGAAAATACCAACTGCAAATACACCAGCCAATGGAACGCCGAATAATCCAGTTACAAACAAGAATAAATCCCATAAGTCATTTGAATTAGAAGCAATTAAGTATAGTGACATTCCAAAACCGAAAATACCTGCAATGATAATAATGAAACGCGCAAAGTTAACTTCGTGTCGCTCGCTACCTTTTCCGAAGAAGCGTTGCTTAATGTCGATTGAAATACAAGCAGATATAGAATTTAAACTAGATGAAATGGTAGACTGTGTAGCTGCGAAAATGGCAGCAATAAGTAATCCTGCTACAAATGGTGGCATCTCAGTCAAAATGAAATATGGCACTACAGATGATGTATTGAAGCCTTTTGGTAAAACAGCTTCATGTGCATAAAATGAATACAACATTGTACCCATACCATAAAATAAAGGTGCTGAAATTAAAGCTAGGATACCATTTGTCCATAACGATTTATTTGTTTCTTTTAAACTATCAGAAGCTTGATAACGCTGCACGACGTCTTGACTCGCCGTGTATTGATACAAATTGTTGAAAATATTTCCTAGGAAAATAATTGGAATGGCAGCTGCTGCAGTATTCAGTTTCCAATTGTCTGCACTAATTAATTTTTTGTGCTCAATCGCATCTGCAAAGACAGTGCCAAAACCGCCATTAATGTTCATAACACCTAGAATAATGATAACTAAAGCGCCGCCTAATAAAATGACGCCTTGAATGAAATCACTCCAAACCACACCTTCGAATCCACCTAAAAATGTATATAAAATACATAGTAAACCAACGAGTGATGCAACGATATAAGGATTCATGTCTGATACAGATGTAATCGCTAATGTTGGTAAGTAGATAACGATTGCTACACGCCCTAGATGATAAACTACAAATAGTAAAGAGCCAATGACACGAATGCTAGGTCCGAAACGTGCTTCTAGATATTCATATGCAGATGTTACCTTTAACTTTTTAAAGAATGGAACATAGAAATAAATGAGTAATGGAATAATTGCTACGATAGCGATGTTACCTGCAATATATGACCAATCTGTTAAAAATGCTTTCTCTGGTGTAGACATAAACGTAATTGCACTTAATGTAGTTGCATAAATTGAAAACCCAACTACCCAAGATGGCAAGCGACCACTTGCGGTAAAGAAACTATTCGTACTTTGGCTCGCGCGCTTGGTAAAATAAACGCCAATGAACAACATAGCTAGTAGATAAATGATAACGGCAACCCAGTTCAGTGTGCCAAATCCAACTTCTTTCATGGACAACATCCCCTTTACAATGTATTGATTCTTTGATGTCTATAAATCGTATTTTGCAATGAGTTGATCTAATGTTTGTCGATGTGCTTCGTTAAAAGGTTTGAATGGACGTTTCGGTAATCCTGCATCAATGCCACGATGACGTAATATTTCTTTCAATGTTGGATAAATCCCCATTGATAACACTGTTTCGATAATGTCGTTTGAATCATGTTGTAGTTGGTAAGCTTCTTGAATTTGACCTTGTCTTGCTAAGTCGAAGATTTTTCTAGCGCGGCGACCATTAACGTTATATGTAGAACCAATTGCACCATCTACGACAGAAATCGTAGCTTGAACTAACATTTCATCAAAGCCAGATAAGATTAATTTGTCTGGGAATGCTTTTCTAATACGTTCGAGTAGGAAGAAGTTCGGCGCTGTATATTTAACACCAACAATTTTTTCATGATTAAATAGCTCGCTGAATTGTTCAATAGAAATATTCACACCTGTTAAATCTGGTATTGCATAAATAATCATATTGTTCTGTGTTGCTTCGATAATATCGAAATAGTAATCTCTAATTTCTTCAAAAGTAAATGGATAGTAGAATGGTGTTACGGCAGAAAGTGCATCATAACCGAGTTCTGTGGCATATTTTCCAAGTTCAATGGCTTCATTTAAATCTAACGAACCTACTTGAGCAATCAATTTCACCTTATCCCCAACTGCCTCTTTGGCAACCTTGAAAACTTGCTTCTTCTGCTCTGTATTTAATAAAAAGTTTTCGCCTGAGCTGCCATTTACATAAAGACCGTCTAATTCTTCAGTTTCAATGGCATTTTGAGCAATTTGTTTAAGTCCTTGTTCATTTACTTGACCATTTTCATCAAAAGGAACGAGTAACGCTGCATATAAACCTTTTAAATCTTTGTTCATTATGAAGTCCCTCCAAAAAATCATTTGATAATATAGTTTACAGCTATAATTGTAAACGCTATCATAAAATGTAACAATATTTTTTGAAAATTGTAGTCATATTTATGTATAATTAATGAAAATATTTTTCAAAATCAATAGAAATGGAGTGAGTAAGGTGTATTACATCGCAATCGATATTGGAGGCACTCAAATTAAATCGGCAGTTATTGATAAGCAATTGAATATGTTTGACTATCAACAAATACCAACGCCGGACAATAAAAGTGAGCTTATTACTGACAAAGTATATGAGATTGTAACAGGATATATGAAGCAATATCATTTGATCCAACCTGTCATAGGTATTTCATCAGCAGGCGTTGTTGATGAACAAAAAGGCGAAATTGTATACGCAGGGCCAACCATTCCGAATTATAAAGGTACTAATTTTAAGCGATTATTAAAATCCCTGTCTCCTTATGTCAAAGTAAAAAATGATGTAAACGCTGCATTACTAGGCGAATTGAAATTACATCAATATCAAGCAGAACGGATCTTTTGTATGACGCTTGGTACAGGCATTGGGGGTGCGTACAAAAATAATCAAGGCCATATTGATAATGGTGAACTTCATAAGGCAAATGAAGTTGGGTATTTATTGTATCGTCCAACTGAAAATACAACGTTTGAGCAACGTGCTGCAACGAGTGCATTGAAAAAGCGCATGATTGACGGAGGATTTACGAGAAGCACACATGTGCCAGTATTGTTTGAAGCAGCTGAAGAAGGTGATGATATTGCAAAACAAATATTGAATGAGTGGGCAGAAGATGTAGCAGAAGGGATTGCCCAAATACAAGTCATGTATGATCCAGGTCTTATATTAATTGGTGGCGGTATATCTGAACAAGGAGACAATCTCATTAAATATATCGAGCCGAAAGTTGCACACTATTTACCAAAAGACTATGTTTATGCACCGATACAAACGACTAAGAGTAAAAATGATGCAGCATTATATGGCTGTTTGCAATGATGGTTGAAAGAAGGAGTCATTCTAAAATAGAATTTGAAACCGATAAGAGAGATGAGAGCTGTTGTTAGTTCCACACATCACACTCTATCTAGGACCAATCTAAACTATATCAACCAACAGTGTGACACGGGCATATTAAATTGAAGACGCTTGAAAGTATAGTTCTCAAAAATGTAAAAAAGTATTTGGCATTGAAATTAAAAAAGCACCTAGCAACTTGTTGGGACAATCACGATGATTGTTTACAGTTGCAGGTGGATTTGAATATACTACTAGTTATTTGTTGTCTAGGATAATAGATTTAGTATGTTGATAAGTTTGACTCAGATTTGTATTTTCTAATAAATGATAACTCACGATATCGATTAAAAAGAGTGTCGCAATTTGTGTGTTGATAAATTGATGGTCGGTATTACGCGATTGATCCGTTGTTAAAAGTACTAAATCTGCACAATCTGTAAGTTTACTACCTTCGAAATTTGTGATGGCAACGACATATGCACCATGAGATTTGGCGACTTCCGCTGCTGAAATTAATTCCGAAGTATTACCACTATTTGACATAGCAATAAACATGTCCGAATGAGATAGTAGAGATGCCGATATTTTCATTAAATGTGAATCGGTAGTAACATTACCTTTTAGCCCCATACGAATCATACGATAATAAAATTCAGTCGCTGATAAACCAGAGCTACCTAGTCCAGCAAAGAGTATATGTCGACTTGATTGAAGTTTGTCGATAAAGGTTTGGATAATGTCGTTATCAATAAATTCACCAGTTTGTTGAATGATTTGTTGATGATATTTATGAATTCTTTGAATGATTGGGCTATTTTCAATAACTGTCTCTGTCATTTCTTGTTGAATATTAAATTTTAAATCTTGGAAATTCTCATAATCCAGCTTATGACTAAAGCGTGTCATCGTTGCTGGTGATGTACCAATCGCATGGGCTAAGGAGTTAATCGTTGAAAAGGCATCGCTATAACCATTTTGTCTTATATAATTGACGATGCGTTTATCAGTTTTTGTAAATAAATGTTGATAACGTTGAACACGATTCTCAAATTTCATTGTGTCACCCCTTCATCTTAATGATTACTATTATATATGAAAAATATTTTCAAGATAGTAAAAAGCATTGATAAAAATTATCTTAATGATATATTGTAAATGACTTTACGTGAAAAAACGACTTATGGAGTGAGGAATAATGTTACCACATGGATTAATAGTATCTTGTCAGGCACTACCAGATGAACCATTACATTCATCTTTTATTATGTCGAAAATGGCATTAGCTGCGTATGAAGGTGGTGCTGTTGGTATTCGCGCAAATACTAAGGAAGACATTTTAGCAATTAAAGAAACGGTAGATTTACCAGTTATTGGCATTGTGAAACGTGACTATGATCACTCAGATGTTTTCATTACTGCAACGTCAAAAGAAGTTGATGAACTGATAGAAAGCCAATGTGAAGTCATTGCATTGGATGCAACGTTACAGCAACGCCCGAAAGAAACGTTAGACGAATTAGTGACATATATTAGAACACATGCACCTAACGTTGAAATCATGGCTGATATCGCGACCGTTGAAGAAGCTAAAAATGCGGCACGACTTGGCTTTGATTATATTGGCACGACGTTACATGGTTATACTAGTTATACGCAAGGACAATTACTTTATCAAAATGACTTCCAATTTCTAAAAGATGTACTACAAAGTGTTGATGCAAAAGTTATTGCGGAAGGTAATGTCATTACACCGGATATGTATAAACGCGTGATGGACTTAGGCGTTCATTGTTCAGTCGTTGGTGGTGCGATAACACGACCAAAAGAAATTACGAAACGTTTTGTTCAAGTTATGGAAGATTAAATGATAACGATAAAAAACGAGATGACCATCATTAATTAAAGGTACCTAATTATCTTAGGTGGCTGAATGAATGTAATGGGTTCATCTCGTTTTGTTTGTTTATGATAGTGATTTTATTTTCAATTTGAATTATCCAAAAATAAGTAAAGCGACGGGGATGGTGATTAATAGCGACAATGCCACGCGTAAAAACCAAATGATGATGAGTTTCCAGACAGGTATTTTAATTTCAGTTGCTAGTATACATGGCACTAATGCTGAGAAAAAGATAATGGCTGATACGCTTACTACACCGACGACAAATTTAGTACTCATTGCAGCTTTAGTTACTAACAAAGATGGTAAAAACATTTCTACAATAGAAATCGCTGAAGCTTTTGCAAGTACAGCCTGATCAGCAATTGGGAAAATATAAATAAATGGATAGAATATATAGCCAAGCCAATCAATGAATGGTGTATAGTTCGCTACAATCAGTCCTAAAAAACCAATCGATAATATAGAAGGCAAAATACCAACAGTCATTTCTAAACCGTCTTTCAAATTGTCCCAAACGTTCTTCACGAGGGAAGGTGTTAATGCATTTTGTTTCATCGCCTCTGCATATGCAGTTTTCAGTCTGCTTCCTTCAATAGCAACTTCTTGTTCTCCTTCTTGTCCGTTATAATATTCTGTTGATTCATTGGTGATTGGCGGTAGCCATGCAGTAATTGCAGTCACGACAAATGTGATGACTAAAGTTATCCAAAAGTATAAATTCCAATGCGGCATTAATCCTAAAGTTTTAGCAACGATAATCATAAAAGTTGCTGAAACTGTTGAAAAGCCAGTCGCAATAATCGTGGCTTCTCGTTTGTTGTACATCCCTTGCTTATAGACACGATTAGTAATCAATAATCCTAAGGAATAACTGCCGACAAACGAAGCCACTGCATCGACAGCGGATTTTCCTGGTGTTTTAAAAATAGGTCTCATAATAGGCTCCATATAAACACCGACAAATTCTAATAAGCCATAGCCTACTAATAAAGAAAGCGCAATTGCACCTACTGGAATTAAGATACTTAATGGCATCATTAATTTTTCAAACAAAAACGGACCATAGTTAGCTTTAAATAGTATTGATGGACCGATTTTAAATACATACATTATACCGATTATTGCACCTGCAACTTTAAATAATGTAATGACCAAGTTTGTGATTGAAGTCATAAAAGTACGTCTCACTATTGGTAACGCTGTACCAATTAAAATCATAATCAGTGCAACATAGGGCATAAGTGGACCTATGATTGAGCGAATGGCTAGATGAACATGATCGACGAAAATAGTGTTGTTACCATTAATCGTAAAAGGAATAAAGAAACATAGTATGCCCACTAAACTATAGACAAAAAAACGCCATGCACTTGGTTGTTGTGCATTAGAATGATATTGATTCATTAAAGCAACCCCTTTGTTTAAATGAATACACAAAACTGTATGATGCATCTTCCCCTTAATGAGATGAATCATTGTTTTAATTTAGAAAAATCTGAAAACTTACTATAATTGTATAGTTTGAATTATTTTCATACCAATACAAATTAACTAATTATATATAGATTGAAACTATATTACTTAATAAAATATTTATCTTAAATGTTGTTGTGTTGATTCAACGCCACAATTAAAAGTGATTACAAATTATTTGAGGATACAGATATTTGTAAATGATTAGTATCGATTTAATATCGTATTATTAAATTTTTATTAATTTTGTAGTCTTAATCAAAAAATAATATATGTCATGTTATATTGAAGGTGCAGTTGTTTTTCATTCTCAAGAGGGGGTCAAAAAAATACTTTTGAGGTGATTATATGTTAAGAGGACAAGAAGAAAGAAAGTATAGTATTAGAAAGTATTCAATAGGCGTGGTGTCAGTGTTAGCGGCTACAATGTTTGTTGTGACATCACATGAAGCACAAGCCTCGGAAAAAACACCAACGACTAATGCAGCGGCACAAAAAGAAACACTAAATCAACCGGGAGAACAAGGGAATGCCATAACGTCACATCAAATGCAGTCAGGAAAGCAATTAGACGATATGCATAAAGAGAATGGTAAAAGTGGAACAGTGACAGAAGGTAAAGATACGCTTCAATCATCGAAGCATCAATCAACACAAAATAGTAAAACAATCAGAACGCAAAATGATAATCAAGTAAAGCAAGATTCTGAACGACAAGGTTCTAGACAGTCACACCAAAATAACGCGATTAACAAAACTGAACGCCAAAATGACCAGGTTCAAAACACCCATCATGCTGAATGTAATGGATCACAATCGACAACGTCACAATCGAATGATGTTGATAAATCACAACCATCCATTCCGGCACAAAAGGTAATACCAAATCATGATAAAGCAGCACCAACTTCAACAACACCCCCATCTAATGATAAAACTGCACCTAAATCAACAAAAACACAAGATGCAACCACGGACAAGCATCCAAATCAACAAGATACACATCAACCCGCGCATCAAATCATAGATGCAAAGCAAGATGATACTGTTCGCCAAAGTGAACAGAAACCACAAGTTGGCGATTTAAGTAAACATATCGATGGTCAAAATTCCCCAGAGAAACCGACAGATAAAAATACTGATAATAAACAACTAATCAAAGATGCGCTTCAAGCGCCTAAAACACGTTCGACTACAAATGCAGCAGCAGATGCTAAAAAGGTTCGACCACTTAAAGCGAATCAAGTACAACCACTTAACAAATATCCAGTTGTTTTTGTACATGGATTTTTAGGATTAGTAGGCGATAATGCACCTGCTTTATACCCAAATTATTGGGGTGGGAATAAATTTAAAGTTATCGAAGAATTGAGAAAGCAAGGCTATAATGTACATCAAGCAAGTGTTAGTGCATTTGGTAGCAACTATGATCGTGCTGTAGAACTTTATTATTACATCAAAGGTGGTCGCGTAGATTATGGTGCAGCACATGCAGCTAAATACGGACATGAGCGCTATGGTAAGACATATAAAGGAATCATGCCTAATTGGGAACCTGGTAAAAAGGTACATCTTGTAGGGCATAGTATGGGTGGTCAAACAATTCGTTTAATGGAAGAGTTTTTAAGAAATGGTAACAAAGAAGAAATTGCCTATCATAAAGCGCATGGTGGAGAAATATCACCATTATTCACTGGTGGTCATGACAATATGGTTGCATCAATCACAACATTAGCAACACCACATAATGGTTCACAAGCAGCTGATAAGTTTGGAAATACAGAAGCTGTTAGAAAAATCATGTTCGCTTTAAATCGATTTATGGGTAACAAGTATTCGAATATCGATTTAGGATTAACGCAATGGGGCTTTAAACAATTACCAAATGAGAGTTACATTGACTATATAAAACGCGTTAGTAAAAGCAAAATTTGGACATCAGACGACAATGCTGCCTATGATTTAACGTTAGATGGCTCTGCAAAATTGAACAACATGACAAGTATGAATCCAAATATTACGTACACGACTTATACAGGTGTATCATCTCATACTGGTCCATTAGGTTATGAAAATCCTGATTTAGGTACATTTTTCTTAATGGATACAACGAGTAGAATTATTGGTCATGATGCAAGAGAAGAATGGCGTAAAAATGATGGTGTCGTGCCAGTGATTTCGTCATTACATCCGTCCAATCAACCATTTGTTAATGTTACGAATGATGAACCTGCCACACGAAGAGGTATCTGGCAAGTTAAACCAATCATACAAGGATGGGATCATGTCGATTTTATCGGTGTAGATTTCCTAGATTTCAAGCGTAAAGGTGCAGAACTCGCCAACTTCTATACAGGTATTATAAATGACTTGTTGCGTGTTGAAGCAACTGAAGGTAAAGGTACACAATTGAAAGCAAGTTAAATTCATTTTCGTAATTTAATATGCTATGCATTTCGTGCTACTAACATGGCACAGCAGATATAAGTAACATCACAGTGTTGAATTTAAAAATAGTAAAGTGAAATAAAGCGCCTGTCTCATTAGCGAAAACTAAAGGGACAGGCGTATCTGTTTATGAGCTTAATAAATTGTATGAATAATATGGTTGATTGAATAACTGTTTATCATGATGATAAATTGAGTTTTTAAAAATAATGGTATATTACACCATTGTTATAGCGTTTAAGAAATCAACAACTTTACGATAAATAGTGATTGCTTCGTCATTAGGTCTACGATCAAAATCATGCTCGTTTTTATTCACGCGTTCAAATGTTGAATGTGGAACATGATTCATGATATGTTCGCTTTCCTCAACGGGAACATCATAATCGCCATTACAATGCGCAACGAAAACAGGTGGAAGTGTTTTAAGTTCATTTGGTGAGATGTTGTATTTTGAATCGGTATAATCAGCAATATTAATCATATTTATCCATTTACCTGTGCCACGTGCATAAACGTAGATTAAAAAACGTTGTGCGATTTGATCTTGAACAACCGGTGTTGGTGAAGTGAGTTGTGCAATCATTGTTTCGTTTACGCTTTGAGCTATTTTAGCGTAATAGCTATTAGTTGTTTTAAAAGGTTCAGTGTTGATGCGACTATAACCATAAAAATCAATAACACCATCAATATCTCTGTCTCGTGCAATTAATAGACTTAAATATGCACCTGATGATCTGCCAAAGGTAAAAATAGGGCAATTAGAATATTGTGATTGAATCGCATCGAATGATGCTTAGACATCCTCAATAATGCAATCGAGACTTACTTCTGGTAATAAGCGATAACTTAGTTGAATTAAATCGTAATGTTCCGTAAGGATATCGATATACTGTGGGGATAAATCGTTAGCTTTACCGAACATTAATCCACCACCGTGGATATAGACAATAGCGCCTTTTGTTGGTTGATTTTTTGCTTTAATAATTGTGTAGGGTAATTCAAATGCATCTTTAGTAATTACTTTATCTTTAATTTCAGTCACGACTATACAGACTCCTTATTTTTGAAATTGATGTCATTATAACACTGTATTAAATTTCCATGAAAAATAGTCTTAAGACGATGAGTCATGATAATTCTGTTCCAATTGACGTAAAGCGTCACGGGTATGCTTCTTTAGACCTTCCCCATAATCCATCATTTTAACAATATCTTTAAAAGCAGCATGTGGAATGGCTAAATCTTCTAAATCTGCCATAGAAAATTCAAGATTGATATCATGTGGTCGGTGTTCAGCAAGTTTATGCACAAAGTCAGGTTCTGTGACAAAAGGCGAAGACATGCCGACCATATCTGCATGTTGTAAAGCATCTAAAGCAGACTCTGGAGAATTAATCCCGCCACTTGCAATTAAAGGGATACGACCTGCTAAATGTTCATAGACAATTTGGTTAACTGGCCGACCGAAATGTTCACCTGGTGTACGAGACGTATTTTGATAAATATGTCGACCCCAGCTAGTGATTGCTAAATATTGGATGTTTGAAACGTCCATGACCCAATCGATTAATTGATTGAACTCGTCAATGGTATATCCTAAATCACTACCTCTGGTTTCTTCTGGCGTTGCTCGAAATCCTAAAATAAAATTGTCAGGTGCTTCTTTATCAATCACTTCTTGTACCGCACGCATAACTTCTAAACATAATCTTGCACGATTTTTTAATGAGTCGGCACTGTAATGGTCTGTACGTTTATTCGAAAAAGTTGAGAAAAATGTTTGAATCAGCAAACGTTGTGCAATCGAAATTTCCACACCATCAAACCCTGCTTTAATCGCGCGTAATGTAGCATCGTGATACTGCTGAATGATACTATTGATTTTCTCATGAGACATGGCGATAACATCGTGTTCAATCGGTGAATGCAACGTCATAGGGCTTGGTCCATACACCTTTCCAAAATTTAAAATTGCTTGATTTGAAAAACGACCAGCATGCGCTAGCTGAATAATAGCGAGGCTACCATGTTGTTTCATCGTAGATGCCATGTTAGTTAATCCAGGGATACAAGCATCATGGTCAATATTAAAGCCGTATTCAAACAATTGACCATAAGGTTCAATGTAAGCAGCGCCGGTGACTTGCATACCAGCTGAATTAGAGCGACGTGCAGCATAAGCCAAGTCTGCCTTTGTAATATAGCCTTCTTTTGTTGATGCGTTTACGGTCATTGGTGATAATACAAAGCGATTCGAAATTTTGATGCCATTAGGTAAGTGGATTGATTGTAAAAGTGGTTTGTATCGGTACATACTATGATTCCTTTTCTATTCAATATTGTTTTCAAAGTACCATGGAAAGAATGAATAATCAATGATGAACAGTCTTGATAGAATAGAATTGGTACATGGAAAACATTTTTAAAATTAAAATTAAACTAATGAATGGCATTTGTAGGTCTGAAAATATGAATATGAAAAAGAAAAATAAAAGCGAAAAGATATAAAAGTTAATTGAAAAACGTTATCATATACGTGGGTATATGAAGAGGGAATGGTATTAAGAACGTTAAAATGTTATGTCGGTTTGACATGACAGGATAAGTTTGGAGATGACGGATTGGTTAAATTAAGCGTATTAGACTATGCCTTAATAGATGAAGGTAAGGATGCACAAAAGGCGTTGCAGGATTCAGTGACACTTGCAAAATTAGCAGATCGACTTGGCTTTAAGCGAATTTGGTTTACGGAACATCATAATGTACCAGCGTTTGCGTGTAGTAGTCCAGAACTTTTGATGATGCATACATTGGCGCAGACAAATCACATACGAGTTGGCTCTGGTGGTGTGATGTTGCCGCACTATCGACCTTATAAAATTGCTGAGCATTTTAGAATGATGGCAGCGTTATATCCAAATCGTATTGATTTAGGTATTGGTAATAATCCCGGTACTACTATGGTAAAGCAAGCTTTAGATGGAATAAATCCTACATATGATAGTTACGATGAATCGATTTCGTTATTACGTGATTATCTTACAATAAAGGATAAACCAAGTGCGCATACGTTAGGTGTCCAACCACACATTGATCATTTTCCAGAAATGTGGTTATTAAGTAGTAGCGCAACATCTGCCAAAATAGCTGCCGAACTAGGTATAGGGCTTTCTGTTGGAACATTTTTGCTACCAGATATAAATGCGATACATGCAGCGAAGGATAACATTGATATTTACAAAAAACATTTCCAAGCATCAACGATTAAAATGGACGCAAAGGTGATGGCATCTGTATTTGTCATTGTAGCTGATAATGAAGCGGAAGTAGCAGCATTGCAACATGCCTTAGATGTTTGGTTATTAGGTAAATTACAATTTGCAGAATTTGAACATTTTCCATCGGTAGACACAGCACAAAAGTATAAGCTTAATGATCGAGACAAAGAGGTGATTCAAGCACATCAAGCACGCATCATTGCAGGTACACAAGAACAGGTTAAAGCACAATTAGATGATTTCATTGCTACGTTTGAAGTTGATGAGGTGTTAGTAGCACCGCTTATTCCAGGCATTGAACAGCGTTGTAAAACATTAAAATTACTCGCAGAAATCTATTTGTAGCATTTTAAATAGAAGAGAAAGGATGAAGATAAGATGAAAAAGTTAGCCAATTATTTATGGGTAGAAAAAGTAGGAGATTTGTATGTGTTTAGTATGACACCTGAATTGCAAGATGATATTGGGACGGTAGGTTATGTTGAATTCGTAAGTCCAGATGAAGTTAAAGTGGATGATGAAATTGTGAGTATCGAAGCATCGAAAACGGTCATTGATGTGCAAACGCCATTGTCAGGAACGATTATTGAGCGAAATACAAAAGCGGAAGAAGAACCGACAATTTTAAATTCTGAAAAACCAGAAGAAAATTGGTTGTTCAAATTGGATGATGTCGATAAAGAAGCATTCCTGGCATTACCGGAGGCTTAAATGGAAACATTAAAATCAAATAAAGCGAGACTTGAATATTTAATCAATGATATGCGTCGAGAGAGAAATGACAATGACGTATTGGTAATGCCATCTTCATTTGAAGATTTGTGGGAATTATATCGAGGCTTAGCAAATGTCAGACCGGCATTACCTGTAAGTGATGAATATTTAGCTGTACAAGATGCTATGTTAAGTGATTTGAATCGTCAACATGTTACGGATTTGAAGGATTTGAAGCCGATTAAAGGTGACAATATCTTTGTTTGGCAAGGTGATATCACGACATTAAAAATCGATGCTATTGTTAATGCTGCAAATAGTCGTTTTCTAGGATGTATGCAAGCTAATCATGACTGCATTGATAATATTATTCATACAAAAGCGGGTGTTCAAGTTCGACTTGATTGTGCAGAGATTATTCGACAACAAGGGCGCAATGAAGGTGTAGGTAAAGCCAAAATAACACGTGGATATAATTTGCCAGCAAAGTATATAATTCATACGGTTGGTCCGCAAATACGTCGATTGCCTGTTTCAAAGATGAATCAGGACTTGTTAGCTAAATGCTATTTGAGTTGTCTTAAGCTTGCTGATCAACATAGTTTAAATCATGTCGCTTTTTGCTGTATATCTACAGGTGTATTTGCTTTTCCTCAAGATGAAGCAGCAGAAATTGCTATTCGAACAGTAGAAAGCTATCTCAAAGAAACAAATTCAACATTGAAAGTCGTGTTCAATGTATTTACAGATAAGGATTTACAACTGTATAAGGAGGCATTGAACCGTGATGCAGAGTAGTAAATGGAATGCAATGTCTCTTTTAATGGATGACAAGACAAAGCAGGCTGAAGTATTGCGTACTGCGATTGATGAAGCAGATGCGATAGTGATTGGAATTGGTGCAGGCATGTCTGCATCTGACGGATTTACATATGTAGGAGAGCGTTTTACGGAAAATTTCCCAGATTTCATTGAAAAATATCGCTTTTTTGATATGTTGCAAGCGAGTTTACATCCTTATGGCAGTTGGCAAGAGTATTGGGCATTTGAGAGTCGTTTTATTACATTAAACTATTTAGATCAACCTGTAGGTCAGTCTTATCTCGCATTAAAATCCTTAGTGGAAGGTAAACAGTACCATATCATAACTACGAATGCAGACAATGCTTTCGATGCTGCTGAATATGATATGACTCATGTATTTCATATACAAGGGGAGTATATACTGCAACAGTGTAGTCAGCATTGTCATGCTCAAACGTATCGCAATGATGATTTAATTCGTAAAATGGTTGTTGCGCAACAAGATATGCTTATACCTTGGGAGATGATTCCAAGATGTCCAAAATGTGATGCCCCAATGGAAGTGAATAAACGTAAAGCGGAAGTTGGCATGGTTGAAGATGCTGAATTTCATGCGCAACTACAACGTTATAATGCTTTTCTAGAGCAACATCAAGATGATAAAGTGTTGTATTTGGAAATTGGAATTGGTTATACTACACCACAATTTGTGAAGCATCCTTTTCAGCGTATGACACGTAAAAATGAAAATGCCCTTTATATGACGATGAATAAAAAAGCATATCGCATTCCGAATTCAATTCAAGAACGTACCATACATTTGACTGATGATATCTCAACATTGATTACAGTAGCACTCCGGAACGACAGCACAACGAAAAATAACAACATTGGAGAGACAGAAGATGTACTTAATAGAACCGATTAGAAATGGAGAATATATTACTGATGGTGCGATTGCACTCGCTATGCAAGTTTATGTTAACCAGAATATCTTTTTAGATGAAGATATTTTATTTCCTTATTATTGTGATCCAAAAGTGGAAATTGGACGTTTTCAAAATACTGCTATAGAAGTGAATCAAGATTATATAGATAAACACAGTATTCAAGTAGTTCGCCGAGATACTGGTGGTGGCGCTGTGTATGTTGATAAAGGTGCCGTTAATATGTGTTGTATTTTAGAACAAGACACTTCAATTTATGGTGATTTTCAACGATTTTATCAACCAGCTATAAAGGCGTTGCATGCATTAGGTGCGACAGATGTGATACAAAGCGGTAGAAATGATTTAACATTGAATGGTAAAAAAGTGTCAGGCGCCGCAATGACATTAATGAACAATCGTATTTATGGCGGTTATTCGCTATTACTTGATGTTAATTATGAAGCAATGGATAAAGTGTTAAAGCCTAATCGCAAAAAGATTGCATCGAAAGGGATTAAATCTGTGCGTGCACGTGTTGGTCATCTTAGAGAAGCACTGGATGAAAAGTATCGTGATATAACCATTGAAGAATTTAAAAATTTAATGGTGAGGCAGATTTTGGGAATCGATGACATTAAAGAGGCAAAACGATACGAATTATCTGATGAAGATTGGGAATCGATTGAAGAATTGGCGAGTAAAAAGTATAAAAATTGGGATTGGAATTATGGGAAGTCACCCAAATATGAATATAATCGAAGTGAAAGATTATCATCAGGTACTGTAGATATTACCATTTCTGTTGAACAAAATCGTATTGCAGATTGTAGAATTTTTGGTGATTTCTTTGGACAAGGTGACATAAAAGATGTGGAACAAGCATTACAAGGAACAAAAATGACAAGAGAAGATTTAACGCATCAGTTAAAGCAATTAGACATCGTTTATTATTTTGGTAATGTTACGGTGGAATCATTGGTTGAGATGATTTTAAGTTAATTTTGTTTAGGCGTTAATGTCGCACCCTCGTTAAACATTATTTAATATAATACAAAAACACCGTCCATAAGTAAGTGGCTTTCCTCTTGATAAAAGGGGCATTCACTCAATATGTGACGGTGTTTTATATTTTTACGTTAGCACTATTGCTGTGGCTTTTGACGACCTTTTAATAAAATTGCTGTCGCACCTACGATAATAATAAATAGAATCGCACCAAATAATCCCATATATTTTACTGCGTTACCGAACACGATACCGACAGCTAAAAAGTCTGTATCTGAGAAAGTTGTTGCAGCACCACCTAATTCGCCTAAAAATGGCAAGAATAATAATGGTAAAAACGTTATTAGGATACCATTTAGAGCGGCGCCAGCAACAGCACCTTTAATACCGCCTCTTGCATTACCGAATACAGCAGCCGTTGCACCTAAGAAGAAGTGTGCAACTACGCCAGGTAAAATGACGACGCCACCAAATAAGAATAAGATAAACATACCGATGACACCTGTAATAAAGCTGACAAAGAATCCAATTAGTACTGCATTTTGTGCATAAGGGAACACAATAGGGCAGTCTAATGCAGGTTTAGAATTTGGTACAAGCTTTTCAGAAATGCCTTTAAATGCTGGGACGATTTCAGCTAAGATTAAGCGAACGCCCGTTAAAATAATGAATACACCAGCAGCAAATGTCACGCCTTGAATTAATGAAAAGACAATAAAGTTTTGACCATCACTAATAGATTCGTGTACATAACTAACGCCCGCAAATAAGCATGCGATGAAGTAAAGTAATGCCATCGTAATCGAGATACTAATTGTACTTTCTCGCAAGAAACTTAATCCTTTTGGAAATTTAATCTCTTCCGTTGATTTAGACTTACCTTTGAATAATTGACCTACAGCACCTGCGGCAAAGTAACTGATTGAGCCGAAATGACCTAACGCTACTTGATCATTCCCTGTAATTTTTCGCATCGTAGGTTGGAGTAATGCAGGTAAGACTGCCATGATTAATCCTAATACGAGTGCGCCGATAACAATCGTTAGCCAGCCTTTAATATGACTGACTGTTAAAATGATTGCTAAAAACGCAGCCATGTAAAATGTATGATGACCTGTTAAAAAGATATATTTTAAATTAGTGAAGCGGGCAATTAAAATATTAACAATCATGCCACAGACCATGATGAGTGCAGCTGTTGTTCCAAAATCTTTTAAGGCTAGTGAGACGATAGCTTCGTTATTAGGTACGATACCTTGCACACCGAATGCGTGTTGGAATATTTTGCCGAATGGCTCAAGAGATCGAACGACGACATCAGCACCTGCACTTAAAATTAAGAAGCCTAATATCGTTTTAATGGTTCCTGAAGTGATTGTTGCGGCAGGTTTTTTCTGAACGATTAAACCTATAAAGGCAATCAGTGCAACAAGAATGGCTGGTTGACTTAAAATATCGACTATAAAATTAAGGATTGCTTGCATAGGTCGTACCTCCTTTAAATCATGTTAAGTTGTTGTAATTTTTCTGCGAGCTTTTGTTGTAATTCAGCTTTGTCTAAAATATTATCAAGAACTAAGACATCCCCTAGACGTTCGGCATTTTCAGCTAAATCTCTACCACAAATAAACAAGTCAGCCATCTCTGGACTTGCTGTCATAATGTCACTATGTTCAACTTCGATATCAGATGGTGCATTAAGTTGCCTAAGTGCTTCTTGTGCGTTCATTTCTACCATAAAACTACTTCCTAAACCGTGGCCACATACTACTAAAATTTTCATATTAATCATGCTCCTTTAAAATGTTTTTAATGTCTTGTGCGTTTGTTGCAGTTAATAGTTGCTGGACTGTTTGGTTATCGCCCAGTACGGTTGCTAAATTTTGTAATACAGATAAGTGTGAATGATTGTCGATGGCACTCAATACAAAAATGAGTGATGCGTAGTGATCTTCATCACAAAATGCCACATGTTGATTCAACTTTAATAGACTTAAACCAACTTGATGTACGTCATTGTTTGGTCTTGCATGTGCAATTGCAATTTCAGGTGCGATAACGATATAAGGTCCAAGCTCATTAACGCTATCAATCATTGCTTGAACATAGCCTTGTTCAATAATTTGTTCTTGTAGTAATGGCTGAGAAGCTATAGTTATAGCTTCAGTCCAATCATTTACTTGTTCTTTTACAATGATGCGTGTTGTTGACAAAATGTCTAATGACACGTTATTAAGCCTCCTTTGTCATAGTTAAAGCAATGTGTTGTTTAATTTTAAAAATATTCCCATCTAAGAAATCTTGTCGATATAAGTCGTTGCTTAAGCATTCGCTTAACTGTCCCAATGCCTTTAAATGTGCATTGGGGTGGTCTGTTGCTAATGTAATTACAAGGTGAACGGGATCGTTAGCTTTACTACCAAAAATAATCCCTTCAGTGAAATAAGTTAGTGTGAAACCTACACCATTCTGTACATAATCAGTACCAGCGTGAATAAGTGCAATATGTGGACTAATGACCATATATGACCCGAATTGTTCTAATTGTTTTAAAATTGCAGCTGTATAATTTGAATTGACAATGCCATCATTGATTAAAGGTTGCACAGCCACTGTAATTGCCGATTCAATTGATAATGGTTGTTTATTTATTATGATGCGATGTTCAGGCAATAAATCTGCGAGTGACTTGCCATCAGTTGCCATTTTCATGACTCGTTGTTCTCTTGAGTCATTGATAATTTGATTCAATTTTTGACGAGATTGCTGGTTGATAAATGGATCGACATGAATAACTGGTACAGCTGAGATTTCACAAGGTACTGTTGAAATGACATAATCAATGTTATCTTGCAATAATCGACTTTCTTCCAATTGATAAATGGAGTAGGCATCCCAAAT
Source organism: Staphylococcus sp. GDB20D11A (assembly GCF_016893255.1). Taxonomy (NCBI): domain Bacteria; kingdom Bacillati; phylum Bacillota; class Bacilli; order Caryophanales; family Staphylococcaceae; genus Staphylococcus; species Staphylococcus sp. GDB20D11A. The sequence continues at coordinate 108,489 of NZ_JAFEPJ010000001.1, forward strand.
GTGAAACTCAGGATACAGATGATTTAGTTTTGATTTTAAAAGTTGCGACGTGCCTATACCAGAACCACATAGTAAGACAACCTTAATCATTGATTGTTTATGTGTTGCAACACGCTCTATACTTGATGCGAAATGAATTGTAATGTATGTTAATTCATCTTCGTTGAAGCGAATAGCAGCATCTTGTTCAATTGGGCTAATATGCTTGCTAACGGCTTCAATGATTTGAGGATAGCGACGCATAACTTCTTGCCTCAAAGGATTAGGTTGTAGCATATCGTATTTAATACGATGTATAGCTGGTTTGATATGTGTGATCAGACTGGTATGCAACTTGTTGTCTTTTGACATGTCAATGCCTAATTCTTGGCTAACACAAGTGATCAATTCATGTATATTTTGCGATAAATCATGGTATTCAAAGGTAATTGAAGATGCTGTATGTTCGGTCATTTTAGAGCCTAGTAAATGTAACGTGATAAAGATAATTTCAGACTCTGGAAATGTGACATTACAACTGCGTTCTAAGTTTTCTATCAGTTTTGAAGCAATAGCATACTGATTAGTATGTCGCCATTTATCAATTTCATTGATAGGTATATCGAACGAAAAATTTTCATTTAAACGCTGAATGGCAATGAGTATATGATAGATTAAGCCATCGATAGCCGACTGAACTAATTGATAATTTTCACTATTTAATGTCTTAATAATGGCACGGCGAACCAATGCGATAGATTCTGAATTAAAGATATCAGCCTCTATAAAAGGTGCAGCTTGTTTCATATATTGATGTATAAAGTGTGCATACGCTTTACGATAATGATCTTCCTCACCAATAATATTGAATCCTTTATTGTGGACATAATTTAACTTTAAATGGTATTGATCTAGTTGGGCTTGAATCATTTTAATATCATCTGCAATTGTCCGACGCGAAACATTAACATCTTGTGCAAGTTGCTTTGTTGAAACAGGATCAGTTGTTTCGAATAACTTTAAAGCGATATGTGTGAGTCGCTCATCTTTTGAAAAATGAATTTGATTCGTTAGATTGTGCTCTAATTCATTTAATATCGTTGTGTTAGCTGTTGTTACTTTGATGCCTGCAGCTTTATTACGGCTGACTTGGTAATGATAAGTTTCAGCATATTGCTCAATATATGCTATATCATATTGAATGGTACGAGGTGATACACCAAGTTGATTAGCAATGGTATTGATTGGAATAAACGTTTGCTCATGAATTAAAAGATACAAAATTTCGATTTGTCTATAACTTAACAACGTAATATCCTCCTGTTTGTAATTGTAAGCGATTTCTTAAAAACGTAGATATGCAATCTCTTTCATATTTTAATCCGAAAAATTGCATATCAAAATGTTTATGGCGCAAGATTTTATAGGAACTTTTAAAATAAATTAGATTTTCATGTTGACAATTTAAAAATGTCGCAGTATATTTAGTTAGACATCTAACGAAATGGTGGTGCAATAAATGGAATTCACTTATTCGTATTTATTTAGAATGATTAGTCATGAGATGAAACAAAAGGCTGATCAAAAGTTAGAGCAATTTGATATTACAAATGAGCAAGGTCATACGTTAGGTTATCTTTATGCACATCAACAAGATGGACTGACACAAAATGATATTGCTAAAGCATTACAACGAACAGGTCCAACTGTCAGTAATTTATTAAGGAACCTTGAACGTAAAAAGTTGATTTATCGCTATGTCGATGCACAAGATACGAGAAGAAAGAATATAGGACTGACTACCTCTGGGATTAAACTTGTAGAAGCATTCACTTCGATATTTGATGAAATGGAGCAAACACTCGTATCGCAGTTATCTGAAGAAGAAAATGAACAAATGAAAGCAAACTTAACGAAAATGTTATCTAGTTTACAATAAATGGTAAGCGTGACTGGTAGAAATCAGTCACTTTATCTTTAATGTTATAGTTAGATATCTAATTGTTAGTGAGCTAATTATTGAAAAAGACAAGGAGTATTGAACAATGAAAGACGAACAATTATATTATTTTGAGAAATCGCCAGTATTTAAAGCGATGATGCATTTCTCATTGCCAATGATGATAGGGACTTTATTAAGCGTTATTTATGGCATATTAAATATTTACTTTATAGGATTTTTAGAAGATAGCCACATGATTTCTGCTATCTCACTAACACTGCCAGTATTTGCTATCTTAATGGGGTTGGGTAATTTATTTGGCGTTGGTGCAGGAACTTATATTTCACGTTTATTAGGTGCGAAAGACTATAGTAAGAGTAAATTTGTAAGTAGTTTCTCTATTTATGGTGGTATTGCACTAGGACTTATCGTAATTTTAGTTGCTTTACCATTCAGTGATCAAATCGCAGCAATTTTAGGGGCTAGAGGTGAAACGTTAGCTTTAACAAGTAATTATTTGAAAGTAATGTTTTTAAGTGTGCCTTTTGTAATTTTATTCTTCATATTAGAACAATTTGCACGTGCAATTGGGGCACCAATGATTTCTATGATTGGTATGCTAGCTAGTGTAGGCTTAAATATTATTTTAGATCCAATTTTAATTTTTGGTTTTGATTTAAACGTTGTTGGTGCAGCTTTGGGTACTGCAATCAGTAATGTTGCTGCTGCTCTGTTCTTTATCGTTTATTTTATGAAAAATAGTGACGTTGTGTCAGTTAATATTAAACTTGCGAAACCTAATAAAGAAATGCTTTCTGAAATCTTTAAAATAGGTATTCCTGCATTTTTAATGAGTATCTTAATGGGATTCACAGGATTAGTTTTAAATTTATTTTTAGCACATTATGGAAACTTCGTGATTGCAAGTTATGGTATCTCATTTAGACTTGTGCAATTTCCAGAACTTATTATCATGGGATTATGTGAAGGTGTTGTACCATTAATTGCATATAACTTTATGTCAAATAAAGGTCGTATGAAAGACGTTATCAAAGCAGTTATCATGTCTATCGGCGTTATCTTTGTTGTATGTATGATTGCTGTATTTACAATTGGTCATCATATGGTCGGACTATTTACTACTGATCAAGCCATCGTTGAGATGGCGACATTTATTTTGAAAGTAACAATGACATCATTATTATTAAATGGTATAGGTTTCTTGTTTACTGGTATGCTTCAAGCAACTGGTCAAGGTCGCGGTGCTACAATTATGGCCATTTTACAAGGTGTGGTTATCATTCCAGTACTATTTATTATGAATGCTTTGTTTGGACTAACAGGTGTCATTTGGTCATTATTAATTGCTGAGTCACTTTGTGCTTTAGCAGCAATGTTAATCGTCTATTTATTACGTGATCGTTTGACAGTTGATACATCTGAATTAATAGAAGGTTAAATATTTCGTACACTTCTGGCTGAGTATATTTCGGTCGGAAGTGTATTTTTCAAATAAAAAATAAATATATGATACGATTATGAAAAAATAAAGTGAGAATGGCATATGTATAAATCTAAAATACTGTTGAAATATATTTTTAGTGAAGAATCAGAAGTTAAAGATTTAACTGAAGAAAAATATAATCAAGATTACGAAGCATTAACATTTAGCTTTAAAGAGGAAACATATCAAAGTAGGTTAGCTAAGAAAACACCGACTAAAGCAGGGTATTTTGTTACATGTTGGACAAAAGACGAGAACAATTGTAATCAACCATACTCAAAAGAGGCATTTGCAGATTACTTAATGATTATAGTTATTGATGAAGAATTAAGCGGTTATTTTTTATTTCCTAGGGAATTATTGATAGAAAAAGGTATCTTAACTACATTTGAACATAAAGGTAAGATGGCTTTTAGAGTTTATCCTAAGTGGTGTAATCAATTGAATAAAAGAGCAGAGCAAACACAAAAGTGGCAATGTAAATATTTTTTGAATACTAATTAAAAAGTCATATGGTTGAACTTATAAGAGATGAATATATCATCTTTCGATAAGATAACCATATGACTTTATTTTTTATCATTTAATGATGAACGGTTTCTTGTCCTACTTTATTCCAAGTGAGGATAAAGCTCAACATTGCAAACACACTGATTGCTGTTAATAAAATAAAACCGACATCCCATCCGAATTTATCAACTACAGCACCTAAGACGATGTTGGCCATTACAGCACCAAACAGATAACCAAATAATCCTGTTAATCCAGCTGCTGTGCCAGCTGCTTTTTTAGGTACATAATCTAATGCTTGTAAACCAATTAACATAACTGGTCCATATATTAAGAAACCAATGGCAATTAATGAGACATTGTCTAACCAAGCATTGCCTGGAGGATTTAACCAATAAATTAATACAAATACTGTGACACCTAACATAAAGAAGAAACCTGCAGGTCCACGACGACCTTTGAATAATTTATCAGAAATGTAACCACATAATAATGTACCAGGAATTCCAGCCCATTCGTATAAGAAGTATGCCCAACCTGATGCTTTTAAGTCGAAATGTTTTTCTTCACTTAAGTAGACTGGCGCCCAATCAAGTACACCATAACGCACGAAATAAACAAATATATTTGCAAAGGCAATTGCCCATACCCATTTATTGTTCAGTACATATTTAAATAAAATTTCTTTTGTAGTTAATTCTGTTTCTAATGTTTTCTTATCGCTTGTAGCAAAGTCATTTTTATAAATTTCGATTGGAGGTAAACCTTGAGATTGAGGTGTGTCTCTAATCAATACGTATGAAATTGCGGCAATGATAAGTGCTAAGAGTGCAGGGTAAATGAATACACCTTCGAAACCTTTTAAATAACCAAAGTTGATAAATGCTGTTGTTGTAATACCCCAAGCAGCAATAGGTGCCATAATACCTCCACCAACATTATGCGCAACGTTCCAAAGGGCAGTCTTACTTCCGCGTTCACTTACACTAAACCAGTGAACGAGAACACGGCCTGAAGGTGGCCAGCCCATACCTTGAAACCATCCATTTAAGAATAATAGGACAAACATAATACCGATACCTGATGTAAAGAACGGTACAAATCCCATTAACAAATTGACGATAGCAGTGAGTACTAATCCAAGAACTAAGAATATCCGAGCATTGCTCCGATCACTTACAGTACCCATAAAGAACTTACTAAATCCATATGCGATGGAAACAGCAGAAAGTGCAAAACCTAGTTCCGCTTTTGTAAAACCTTGCTCTTGCAATGCCGGCATCGCTAATGAAAAGTTTTTACGTAATAAATAGTACCCAGCGTAACCGATGAAAATACCAAGAAATACTTGGAGACGTAATCGTTTATAGGTATCATCTATCTGATTTTCTGGCAAAGGCTTAATATGCTTTGCAGGTTTAAGAAAATTCATAAAATCCTCCTTAATATGTATTTATATGCATTTTGTGCGATAAACTTATATTAGACATGTATGAAAGCGTTGTCAATATACTTTTGTGAAATCTTGAAGATTTAGTTTTTGAAGTATTTTATAAACGTTTAGAAAAAATAAATTGCCACACATAAATTTATAATTATGCAATTATTATGGCGTTTTACATACTAGCTGTGTATCTACGAATGAGTGCAAACATATTTTTATTTGCAGAAAAGGGGTAAATGGCATATAACTATCTTTTTTATGTAAGTTGGTATAAAATTTATACTAATAGGAGGGATAGTATGAATATAGTAGGGCATCATCACATATCCATGTATACAAAAGATGCAAAACGTAATAAGGATTTTTACACAAATGTCCTTGGATTACGATTGGTTGAAAAGTCGGTTAATCAAGACAATCCTTCAATGTATCATTTGTTTTATGGGGACGAAGTAGGTACAGCCGGAACAATTTTAAGCTTTTTTGAAATTCCCAATGCGGGTCATAAGCAGCCAGGTACTGAAACGATTTATCGATTTTCATTATTAGTACCAAATCAAGCGGCACTTCATTATTTTGAAAAACGTCTTGAGAATAATGGTATTAAGTCTGAACATTTGTACTATCTTGGACAAGAAGGTGTTGTTTTTAAAGATGAAGACGACTTAGAAATCATACTGCTTGTTAATGATAGTTTTGAAGTACCACATCAATGGCAACATAACGCTTATAGTGAAATACCTCAAGCATATCAAATTTTAGGAATAGGGCCAGTAGAATTAAGAGTTAGAAATGCAGCGCGTACGGTAGAATTTTTGGAAAATGTCTTAGGTTATCGCAAAAGAGATAATAAATCATTCGATGTGCTGACATTAGCACCACAAGGTTTATATTCGGATTTTGTAGTTATTGAGCAACAGGAACAACGTGAAAGACCTGGACGAGGTTATATCCATCATATTGCAGTTAATACACCACAAATGAGTGAATTAGATGTAATTTACAAGAAATTACAACAACAACCACAAAGTAATTCGGGTATAATTGATCGCTATTTCTTTAAATCATTATACTATCGACATAATTCAATTATGTATGAATTTGCGACTGAAGCGCCTGGATTTACTATTGATACACCTGTTGAACAATTAGGAAGTCAATTGAACTTGCCCGACTTTTTAGAAGCAGAACGTGAACAAATTGAAAGTAAGTTACACGAAATATAAAGGAGAATGTTTAATGGCAAAATTAGAAATGAATAAAAATACGCCTCTTGAGTTTGGTTTGTATTCCTTAGGTGATCATTTATTGAATCCATTTAAAGGTGAAAAAGTTAGTTATGAGCAACGTATTAATGAAATTATTGAAGCAAGTAAATTAGCAGATGAAGCGGGTATTGATGTTTTTGCAGTTGGTGAAAGTCATCAGGAGCATTTTACAACACAGGCACATACGGTTGTGTTAGGTGCAATTGCCCAAGCGACAAAGCATATTAAAGTTTCAAGTTCTTCAACGATTATTAGTGCAACAGATCCTGTAAGAGTATTTGAAGACTTCGCGACATTAGATTTGATTTCTCATGGTAGAGCCGAAATTGTGGCTGGTAGAGCATCAAGAACAGGTATTTTTGATTTGTTTGGCTATGATTTAAAAGACTATGATGAATTGTTTGAAGAAAAATTAGGTTTACTTTTAGAGTTAAATAAAACTGAACGTATTACTTGGTCTGGAAAATATCGTCCAGAACTTAGAAATATGAAAATATTCCCAAGACCAATCGATAATACATTGCCAATATGGCGTGCTGTTGGTGGTCCACCTGCAAGTGCTATCAAAGCGGGGAAACAAGGTGTGCCAATGATGATTACAACCCTTGGTGGCCCAGCAATGAACTTTAAAGATTCTATAGATGCTTATCGTCAAGCAGCAACTGAAGCAGGTTTCGATGCTTCGCCCAAGTCTTTACCAGTAAGTACAGCGAGTCTGTTTTATACAGCTGAAACAACTCAGGATGCTATGAGAGAATTTTATCCACATTTGAATACAGGGATGTCATTTATTCGTGGCGTTGGTTATCCGAAACAGCAATTTGCTAATTCACCAGATTATAGAGAAGCGCTAATGGTTGGAAGCCCGCAACAAATTATTGAAAAGATATTGTATCAACACGAGTTGTATGGTCATCAACGTTTTATGGCACAGCTTGATTTTGGCGGTGTGCCATTTGAAAATGTAATGAAGAATATAGAGTTAATTGGCAACGACATTATACCGGCGATTAAAAAGCATTTATCAAAATAGGAGGGGCGTCATCATGAATATTGTATTATTGTCAGGTTCCACAGTAGGTTCTAAAACGAGAATTGCTATGGATGATTTAAAAAATGAACTAGAAGTCATCAATGAGGGACACCAAATAGAATTGATGGATTTACGAGATCTCGAATTAGAATTTAGTGTTGGAAAGAATTATCTAGATACTACAGGAGATGTATATAAATTAACGACGTCTTTAATGCAGGCTGATGTGATTTTTATTGGTTTTCCAATTTTTCAAGCTTCCATCCCTGGTGCTTTGAAAAATGTGTTTGATTTACTTCCAGTCAATGCGTTTCGTGATAAGGTAATAGGACTTGTAGCGACAGCAGGTTCTAGTAAACATTATTTAATTCCTGAAATGCATTTAAAACCAATATTGAGTTACATGAAAGCACATACGATGCAAACGTATGTATTTATTGAAGAGAAAGATTTTTCAAATCAACAAATTGTCAATGATGATGTTGTATTTCGTTTGAAAGCGTTGGCACAATCCACAATGCGAACTGCTAAAGTACAACAACAAGTGCTTGAAGAAGAAAACAACCAATACGACTTTTAAAGTATAAAAATAAGACGCTCGGCACACTATATTTGTAAGTGTTTGAGCGTCTTTTTATATTAACTATATAGCCAGTGAACGACGATAAAGGCAAGTGATGACAAGCATATTGAGGTAATAATGATTGTCATAAGCGGTTTAAGTGCGCGATTTTTAAGATCTTTAAAAGCAACATTTAACCCTAAAGCAACCATGGCCATTAATAAGCAAATTGTTGATACGGTATTTAAAATATTTAGCAATGCTGATGGAATAGTTACATATGTATTCACTAAGGCCATAATGACAAATCCAATTAAAAAGTATGGAATGCTTATTCGACCCTTGCTAGATGATTCTGATGAACGGAAACGCATAATTAAAATAAGTACGATGGTTAATGGAATCAGTAAGAATACTCTACCAAGTTTACCAAGAAGTGCGATTTTAAGTGCATCACTACCACCAAAGCCACCAGCTAAGACAACGTGTGCAATTTCATGAAGACTAACGCCGGACCAAGCGCCATAAACATTTGTCGTCATTGAAAAGATAGCGTAGATAGCTGTATATATAAGTGAAAATATCGTACCAATCAATGCGATGATACCGATACTAATAGCTGTATCCTTTTCACGTGATTTGAATATTGGAGCTACTGCAGCAATAGCGGCAGCACCACAAACGCCTGTACCTACACCTAGTAATAATGCGATGTTTTTGTCACCATGCAACAGTTTGTTGACAAAGAGCATCATTACAATACTGAAAATAACGACACCTACATCGATGGCTAATAGTCTACTACCTTGACCGATAATATCGAATATATTGAGTTTAAGTCCATATAGGATGATTGCAAATCTTAATAAATATTTAGATGAAAACGTAATACCTGAGCTATATTGTTCAGGATATCCTCTAAAGTGACGATATAGAATAGCGATTAATATCGCGATAGTTAATGCGCCAACCTTATCTAAGATTGGCAATTTAGCTGCTAAAAAGCTAAATAATGCGACTATAAATGTTAATGATAGTCCAATCATAAAATGCTTATTTTTCAATGATGCCATGAGCAGTGCCTCCTTTAATAGCATTTTAGCACTGTTTTGTCGTATTTTTAAATATAAATTTGGAATGAATAATAAAATGGTATTTAAATTGAGTTGTGTGATACGGAATAGGGTGATGTGTAAGAAGCGCTACATAATAAATCATTAGTGGGTCTTTATCAATTCTATTTCACTCCCTTAGTTGATAGAAAACAAATTTAATATGCAAGGTGAAATAACAATATGTTATTATAGTGATAATTTACAGAATTATATGAAAAATGAATGAGGATGTGATGGTATGTTTGGAATGAAAGTGAATGAACTAATAAGGTTAAAAATTTTAGAGGCCCATGACACAGAGGCACTTTTCAATTTAGTCAATCGTTCAAGAGATTCACTTAGGGAATGGTTACCTTGGGTAGATGCAACTGAGCAGCCATCAGATACGCATGCGTTTATTAAAAGAGGACTTTTGCAATTTGCTGATGGTAATGGATTTCAGTGTGGTATTTGGTATGAGGGAACGCTAGTTGGTGTCATAGGTTTACATGAAATTAATCACATGCACAGAAAAACTTCATTAGGGTATTATTTAGATAAACAATATGAGGGTCATGGGATTATGACGCAAGCAGTTGAGGCATTGATAAAGTATTGCTTCGAAGAGATTGACTTAAACCGAATTGAGATTAGTGCCGCAGTTAATAATGAAAAAAGCCAAGCTATTCCTGAAAGACTGGGATTTACTAGAGAAGGTATGTTACGTGACAATGAATTACTAAATGGTATTTATTCATCGAGTTACATCTATAGTTTATTAAAATCAGAATATAATGAAGGATGATAAATCAGACTACAAAAGAGTAATGACTTACATATAAGTGTTACTCTTTTATTTATTTTCAAACTAAAAAGGTTGTTGACAGTATTATTTTATAACAATATAATGATTTTGATAATTATTATCAACTAGATAATGTTCGTGGGAGGATGCCTTAAAATCATCATTTTAAGAGCCACGTATTATCTTGGCATTTAGGGAGTGTGAGATAGTACGAATGAGGGCATGTCTATGTGGATAATAGAATTTCTATAATGAGGTGTCAAAATGAAAAAGTTAACAACGCTATTATTAGCATCAACGTTATTAATTGCTGCATGTGGGAACGACGATAGTAAGAAGGATGATTCAAAGACATCGAAAAAAGATGATGGTGTTAAAGCAGAATTAAAACAAGCAACAAAAGCATATGATAAATATACTGATGAACAGTTAAATGAATTTTTAAAAGGTACAGAAAAATTTGTTAAAGCGATTGAAAATAATGATATGGCCCAAGCAAAAGCGTTATATCCAAAAGTTCGCATGTATTATGAACGCTCTGAACCAGTTGCAGAAGCATTTGGAGATTTAGATCCTAAAATTGATGCACGTCTTGCAGATATGAAAGAAGAGAAAAAGGAAAAAGAATGGTCAGGATATCATAAGATTGAAAAAGCATTATACGAAGATAAGAAAATTGATGATATGACTAAAAAAGATGCACAACAATTATTGAAAGATGCAAAAGAATTGCATGCCAAAGCTGATACATTAGATATCACACCAAAATTAATGTTGCAAGGTTCTGTTGACCTATTAAATGAAGTTGCAACTTCTAAAATCACAGGTGAAGAAGAAATTTATTCACATACAGATTTATATGATTTTAAAGCGAACGTTGAAGGCGCACAAAAAATTTATGACTTATTTAAACCTATTTTAGAGAAAAAAGATAAAAAATTAAGTGATGATATTCAAATGAACTTCGATAAAGTGAATCAATTATTGGATAAGTATAAAGATAACAACGGCGGTTATGAGTCATTTGAAAAAGTATCTAAGAAAGACCGTAAAGCATTTGCGGATGCTGTTAATGCATTAGGAGAGCCACTAAGTAAAATGGCTGTGATTACTGAATGACAAATTATGAACAAGTTAACGATAGTACGCAATTTTCAAGACGTACATTTTTGAAAATGTTAGGTATTGGCGGTGCCGGTGTTGCAATTGGCGCAAGTGGTGTTGGTAGCATGTGGTCTTTCAAATCAATGTTCAATACACCAGAAGATCCGGAAAAAGATGCGTATGAATTTTATGGTAAAGTGCAACCAGGCATTACCACACCAACGCAAAAAACATGCAATTTCGTTGCGTTAGATTTGAAGTCAAAAGATAGAGATGCAATTAAGGCAATGTTTAAAAAGTGGACGCTTATGGCTGATCGTATGATGGATGGTGATACAGTTGGCAAGACGAGTAACAATCCTTTAATGCCACCAGTAGATACCGGTGAATCGATAGGATTAGGTGCAAGCAAGTTAACGATTACCTTTGGGATTAGTAAGTCTTTGATGAAGAAAATTGGGTTATCTAGTAAAATTCCCGATGCCTTTAAAGATTTACCGCATTTTCCGAATGATCAGTTAATAGACGATTACAGCGATGGTGATATTATGATTCAAGCATGCTCAAATGATTCGCAAGTATCCTTTCATGCGGTTCATAATTTAGTTCGTCCATTTCGAGATATTGTTAAGGTACGTTGGGCGCAATCTGGTTTTATCTCTGCTAAAGGTAAGGAAACACCTAGAAATTTAATGGCATTTAAAGATGGAACAATTAATCCTAGAAAGAGTAATCAACTTAAAGATTATGTGTTTATTGATGACGGATGGGCGAAACATGGAACTTATTGTGTTGTCAGACGTATTCAAATACACATTGAAACGTGGGATCGTACTGCACTGGAAGAACAAGAGGCTACATTTGGTCGCAAGCGACATAGTGGTGCACCGTTAACAGGTGGGAAAGAGTTTGATGAAATTGACTTAAAAGCGAAAGATAGTCATGGCGAGTATATTATTGATAAAGATGCCCATACGAGACTAGCGAAAGAAGCAAATACGTCAATTTTACGTAGAGCCTTTAATTATGTTGATGGTACGGATGACCGCACAGGTAACTTTGAAACAGGCTTGTTGTTCATTGCTTTTCAAAAAGCGACCCAACAATTTATCGATATTCAAAACAATTTAGGTAGTAATGATAAGTTAAATGAATATATTACACATAGAGGTTCTGCTTCATTTATAGTATTACCAGGTGTTAGTAAGGGAGGATACCTTGGTGAAACATTATTTGACTAAAATTATAGCAATGCTAATTACTGCTGCTATGGTGTGTAACTTTGGGTTATTGAAAAGTCAGGCAGCAGAACAACAAAGTATTAGTGATGTATATAGTGTGATAACGGATTCGAAATCTGCACTTTCTAATAATTCGATATCGAATGACAATAAGCAGAAAGCAATTGAGCAAGTGGTAAGTGCAGTTAAGAAATTATCGCTTGAAGATAATAGCGAAGGTAATGCTGTCAAATCAAATGTGAGAAAGCTTGAAGATGCAAAAGCGAATGATAATCAAAAAGATACACTTTCGCAATTAACGAAGTCATTAATTGCTTATGAAGAGAAATTGGCTAGTAAAGATGCGGGTTCTAAAATTAAACTATTACAACAGCAAGTCGATGCCAAAGATGCTGCGATGACAAAAGCGATTAAAGACAAAAATAAAGCGGAATTAGAATCTTTGAACAATAGTTTGAATCAGATTTGGACTAGTAATGAAACAGTGATTCGCAATTATGACGTAAATCAATATGGACAAATTGAAGTCGCATTATTACAACTTAGAATTGCAATTCATAAGTCACCATTAGATACGGCAAAAGTGTCACATGCTTGGACAACTTTTAAATCAAATATTGATCATGTCGATAAAAAAAGTGGTACGTCTGCAAATGATCAATACCATGTATCACAATTAAATGATGAGTTAGAGAAGGCGATTAAAGCTATCGACAACAATCAATTGTCGGATGCTGATGCTGCGCTTACACATTTTATAGAAATTTGGCCGTATGTTGAAGGGCAAATTCAAACTAAAGACGGTGCTTTGTATACGAAAATTGAAGATAAAATACCATATTATCAAAGTGTATTAGACGAACATAATAAAGCACATGTGAAAGATGGCTTAGTAGAATTAAATAACCAAATTAAAGAGGTTGTTGGCCATAGTTATAGCTTCGTCGATGTGATGATTATCTTTTTACGTGAAGGACTAGAAGTGTTATTAATTGTAATGACATTGACTACTATGACGCGTAATGTCAAAGATAAGAAGGGTACTGCAAGTGTAATTGGTGGTGCAATTGCCGGACTTGTATTGAGTATCGTTTTAGCAATTACATTCGTAGAAACACTAGGGAATAGCGGTATGCTTCGTGAGAGTATGGAAGCGGGATTAGGTATCGTTGCGGTCATATTAATGTTTATCGTTGGTGTTTGGATGCATAAACGTTCGAATGCGAAACGCTGGAATGATATGATTAAAAATATGTATGCCAATGCGATTAGTAATGGTAATTTGGTATTGTTAGCGACGATTGGTTTAATATCTGTGTTGCGTGAAGGTGTTGAGGTTATCATTTTCTATATGGGAATGATAGGCGAATTAGCGACCAAAGATTTTGTCATAGGTATCGCCTTGGCCATCGTGATATTAATTGTCTTTGCGCTATTATTTAGATTTATCGTCAGATTGATACCTATATTTTATATATTTAGAGTATTGTCGATCTTTATTTTTATTATGGGATTCAAAATGCTTGGCGTAAGTATTCAAAAATTACAATTATTAGGTGTGATGCCAAGACATGTTATTGAAGGATTCCCAACGATTAACTGGTTGGGCTTCTATCCAAGTTATGAACCATTAATAGCACAAGCTGCCTATATTATGGTAGTTGCTATCTTAATCTTTAAATTTAAAAAATAAAAAACAGGCCGAGTGCCTGTTTTTTTTGTTGCTGTATGGCGGATTATCGTAGCATTGCAGATATCGCGGCATTGTTGGTTCTCGTTGCATTGCAGAGATGTAGATATCACGGTTTAATCCGATGCTGTATTCTGATTAACGCAATGTTAGTTAGCTGCAGTATTGATATAATCTGAGGTGCTACATTGTTCTTTTATTGGCTATTGTGATGTTGTTGCATTGTAAGTATTGCAGTATTGATTCGTATAAGGTCATTGCGTTGGTGGTTCACCGCGGCATGTGAATTTAACGATGAACATACTGAACTCAAAGAGCAATATGAGTGGCAATGTGAGTAATATATTTAATGTTATGTCTGGTGGTGCAATGATACTCGCCAGCACAAAGCAAGCAAAATAAATATATTTACGATAATGTTTCAAAGAATATGTATCTATAAGACCGAATTTTGCAAGACCCATAAATAATATTGGTAATTGAAATAGAATGCCAAATGTAAATAACCAACGTATGAGTTCAATCAAATATGCTTTAAAGCCAATGACAGGCGAAATGTTTAAAGTTAATGATAATTTTAACGCGAATTGAATGATCATTGGAAAGCCAACATAAAATGCAAAAGCGACGCCAGCACAGAATAATAACACGCTGAAAAAACTATATTTATAAATAAATTGACGTTCATTATTATGTAATCCAGGCGCAATGAATGCCCACAATTGATAAAACATGACTGGTGAAATGAAACAAAACGCGATGAAAAATATAATCATCACGTATATTTGGATCATTTCTGTGAATGAAAATGCATGTAAGGACACATGTGCACGGGTAATATACGTTATGAATGGTGTCATCCACCAAAATGATGAAACATATACGACGATGACCGTAATGCCGAACGACAATAAAATTTTTACTAACCGTTGGCGTAGTTCGCTAAAGTGAACCATTAATGTATCATCAGTACTATTGCTCTCGCTGTTGCTTCGATTCCTTACTGGGTGTATCGTGAGACTCTTTATCTAAATCTTCTGTTGCAGATTTAAATTCTTTTAAAGTAGAACCGATAGCACGACCAAATTGTGGTAATTTTTTCGGACCAAAAATAATTAAAGCGATAATGCTAATGACGACAAGACTTGTTGGGCCTGTGATGCCTAAAATAAAAGTGTTAGTTATCATGATAATCAACCTCACTCATAAGTAGTATATAGTATTTACTTTATACCGAACGATAATGATTATCAACAATATTTTATATAATAATTAAAATATTGCTATAAACACATTTTACTGAGGTATTAATTCTGAAATGATAGCTTGTTCTTTCAAGTCGATATAAGTACAAGTACCAGCTTGAATATCGATATGCCATTTATAAATACCAGCTTCAGCCATTTCATCACAAAATGTTTCGAAATCTGTTTGTCCTTGTTGATGTCTAGTTAATACATCTTGAACGATAGATTGATTTGAACTTGGAGCGACAGGATGATTACTTTTTACAGATGAAGTAACAATATCATCTTCTGATTGATGTACGTATGTTGCAGTGCCATCTTGAATATTAACAATATTGTACGTCATACCCATATCCTTAAATGCTTTGAATAGTTTTGGAAAATCGACACCAGTATATTGTTGATGTGCTTGTTGGATTTCAGATAATGTAAATGCCATAATAGTCTCCTTTGAATGGTTTGATTTAGTGAAAATGCGTGCATCATACTAAAATTAGAATGCTGTTAATTATGCAGGAAGGTGTAACGAATGTAAACAATTATGACTTGTAGGCGTTGAGGTGTTTGTTTCAAAATGTCATACATAGGTGGACATTTATATTTTTTTGTGTCTTTTTGACAAATATAGTTGTCAAAAAGACAAATATCATTTACAGTAGGATTAAGGAGTTGATGCGATGTGCGTAATCGATTGAAAGAGTTACGAGCACGAGATGGCTTAAATCAAACGCAGCTTGCCAAACTAGCTGGTGTTTCAAGACAAACCATTTCTCTAATTGAGCGAAACAATTTTATGCCATCAGTATTAACGGCAATAAAGATTGCTCGTATCTTCAATGAAACGGTGGAAACTATTTTTATTATTGAGGAGGATGAGGCATGAAAATACTAAGATATATCGGATATCTTTTACTGGGTGGACTTGTAGGAGGTATCATAGGTGGAATTTTAGGTAACTTTGATGGATTGGGTATTGAGAACTTGACGTTTGCGACATATAACAATGTCGTTGTAATATCGATTGTTGCGACTATTATTATCATATTGGTAGAAGCCATTGTTTTGATGAATCAAAAACGTGCATTGAAGTATAAGCGACTTGTAGATGAAGAGGTAGATATCGATGCAACAGATCAATATGAGTTGCTTGCGAATCGTTATGTTTTAAATGGAAGTATATTAAGTATTCTGCAGACAGTTATTGCTTTTTTAGTATTGCTTATTTTTGTGGTAGGGCATGCTGAAGCAGATGCAATACTATTCTTTTTAATACCATTTTTTGCTAGTGCTATTTTCAATACACAATTTACGCTGTTTAATAGAAGATTTGATGATAGAATGCCAAAAATTGCAGATAAGAATTACACTGAAAAGCGATTGGAAATATTGGATGAAGGTGAACGCCATATAGAATTAATTGCATTATTTAAAACATATGCGATCAACTTATCCATATTGATACTAGCCATTATTTTTATAGGGTCTTATTCAATTGCTACAGGAATTAATCAAAGCTTTAGTTTGCTACTTATCATTGCTATTTTCATATATAACGCCTTTAGTTATTTATTGAAGAGAAGACGTTTTTATTAAAATTAAACAAAGAGGAGCATGGATATGACAACATTGTTAAACGTAGATCGTGTGAACAAACAATACAAAGATTCGGAATTTAAATTACAAGATGCATCTTTAACGATTGCTACTAATGAGACAGTAGGATTAATCGGGAAAAATGGCTCAGGTAAATCGACATTAATTAATATTCTAGTAGGTAATCGACATAAAGATAACGGTAGTATCACATTTTTTGGGGAAGAGCATGCTGCGGGTGATGTCGAATATAAAGAACACATAGGTGTTGTGTTTGATGATTTGAGAGTACCTAATAAATTGACTATTAAAGATATAGATAAAGTATTTCAATCTATTTATACGACTTGGAATAGTCAAAAATTCTTTGATTTAATCAAATATTTCGAGTTGCCACTACAAACTAAAATTAAAACTTTTTCAAGAGGGATGCGAATGAAGATAGCTTTGACGATTGCGCTTTCTCATGATGTGAAGCTATTGATCTTAGATGAAGCAACTGCGGGTATGGATGTTTCTGGACGAGAAGAAGTAATGGAACTATTAGAAGATTTTGTCGCGCAAGGTGGAGGCATCTTAATATCATCGCATATTTCTGAAGATATAGAACAATTAGCGGATAAATTAGTGTTTATGAAAGATGGACGAATGATTTTAACTGAACAGAAAGATATACTTTTAGCACAATATGGAATTGTTACGACAGAAGATAAAGATGTTGAAATTCCTAAGCATTTAATTATAGCTTCTAGATTGTCAAAGGGGAAATATCAAATTTTAGTTAAAGATTATGCAGAAATTGAAAATGCAGAACCTTTAAAACACATTGATGACGCTACGAAAATCATAATGCGAGGTGAAGTATAATGAAAGGTATGTTCCTAAGTAGTTTTTATGCAACGAGAAAGCAAACATATATTTATTTTATAGTCGCTATCATAGCTGCGGGATACTTTGCAGTGTTTAATCCGTTGATGAGTTCGGCAATGGCTGGGGTTATGTTAATCACACCTATTACTGATAATATTAAACATGAAAAAGACTCAAGATGGATGTATTATGTATCTACTTTACCGGTTAAACGTAGTGATTATATTAAGTCATACTTTGCCTTTTATTTAATCTTATTCGGTGCAAGTTTAATGATTGGATTAGTTGTGACTACGATCGTGACCCAAAGTGTGATGATTGGTATTATGTCAGGTTTAATGAGTTTTGGTATCATAGGGGCATACTCTATCATTTTCCCATTGACATTTAAATTTGGCGCTGAAAACTCTAATGTCATTATGATATTTGCATCTATACTACTACTTTTTTCTTTCGTGGTCTTTTTCTTTATATATGGTATGGTTAGTGGTGCATCTGCATTAGAATTTGAAAAAATTAGCACTGAAGGATGGCTAGTTGTCATAGCATATGCGGTCATTGGTATAGTTATAACGAGCGTTTCTTATATATTGTCTATTAAAATTTTTAACAAACAAGAACTATAATCAATATTCTTGGTGTGAAGCTAGTCATTGAAATAATATTTAGGGAGTGGGACAGAAATGATATTTTCGCAAAATTTATTTCGTCGTCCCACCCCGGCAAGGTTGACTAGAATTGAAAAAAGCTTGTTACAAGCGCATTTTCGTTCAGTCAACTACTGCCAATATAACTTTGTAGAGCATTGAACATTGATTTATGTCTCAGGCTCTTTTTGGTGTTGTGGAATGAAATGCGGGATGATAGGTTGAGGTGACATCTCTATATCATATCATTTGTTTTTAGAAGATTAGGTTGTGTGGGAATTGTATCCTTTTATAGTGAGGATTAACGTGTATATATTATTGAGTATGTTGCTGAAATTTATTTGTGTGTATCAATTGATGATGGTATATGCCAATGATTTCCTTGGAAATATAAAAACTCGATCATGTATCATAACTGATGATTGTCTCAAAAGTATACTGTGAAGCACAATATTTTTGGATGCAGTTCAAATACATTGATCGAGATTAATGTTATCTATTCATCACTTTGACGTAGACGTTGATTTTTAAAATAGATGAGCATGATGCAGAAAGTCGCAACGGATACCGAGATAATCATTACTTGGTCATGCCCTTTAAAGATAAGGCTGATGATATATGATACTACAAGTATGCCTAGTGAAGAAGAAATATATTTTGCGTTTGTCAGTTCATTATGGAAATAAGGCGTGATTAACCATAATCCAATATAGAATATTAAAACACTGATATACATCATATTAATTTCAAACAAGTCATTTAGTTTATTGTTATTACTAAAAACAATTGCGGCATTAATCACACCTAAAGCGATATTGATTAATAAATGCGTATACGATAAACGAAAACCGATAGATGACAATTTATGATTGATGTAATTTTCAGTAATGATCCAATAAACACCGAAAAGACTAATTAAAATCATAAATTGGAATATATAAATGTAACTAAAATGATCAATGCTAAATGATGACGAAGCTAAACCAACCAGTACCTCGCCAAAGATAATAATTGTTAGTAACGAAAAACGTTCTACTAAATGCATCATATTAACAGGTGATAATACAAGATATTTCTGAAATGGAATAAGTCCTGTCGCTGCAATGAATACGCCTAAAAATCCAGGGATGTAATGGATACTTTGTGGTAGTACTAATGATAGAAATGATAAAAATGAAATCACAAAGGCTACGGTCGCAAAAGCTTGACATGTACGCTTATCGCCATAATCTAATCCTGTACGTATATGTAATAAATACTGTAATCCGATACTTAAATACATAATTGCCACGCATAAGAAGAATGGGAAGAATGTCTTTTCAAAGTCCGGATATAGGCTGTTAGATAGGAAGACCATGATAAACATATTAAACATCATAAACGAGACGTCTTTGAATGTAACTTGACCAAATCGATTTGTAAAAAATGTTTGATGAGACCACATTAACCATAAGAACAAACTCATGACGATGTATTTGAAAAATAAATCAGCTGAAATGGAACCATTTTGTGTTGTTAAAATCACATGTGCAATTTTTTGAATGGCATAGACGAAAATTAAATCAAAGAACAACTCATGGAATCCTGCACGCTTTTCAGCTAAATGTTTTGGTGTTAATGCATTAACCATAAAATTTTAACTCCTTTAATATGTGTAATTAATTTACTAAGTATACTATTTATTTTTTCTAGTGAATAGGGGCAGATTTGGCGATGAAGTGGAAGGAGAGGTGACTGCAAGGTAATTGCGGAATTAACAATCATCAGCGATTTAATATTTGACTAGAGACGTCATGGTTTGAAAAAGTAGATGGTGAAATTGATGGTGAAACAAGCTGTGAATAGCGATGCAATGATAGATAGTATTTAATTAGAGTCATTACGCGAAATGATTAATGATAATTTGTGGTAAATCAAAGCATAATTTTGTACTATAGATGAGGATGATAGAGCATATTTAAGAGTGTGAAATGTTAAAGTGAAACCGTTTACGTTCCCGATTGCCCAAACAAATTACATCATTGTATAATATGATTTGTTAAATGCATAACAAGAATGAAAATGTAACATACGTAGCAATTGGTTTCATAAATTGGATGTTAGTGGCGTATTGGTTCATTAGACGTATTAGTAATAAAATTGTATATATCATAAGGAGATGAATATGACATGACGAGAGTCGTATTAGCAGCAGCATACAGGACACCTATTGGCGTTTTTGGAGGTGCGTTTAAAGACGTGCCAGCCTATGATTTAGGTGCGACTTTAATAGAACATATTATTAAAGAGACGGGTTTGAATCCAAGTGAGATTAATGAAGTCATCATCGGTAACGTACTACAAGCAGGACAAGGACAAAATCCAGCACGAATTGCTGCTATGAAAGGTGGCTTACCAGAGACAGTACCTGCATTTACAGTGAATAAAGTATGTGGTTCTGGGTTAAAGTCGATTCAATTAGCATATCAATCTATTGTGACTGATGAAAATGACATCGTGCTAGCTGGCGGTATGGAGAATATGTCTCAATCACCAATGCTTGTCAACAACAGTCGCTTTGGTTTTAAAATGGGACATCAATCAATGGTTGATAGCATGGTATATGATGGTTTAACAGATGTATTTAATCAATATCATATGGGTATTACTGCTGAAAATTTAGTAGAGCAATATGGTATTTCAAGAGAAGAACAAGATACATTTGCTGTAAACTCACAACAAAAAGCAGTACGTGCACAACAAAATGGTGAATTTGATAGTGAAATAGTTCCAGTATCGATTCCGCAACGTAAAGGTGAACCAATCGTTGTCACTAAGGATGAAGGTGTACGTAAAAATGTATCAGTTGAAAAATTAAGTCGCTTAAGATCAGCTTTCAAAAAAGACGGTACAGTTACAGCAGGTAATGCATCAGGAATCAATGATGGTGCTGCGATGATGTTAGTCATGTCAGAAGACAAAGCTAAAGAATTAAATATCGAACCATTGGCAGTGCTTGATGGCTTTGGAAGTCATGGTGTAGATCCTTCTATTATGGGTATTGCACCAGTTGGCGCTGTTGAAAAGGCTTTGAAACGTAGTAAAAAAGAATTAAGCGATATTGATGTATTTGAATTAAATGAAGCATTTGCAGCACAATCATTAGCTGTAGATCGCGAATTAAAATTACCTCCTGAAAAGGTGAATGCTAAAGGTGGTGCCATTGCATTAGGACACCCTATTGGTGCATCTGGTGCTAGAGTATTAGTGACATTATTGCATCAACTGAATGATGAAGTCGAAACTGGTTTAACATCATTGTGTATTGGTGGCGGTCAAGCTATCGCTGCAGTTGTATCAAAGTATAAATAATAAGAAAACAGGTTATCACAACAGTATTAATTACATGTTGGCATAACCTGTTTTTATTTGTTTATGGATTTATTGGGTAATATTAGTCATTTGATGGTTTAATTGCAAATGCTCTAACAGGGAACCCAGGTGCATCTTTTGGTTTAGGGCTGATAGCGTAAATGATGGCGCCACGAGTTGGTAATTGATCTAAATTAGTTAATAACTCGACTTGGTATTTATCCTGACCAAGAATATAACGTTCGCCAACTAAATCACCATTTTTTACAACGTCCACAGATGCATCGGTATCGAATGTTTCATGACCAACAGCTTCAACACGGCGTTCTTCAATTAAGTACTTCAAAGCATCTAATCCCCAACCCGGTGCATGTTGTTGTCCGTTCGAATCTTTGTTTTCAAACGTTTCAATATTAGGCCAACGTTTTGACCAATCGGTACGAAGTGCAACAAAAGTGCCAGGTTCAATAGTACCATGCTCTTTTTCCCATGCTTCTATATGCGCACGTGTTACGATGAAATCATTGTTGTTCGCTACTTCTGTTGAAAAGTCTAATACAATTAACGGCAATACCAATTCTTTTAAATCAATGTCTTCTAAATAACGTTTGTTCTCGACAAAGTGGATTGGTGCATCAATGTGAGTACCATATTGCGTTACAATATTCCAACGTTGCACATAGAAACCATGATCTTTAACCGTGAATAAAGTTGAAACTTCACCTTTTTCAAACTCACTAAAACGTGGTATTTCTGGATCAAATGTATGCGTTAAATCAACCCAAGTTGCTTGTTTTAAAGTATTTAATTGTTGCCATAAAGGATATTGTGTCATAAAATCACCCGTTTTTAGTTTATTATATGATAAATGCTGCGATTATTCTTGACGTTTAGCTTTAACAGCATTCACAAGTACAGTCAATGCATCTTTAACTTCTTCTTCTTTTCGCGTTTTCAATCCACAGTCAGGGTTTACCCAGAATAATGAGCGGTCGATTTGTTGTAGTGAACGATTGATTGCTGTAGTAATTTCTTCTTTTGTTGGAATACGTGGACTATGAATATCATATACACCTAGACCAATACCTAAATCATAATTAATATCTTCAAAGTCTTTAATTAAATCACCATGGCTACGAGATGTTTCAATTGAAATAACATCAGCATCTAAGTCATGAATAGCATGAATGATTTGACCGAATTGAGAATAACACATATGTGTATGGATTTGAGTTTCATCACGAACTGAAGACGTTGCAAGTTTAAATGATAAAACAGCATCTTTAAGATATTGTTCGTGATATTCAGAGCGTAATGGTAAGCCTTCACGTAATGCAGGTTCGTCAACTTGGATAACTTTGATTCCTGCAGCTTCAAGTGCTAATACTTCTTCGTTGATTGCTAAAGCAATTTGATCTTGAACAACTTTACGTGGTAAATCAACACGTTCAAATGACCAGTTTAGAATTGTTACAGGTCCAGTTAACATACCTTTAACTGGTTTATCTGTTAAGCTTTGTGCATAAACTGTTTCATCAACAGTTAAAGGCGCTGTCCATTTTACGTCACCATAAATGATTGGTGGTTTTACGGCACGTGAACCATATGATTGCACCCAACCGAATTTAGTTACTAAGAAACCTTGTAATTTTTCTCCGAAGAATTCAACCATGTCATTACGTTCAAATTCACCGTGAACTAATACATCTAAGCCGATGTCTTCTTGAATTTTAATCCATCGAGCAATTTCATTTTTTAAGAATGTTTCATATGCTTCGTCTGTAATGCGTTTGTTTTTCCAATCTGCACGGTATTTTCGAACTTCTCGGCTTTGTGGGAATGATCCAATAGTTGTTGTTGGTAAATCCGGTAAGTTCAAACGTTTTTGTTGTTGGTCAATACGTTGCGCGAATGGTGATTGTCTTGAAGTACGCACGCTTTCGAAATCATAATCTAAGTTTTTGAATGATTGATTTTGGAAACGCTCATAACGTGCTTTTAATTTATCATATTTAACACTATCGTTTTGATTAAATAGGCGACGCAATGCATCTAATTCGTCTAATTTTTCAGTTGCAAAGCTTAAGCCTTCGCCAACACTTGTATCTAATGTTTCATCATCTAAAGATACTGGAACATGTAATAATGAAGATGATGGTTGAATGACAAGCTCATTCGTGTGTGCTAACAATTTATCGATTAAGACTTTTTTAGATTCAATGTCACTTGCCCATACATTACGACCATCAATAATTCCAGCGTATAATGTTTTTGATTTATCAAAATCTCCTGCTTCAATTTGTTTAAGGTTATAGCCATTATCATGGACAAAGTCTAAACCTAAACCACCAACAGGTAAAGAACTTAAGAATTTAAGATGTGCACGTTCGAAGTATGTTTGAATGACTAATTTTTTAGCAACACCAGCTTTTTCGAAATAGTCATAAGCTTCACGTGTAATATTTTCATAGCTTTCACTGTCGTCTGTAACTAAGATTGGCTCATCAACTTGAATGTACTCAGCACCTGCATCAATTAATGATTCAAACACTTCTTTATAAAGTGGTAATAACGTTTTAACTTTTTCTTCAAAAGTTTGGTGACCGCCTTTTGATAATTTAACAAAAGTAATCGGACCAACAATGACAGGGTGAGCGTTAACGTTTAAAGATTGCGCGTATTTAAAGCGATCTAATAATACGTTGCGACTCACTTTAGGTTCAACATTGTCCCATTCAGGTACGATGTAGTGATAGTTAGTGTTAAACCATTTTATAAGTGCACTTGCAACATGGTCTTTATTACCGCGAGCAATATCAAATAATAAGTCATCATCGATAGTTCTACCTTGGAAACGTTCAGGGATGATATTGAATAATAATGACGTATCTAAAATATGGTCATATAAAGAGAAATCACCAACTGGGATGCTATCTAAGTGATAGTACTTTTGTAATAATAAATTTTCTTTATGTAGATCTGTTAATGTTTGATCTAATTCTTCTTTAGAAATCTTCTTTGCCCAATAACTTTCGATGGCTTTTTTCCATTCTCTTTTTCTACCTAATCTTGGGAATCCTAAGTTTGATGTTTTAATTGTTGTCATAATATTGCCTCCTTGTGAGCAGTAATAGATTTTGAGTATGCTGCAAGTTCTAATGAATCTTCGACATTTTGAAACGGTGTGATAATGTATAAACCATTAAAATATTCATGAACAGTATCGATTAAATCCTTTGAAAGCTTAAGACTTAGTTCTCGTGTTTTGGCTTTATCATCTTTAACTGCTTCAAATTGTTGTAAAATTTCATCTGACATCTTGATTCCTGGCACTTCATTATGCAAAAAGAGTGCGTTTTTGTAACTTGCGATAGGCATAATGCCTATGAAAAATGGTTTGTTCAAGTGCTTAGTGGCATGGTAAATTTCAATGATTTTCTCTTTGCTGTACACGGGTTGTGTTATAAAATAAGACATTCCGCTTTCTATCTTTTTCTCTAGTCGTTTTACGGCACCATCTAATTTACGAACATTAGGGTTAAAGGCGCCAGCGATGTTGAAGTGTGTACGTTTCTTCAGCGCATCACCGTCAGTGTTAATACCTTGATTAAATCTTAGAGCGAGTTCAGTTAATCC
This sequence comes from Staphylococcus sp. GDB20D11A, assembly GCF_016893255.1. NCBI lineage: Bacteria > Bacillati > Bacillota > Bacilli > Caryophanales > Staphylococcaceae > Staphylococcus > Staphylococcus sp. GDB20D11A. The sequence goes on from NZ_JAFEPJ010000001.1 coordinate 134,009, forward strand.
TTTAGAATTAACATCATAGACATTGGTTGCACCTGGTAAGTGACCAACTTTTGAAGGATCACCAGTTATGGCTAATATTTCGTTAACGCCAATGAGCGATAATCCAAGTAAATGGGACTGCAAGCCGATTAAGTTTCGGTCTCGACATGTAATATGTACGAGTGGTTCAATATTGTAATATTGTTTAATTAAGCTTGCAGCAGCAATGTTGCTAATTCTGACAGTTGCCAATGAATTATCTGCGAGTGTTACCGCATCTACATTAGCTTTATCAAGTTTAGCGATATTTTCAAAAAATCTATCCGTGTCTAAATGTTTCGGTGTATCCAATTCGATAATAACGGTTGGACGTTCTTGAACCTTAGATGTTAATGATTGTCTAACTTTATTTTGAGATGGATTGAAAAGTGCTTTCGTTGGTATCGGAATCACTTTTTTGTCATTAACAGGTTTAAGTGTCTGAATAGATTCTTTAATAAATTTGATGTGCTCAGGCGTTGTACCACAGCAACCACCAATTAAACGAATACCTTCGCGAATTAGATTTTGAGCAACTTGACCGAAATATTGTGCATTGTCACTATACTTAAATTCACTATTTTCAATATCTAATAAGCTGGCATTTGGATAACAAGATAAGTATGCGTGCTCTGGTAATTCAATATGTGTGAAAGACTCTTGCATATGGTGCGGGCCATGATGACAATTGAGTCCCACGATGTTTGCACCACATTGAACGAGTTGTTTTAATCCTTCATTGATTGCCTGACCATTAACTAAGTAATTTGTGTTTGAAGCGGTTAATTGAGCAATGATTGGAATGTCGTATTTCTTTCTCGTTCGTGAAATGACATTTGTTAGCTCTTCTAGGTCGTAATACGTTTCGAAAAGTAGCGCGTCAACGCCTTCTTCAATTAAGGTGTCTATTTGAATTTCAGTATGATAAAGAATAGTTTGTAAGCTGATATCCTCTTGTTTGATACCTCTAAACCCACCAACTGTGCCTAATATATACGTATCTTTAGTTGCTGCTTTTTTTGCGATGCGAACGGCGGCTTGATGTATTGCTTTAACTTTATCTTCGAGACCGAATCGTTTTAACTTTTCGAAATTTGCACCATAAGTATTGGTTTGAATGACATCAGCACCAGCTTCGATATATGAACGATGGATGCGTTCAACTTTATCTGGATGGCTAAGGTTATATGCTTCTGGGCAGGTGTCTAAACCTTCAGAGTATAAAATGGTTCCAATAGCGCCATCAGCTACTAAAACATTATCTTTCAATTGTGTGAGGAATTGACTCATTGAATGCCTCCTTTAATGCGTATTTGATGTCTGCAATGAGTTCATCAGGATCTTCGAGACCAACGCTTAATCGGAATAGACCGAAAGTGATACCACGTTCTTGTCTCACTTTTTCAGGTAGTGCAGCGTGAGACATTGTTGCTGGATGTGAAAGGATCGTTTCAACACCGCCCAGACTCACTGAAACGAGTGGTAATGTCAGTGCATCGACAAATTGTTGTGCTTTAGACTCATCAGCTAAACGAAAGCCAATAACGGCACCGCCATTTTTAGCTTGTTCTAAATGAGCAGCAGTGAGTCCCGGATAATAAACTTCTGAAATTTCATCTTGCTTTATTAAAAATGACACGATTTTTTGAGCGTTTTCGACAGATTGTTTAAATCTGATTGGAAATGTTTTTAAATGTTTAGCAAGCGTCCAGCTATCTTGAGCAGATAACATATTGCCTGTACCATTTTGTATTAAATAAAGAGCTTCACTAATTGCCTCATTATTAGTAATGACAGCACCAGCAATTAAATCGCTATGTCCACTTAAAAATTTTGTAGCACTATGAATGACAATATCAGCGCCAAGTAATAAAGGTGATTGACCTAACGGTGTCATAAATGTATTGTCCACAGCTACCAGTAGTTCATGCTTTTCGGCTATTTTAGAAACAGCTTTGATATCAGTAATTTTAAAACAGGGATTCGATGGTGTTTCGATATAAATTAATTTTGTGTTTGATTGAATGGCACCCTCGATTTGTTCGAGCTTGGTAGTATCTACGGTTGTAAATTCAATATTAAAACGATTCAAAATTTGCTCAGTGAGGCGAAAAGTACCGCCATATACATCATCGGGTAAGATGACATGATCACCAGATTTGAAAGTCAAAAGTACTGCTGAAATAGCAGCAATACCTGATGCAAAAGCAAAAGCGAATTTTCCCTGTTCTAATCGTGCTAGCTTCTCTTCTAAAAGTTCACGGTTAGGGTTCCCACTTCGTGCATAATCATATTTAACATCGCCACCAAGACTTGTTTGATGGAATGTTGAAGAATCATAGAGTGGTGGGTTAGCTGAATGATATTCCACACCTCTACGCCAATCGAATATCACTTCTGTCTCTTTTGAAAGTGTCATACAATCTCTCCAATCTGAGCTTTATCTAATGCTTGGATGATATCGCGTTCGATGTCTTCATAATTTTCAACGCCTAGTGATAAGCGGATTAAATACTCATCAATGCCACGTTTATCTTTTTCAGCATCTGGCATATCAACATGTGTTTGTGTGTAAGGGAAGGTCACTAATGTTTCAGTACCTCCTAAACTTTCTGCAAAAATACAAATGTCTAAATTTTCTAATAATTTAGCGACGCTATAGGCCTTGTTAAGTCTTAAACTAAGCATGCCAGTTTGCCCGCTATATAGTACTTCGTCAATTGCTTGAAGTGACTGACATTTTTTAGCAAGTTTTCTTGCGTTTGATTGCGCACGTTCAATGCGTAAATGCAAAGTTTTAAGTCCACGTAACAACAAATAACTATCCTATCTATTGGTGAAAGTGTTGCGCCAGTCATGTTGTGAAAATCAAACAACTGTTGCGCGAGTGATTCATCTTTGACGGTTACGACACCTGCTAGTACATCGTTATGTCCACCAATATATTTCGTAGCTGAATGTAAGACTATATCAGCACCTTCTGCTAATGGTGTTGAAAGATAAGGTGTTAAAAAAGTATTGTCGATAATTGACAATAAGCCTTTAGCTTTACAAAGTTGATAGTACGGTTTTACATCAATAGCAATCATTTGTGGGTTAGATATTGGTTCAATGAATAATGCTACTGTTTTATCAGTGATTTCTTTTTCAACTTGTTCATAATCTGTAAAATCAACGTACTTAAATTTTATATCGTATTGTTGCTCGTAAAATTCAAATAATCTAAATGTGCCGCCGTATAAATCGAATGAAACTAAAATTTCATCGTGTGGTTTAAATAAATTACATATTAATTGAATGGCGGACATTCCACTTGATGTAGCGAATGAAGCAACACCATGTTCGAGTTTGGCAAAACAGGTTTCAAATGTTGAACGTGTAGGATTTTTAGTACGTGTGTAATCAAATCCTGTCGATTGTCCTAGTTTTGGATGCTTGTAGGCAGTAGATAAATGGATTGGATTCGCTATAGCACCGGTTGAATCATCAGTTAATGTGATTTGGGCTAACTGTGTATCCTTCATATTAAGACCCTCCTGTAAGAAAAAATAAAAAGCTTCCGTCCTTCGTACCCGAATGAATCGGATAAAAAGGACGAAAGCTTATGTTTCGCGGTACCACCTTTATTTGTTATTCCATCGCTGAAATAACCTTATTCAGTACGCATTAAAAGTAAATATGCTTACTGAACAATTATCACAATTAAAGTCAGTAAGTAAGGATATAGTAATGTGATATCCCATACTTATTAACAAAAATCGTGCGTAAAGAATCCAGTACGCCATTTAACATCAATGTTAATACTGTATCGCTATAACGGGCGAACCCGTAGACACCTCATATTGGCATCAACACTCCAAGGCCATTTTCAAACACGCTTTCAAAATCTTCTCTCAGCTACTAAAGACTCTCTGTATAAGCAGGGTGTGTTTTACTTTCCTCTTTATTGTGTTTACGTTTCATTAAACTGTTATAAGATATTAATTAGCTTACAGAGTAAAAAAAGATTTGTCAACAATTATTCAGAAAATTTTGATTTAAAAGTTAATTTGTTTGTGAAATTGTAATTGGTATCTTGAAGTTGAAAAATGAATTATTTTTTAAATAAAGTGTGGTTAATGGTTGTCTGACTCATTTAGAATACATAAAATATATTTAACTGTTGTTATCAAATAAAAAGTGATGTGAGTGAATTGTCAAAAAGTGAAGATCAACGTATTACTAAAACAAAAGATGAACAAATTAAGCAAATAGATATATCGGATATCAAACCGAATCCGTATCAGCCCCGAAAAACTTTCGATGAAAATCATTTAAATGATTTGGCAGATTCAATTAAGCAATATGGTATTTTGCAACCAATTGTGCTTAGAAAAACAGTACAAGGCTATTACATTGTAGTTGGTGAAAGAAGGTTTAGAGCTTCGAAAATTGCTGGTCTAAAATACGTATCAGCGATTATCAAAGATTTAACAGATGAAGATATGATGGAACTGGCGGTCATCGAAAATTTACAAAGAGAAGACTTAAATGCGATTGAAGAAGCTGAAAGTTATCAACGTTTGATGACAGATTTGAAAATTACACAACAAGAAGTAGCGAAGCGATTGAGTAAGTCGCGCCCGTATATAGCGAATATGTTGAGGTTATTACATTTACCGAAAAAGATTGCTGACATGGTAAAAGATGGGCGACTGACAAGTGCACATGGACGAACGTTATTGGCAATTAAAGATGAACAACAAATGCTTAGGTTAGCGAAACGGGTTGTTAAAGAAAAGTGGAGTGTCAGATATTTAGAAAATCATGTTAATGAATTAAAAAATGTTTCGTCAAAGTCGGAAACAGACAAAGTAGATATAACTAAGCCTAAATTTATAAAGCAACAAGAACGACAGCTGCGAGAACAGTATGGCGCAAAAGTAGATATATCGATAAAAAAATCAGTCGGCAAAATCTCATTTGAGTTTGAATCACAAGATGACTTTGTGAGAATCATTGAACAATTAAATCGTAAGTATGGTAAATAGTTACACAATTTTATATAATATCACTTTGTGAATCTATAGATATATCGATAGTTATCTATATTCTTTGAAGATGATGCGACTTCAGTAGGTTGGAAGAATACAACAATATTAATAAAATTATTTGAGGCTATATAGAAAGGAGTAACGCTAATTATGGATCAAGTTATGAGTATTATTTCATCGCTATTCGAACCATTAACTAAAATTGAAACATATGAAAGTGTCGCTACTAAATTAGCGATGATAATTATATATATTATCGTTGCATTAATCGTAATTAAAATACTAGATAAAATGATTGCCCAAGGATTTAAAATACAAAACAAGAGTAAAAAGGGTAATAAAAAACGTTCCAAAACATTAATATCATTGGTGCAAAATGTTGTTAAATATATCGTGTGGTTTATAGTTATCACTACCATTTTAAGTAAATTTGGCATTAGTGTTGAAGGGGTAATTGCCAGTGCTGGTGTCGTAGGCTTAGCAGTAGGTTTTGGTGCTCAAACTATAGTTAAAGACGTAATTACAGGATTCTTTATTATATTTGAAAGCCAATTTGATGTAGGTGATTATGTTAAGATAAATAACGGTGGTACAACTGTAGCAGAGGGAACAGTTAAATCAATTGGACTCCGTTCAACACGCATTAATACAATATCTGGGGAACTTACAATCTTGCCAAATAGTAGTATGGGTGAAATAACGAATTACTCAATTACGAATGGAACAGCAATTGTTAAAATTCCAGTATCTGTAGATGAAAATATTGATAATGTTGAGAAGAAATTAAACAAATTATTTACATCTCTGCGTAGTAAATATTATTTATTTGTAAGTGATCCTGTTGTGATTGGTATTGATGCCTTTGAAGATACTAGAGTAATATTAAGGGTTTCAGCAGAAACTATACCAGGTGAAGGTTTCTCTGGTGCGCGTATTATTCGTAAAGAAGTACAAAAAATGTTTTTACAAGAAGGTATTAAGACACCACAACCAATAATGACACCTTTTAATCATAGTGAAAACGGTGTTTAGTAGTTTATAATACATGGAGGTCATATTTAATGGCGTCAAAATATGGAATAAATGATATAGTAGAAATGAAAAAACAACATGCGTGTGGAACCAATCGTTTTAAAATTATTAGAATGGGTGCTGACATTAGAATTAAGTGTGAAAATTGTCAACGAAGCATTATGATTCCACGTCAAACGTTTGATAAAAAACTAAAAAAAATCATCGTATCTCAGGATGATACACAAAGATAGGAGAATGATTCATGGCTTTAACAGCAGGTATCGTTGGCTTACCAAACGTTGGTAAATCAACATTATTTAATGCAATTACAAAGGCGGGTGCCTTGGCAGCAAACTATCCGTTTGCAACTATAGACCCAAACGTGGGTATTGTAGAAGTGCCAGATGCAAGACTACTTAAATTAGAAGAAATGGTTCAACCTAAAAAAACATTACCTACTACATTTGAATTTACAGATATTGCCGGAATTGTTAAAGGTGCTTCTAAAGGTGAAGGTTTAGGTAATAAATTCTTATCACATATTAGAGAAGTAGATGCAATTTGTCAGGTTGTTCGTGCTTTTGACGATGATAATGTAACACATGTAGCTGGTCGAGTTGATCCAATTGATGACATCGAAGTTATCAATATGGAATTAGTACTTGCAGACTTAGAATCAGTTGAAAAACGCTTACCTAGAATTGAAAAATTGGCACGTCAAAAAGATAAGACTGCTGAAATGGAAGTGCGTATTTTAACAACTATTAAAGAAGCTTTAGAAAATGGTAAACCCGCTCGTAGTATTGACTTTAATGAAGAAGATCAAAAATGGGTGAATCAAGCGCAATTACTGACGTCTAAAAAAATGCTTTATATCGCTAATGTTGGTGAAGATGAAATTGGTGATGATGATAATGATAAAGTAAAAGCGATTCGTGAATATGCAGCGCAAGAAGACTCTGAAGTGATTGTTATTAGTGCAAAAATTGAAGAAGAAATTGCTACATTAGATGATGAAGATAAAGAAATGTTCTTAGAAGATTTAGGTATCGAAGAACCAGGATTAGATCGATTAATTAGAACAACTTATGAATTATTAGGATTATCAACATATTTTACTGCTGGTGTGCAAGAAGTACGTGCTTGGACATTTAAACAAGGTATGACTGCACCTCAATGTGCTGGTATCATTCATACTGATTTTGAACGTGGATTTATCCGTGCCGAAGTAACAAGTTATGACGACTATGTACAATATGGTGGCGAAAGTGGCGCTAAAGAAGCGGGCAGACAACGATTAGAAGGTAAAGAATATATTATGCAAGATGGCGACATCGTTCATTTCAGATTTAATGTATAAACGATAGAGTGAAGTTAATTAAATAGAATATATGTAGAAGAGGCGGAATCAATTGTTCGCCTCTTTTAATTATGCTTATAATTTATTAAAAGAATGGAATAATTTTACTCGCGTTAATAATATCTTGAGTGCTGAAAAATTGTTTGCCTTCGCCAGTATAAGCAGGCTCTAAAACAAGATTAGCCTTTGCACAATAAAGCCATTCAGGATGAATGCCACTATTAAGTATCTCTTGGAATTCTTGAAAATCTTTAGACCAATCAATATTTAAATTCATTCCTTATCACCTCACAGCTATTATAGAACATGTGTTCGCTTTTGTGAAGTGTATTTTTAAAAATATCATAGAAAATTTCAAATGAATTAATGTCAAAAATGATATGAAGAGTAGTTTGAATTATTATTGTAAAAAGTAATGACGCATGATATAATTCTTTATTGTGAGTAATGAAAATTATTCCTTGCTTATCTGTTTTAAGATTGATAAGCCGTATAGACCACAAGGAGGTGCAAATATAAAATGAGAACATATGAAGTTATGTACATCGTACGCCCAAACATTGAGGAAGATGCTAAAAAAGCGTTAGTTGAACGTTTCAACGGTATCTTAGCTACTGAAGGTGCAGAAGTTTTAGAAGCAAAAGACTGGGGTAAACGTCGCCTAGCTTATGAAATCAATGATTTCAAAGATGGCTTCTATAACATCGTACGTGTTAAATCTGATAACAACAAAGCTACTGACGAATTCCAACGTCTAGCTAAAATCAGTGACGATATCATTCGTTACATGGTTATTCGTGAAGACGAAGACAAGTAATAATTAGAGGGGGCGTTTAAATGCTAAATAGAGTTGTATTAGTAGGTCGTTTAACGAAAGATCCGGAATACAGAACCACTCCCTCAGGTGTGAGTGTAGCGACATTCACTCTTGCAGTAAATCGTACGTTCACGAATGCTCAAGGGGAGCGCGAAGCAGATTTTATTAACTGTGTTGTTTTTAGAAGACAAGCAGATAATGTAAATAACTATTTATCTAAAGGTAGTTTAGCTGGTGTAGATGGTCGCTTACAATCCCGTAATTATGAAAATCAAGAAGGTCGTCGTGTGTTTGTTACTGAAGTTGTGTGTGATAGTGTTCAATTCCTTGAACCTAAAAATGCGCAACAAAATGGTGGCCAACGTCAACAAAATGAATTCCAAGATTACGGTCAAGGATTCGGTGGTCAACAATCAGGACAAAACAATTCGTACAATAATTCATCAAACACGAAACAATCTGATAATCCATTTGCAAATGCAAACGGACCGATTGATATAAGTGATGATGACTTACCATTCTAATAAAAATTAACGAAATTAAAGCGAAAAAATTATCAAAGGAGGCACACAATCATGGCAGGTGGACCAAGAAGAGGCGGACGTCGTCGTAAAAAAGTATGCTATTTCACAGCAAATGGTATTACACATATCGACTACAAAGACACTGAATTATTAAAACGTTTTATCTCAGAACGCGGTAAAATTTTACCACGTCGTGTAACTGGTACTTCAGCTAAATATCAACGTATGTTGACTACAGCTATCAAACGTTCTCGTCATATGGCATTATTACCATATGTTAAAGAAGAACAATAATATTTAATATATTATAACCCTCGTAGGCATAGGCTTATGGGGGATTTTTTTATGCTTTGGGATATAGAAAAGGGACAGAAAAGGGTAAAAAAGAGGAGGTGAAGTTTTGTGTTTGGGATTTGCACAAAGATATGTTTATATTACAAAAATAATATGAATTTAGATGAATAAAAAAAGAGGCAACCGTCAGTAACAGTTAACCTCAAGTGCATTCCGCAGATATGCACCGCTATTTATGTATAATATTAATCTGTTTTTAGATAAAAATCAAGGTTATTGATAAAGTTCTTTAAACTTCTTAATTTAGGTCTTGCTCGAACGCCTATAATTTTATCATAAGTCGACTCGCTTATCTTTGATCGTAAAAAATCAAGGTTTTGTTCGAATTGCTTTATAATTCTTTGGAGTTCTGTTTTAGAATAAGAGAGACCAGAACAAATTAGAATTAATAAAATGAGATAATCAATTATTCTGTCGAAATCTAAATTGTGTATATCCATTTTTACTGCTAAATATTCTTTTAATCTATTACTTGTCTCTCCAGTTTTAAATCTACAGTCATAAAGTACACCATTGTGAGCTATAGCATTTCTTAAGCCTTTCATACAATCAATGATGTCACCTAGTATATCTTTACTTTGATCAAATGCTGGGGAGTATAATTTTAGTTGCTTTTGAGCTTCTATATTCAAATTTTGGGACATGCAACGAGTGAAAAATACCAGATTTCCTAAAGTGAACAATTCAAATACGGCATATAGTGGCACGGTTCTATCTTGATGTATGTAATGATAAATGTAAGGTTTTGAATTACAATGTTCATGGATCATGTCGTAAATATCTCTTCTTAGTCTAGTAGTATTTTTTAAATGCTTTTTATATTTTGAGCTACCGGGACTATAACTTTTATAATATGTTAATGATTTTTGAAATAAACTATCTAAATCAAAGCCAGAGTTTACACAAACTATTTCTAGCAATCTATTTTTAATAGCCGTTTCACAGAACATAACGTGTTTATAGAAAAGGCTTTTAATTTCTGTATCAAAACTGTATAAAGCGTGTAATTCGCTGAATTTTTCAAAATTAAGTTCTTCCTCTTTGTTTAAAAAGAAATTATACCCTTTGAATCCATGAAAATAGCCGATGTTTCGTAACTGGATTTTTTCCGTGCTACCATTTATTTGGATACCTTTATTGTCTCTTATATGTCTCATTAAACCATCAGTAGTTTTAGGTGTTTTTCTGTTCATAGTTTTTAACTCCCCAGTCGTTCAAATTTATTCATCATATCTTTCGCCATCTGATTAGTAACATGTGTGTATATCTCTAGATTTTTTTATAATCTGAATGACCTACATGCTCTTGCATTGCTTTTAAGTTAATTCCTAATTGAGCAAGTGCAGATATATGCGAATGATGTATAATGTATGCGTCGTTACAGGTTTCTTAATAGAACTAATCTCAGTTGTCTCTTTGATAGTGCCCCCTTTAATAATGTTGCTAATTTTGTTCGAGTCGATAGGGCCACCAGCTGCATTTGTGAATATGTAACCTATATTAATAAACTTATCACTATGGATAGTGAGGCCTATAGCCCTATAGCTGTTACTTGTTCTAGTTGTCTCTTTTACTCCGGATACTCCCGTCATTTTTCAGTTATCCAATTAATTGTACCATCGATATCTAGCGTTTTATCTTCATGGTTTATATTTTCTCTCTTTATTGCAAGTAGCTCACCGATACGCATGCCATTAGCAATTTGAAACTGTACCATAGCTTTTACCATTTTATAATTACGCTTTCTCGTTGGATATTTTTATACTTAATTACATAGTCGAAACAATCCGGTATTTCTTTCACTACATTATCTTCTAAAGTGTTATTACGTTTAGCTAGTAACGCATCACTATAGGGATATCTATTTTATCTATTACACATATAACTTTGAATTGCTTACTATTTTAAATTAACAAATTCTATTCTCTTAGATTTACTCCAATTGTGTGTAGACGATTTATAGTTATTAAATTCAGAGTGGTAGCAAATTAAAGTTAATCAAGAGTTAAGATGAATTTAATTCATGAACACGTCTATTATTTTTATAATTGTAGCAAATAAAGCTTTACATCAAGGAGGTAATTAAATATGTTCAAAAAATATGACTCAAAAAATTCAATCGTATTAAAATCTATTCTATCGCTAGGTATCATCTATGGGGGAACATTTGGAATATATCCAAAAGCAGACGCGTCAACACAAAATTCCTCAAGTGTACAAGATAAACAATTCCAAAAAGTTGAAGAAGTACCAAATAATTCAGAAAAAGCTTTGGTTAAAAAACTGTACGATAGATACAGCCAAAATACAATAAACGGAAAATCTAATAAATCTAGGAATTGGGTTTATTCAGAGAGACCTTTAAATGAAAATCAAGTTCGCATACATTTAGAAGGTACATACACAGTTGCTGATAGAGTGTATACACCTAAGAGAAATATTACTCTTAATAAAGAAGTTGTCACTTTAAAAGAATTGGATCATATTATAAGATTTGCTCATATTTCTTATGGCTTATATATGGGAGAACATTTGCCTAAAGGTAACATCGTCATAAATACAAAGAATGGTGGTAAATATACATTAGAGTCGCATAAAGAGCTACAAAAAGATAGGGAAAATGTAAAAAATAATACTGATGATATAAAAAATGTAACTTTCGAACTTGTGAAAAGTGTTAATGACATTGAACAAGTTTGAAATTAAGTTAAATTAGTATATACAGTGTTTTATCGCTAATACTTTGAAAGTTAGGTATCTAAAGGTGCCTAGCTTTCTTTGTTATGATTAGCACCATCATATAGAAAATTCTTTAATGACGTTTATGCCGAAATCTACAAAAATAATTTCTCTTTTATGGTTAATCAATATGTTTTTACATTCGACAACCTTAAAATTAACTTCTTTCAATTCAATAATAAAGTCTCTATAAAATAACTTAGTTTAAAAACGATTCGTATCTTTCAGATTCAAATACCATTATTTTCTCCTAAGACTTACATTTTAATTACAATTATGTAAGTTGTTTTCAGAGACATCCTATTTTATATTTTGTCAGAGGTGATCTTTTGAAAACGATTTTAAAAACAATAACATATCTCGCACTTACTATCATTGGCGCTTATGCTGCTTTATTCATTTTAAAAACAATAGACTCTCATGGTATAACAGATCAATTTAACCCATTAGTAAAGGAAGATGATTCTTATGTTAAAACGACAGAGGTGTCTACTAGAATGGATGATCAACTCCGAAGTTATAGTCAAAGTGCTTTTAATAAAGAAGGGAAAGAGACGCAATTAATGTATACTGCTACATTTGATGTTAAACCGCATAGATACTTGAAAATTACACATAAAGGTCATCATGTAGAAACTTTTGAAGAAGTTGAAAAGGAAGAAGTACCAAAGAAAGCATTAGCCAAATTGAGGCGATAATAACGGGTTTATATTACATGGTTCATTTTAAAGATGAGTACGAAATGAAGTGACACATGAAGAGTAATTTAAAAAAATTTGTAATAATTATGAATAGAATTAAAAACAAGGGGTAATACAATCTATATAGCATATAAGCTTTTGTTATGAGTTTCAAAAAAAGGAAGAGAGAGTGATATTATGAAATTAAAATCATTAGCAGTGTTATCAATGTCAGCGGTGGTGCTTACTGCATGTGGCAATGATACTCCAAAAGATGAAACAAAATCAACAGAGTCAAATACTAATCAAGACACTAATACAACAAAAGATGTTATTGCATTAAAAGATGTTAAAACAAGCCCAGAAGATGCTGTGAAAAAAGCTGAAGAAACTTACAAAGGCCAAAAGTTGAAAGGAATTTCATTTGAAAATTCTAATGGTGAATGGGCTTATAAAGTGACGCAACAAAAATCTGGTGAAGAGTCAGAAGTACTTGTTGCTGATAAAAATAAAAAAGTGATTAACAAAAAGACTGAAAAAGAAGATACAGTGAATGAAAATGATAACTTTAAATATAGCGATGCTATAGATTACAAAAAAGCCATTAAAGAAGGACAAAAAGAATTTGATGGTGATATTAAAGAATGGTCACTTGAAAAAGATGATGGCAAACTTGTTTACAATATCGATTTGAAAAAAGGTAATAAAAAACAAGAAGTTACTGTTGATGCTAAAAACGGTAAAGTATTAAAGAGTGAGCAAGATCACTAAAATATGTCGTAATACTAATGATAATAACATGTCTTAATTCATATTAATTATTAAAATACCCTCACAACGCAATGTAATATATCCAGTATAGATTTGAAAGGATATATGCCTAACGTGTTGTGAGGGTTTAATTGCATCTATTTATCCATGCGAATATCGACTTCTTCTAAATGTTTCTGATATTCTTTAACCTTACTTTCTAAAAACATTTCATATGGTGCATCAAAGAAGTCAGCTAAATGCATGGCATCTTTAAATTTAGGTTCATGGTGATGATTCTCCCATTCCCAAATTTGATGTGCTTCATATTTAGTACCATATTTCTCATTTAATTGTTGTGCTAATTCGTCAATTTCTAAATTATGTTTAGTTCGTAAGTTATATAAAATATGCATATTCATTGTTCATTAACCTCGCTTCTTGATTTAAAATTCAAAGATGCTCTAATAATATGTGTATATTCTAGTCCTATAACATAAAATAATCAAGCTATGAATTCGCCAGAAAAAATAATGTATTTGATATTGCCGGTACAGAGACTTTAAATAACGATAGCTACATTGAATAAAATTGATATTCAATTACTACTTTGAAAAATATTTAGATAAAAATAATTTGAATTTGTTTTAGAAAGTCTAATAACGGGTACTACTTAGAATAACGCAAAATAAATAGAAAAAGGAGACTGAAAATTATGTTTGGATTTATTGGAATGTTAATTGTCGGTGGCTTAATTGGATGGGCTGCTGGTGCTATTATGGGTAAAGATATCCCAGGTGGTATTTTAGGTAATATTATCGCAGGTATTATTGGATCATGGTTAGGTGGAACATTATTAGGACATTGGGGTCCTGAACTAGGAAGTATTTACATCTTACCAGCTTTAATTGGTTCAATTATCTTAATTGCACTGGTAACTTTAATTTTAAGAGCTGTTCGTAAAAAATAAAATATTCAACTTAGGTTGAATTGAAATAAAGATGGCATTCAGTTGTCATCTTTTTTATTTGCGTGAAAATGGTCAATATGTATTATAATATTTGAAAATGTAGGTAAGATAGGATTGAAAAGTAATAAATTAACATGAGGAGAGGTTGGAAATAAAAAAGCGAGTATTTGACAAATAAAAAAAAGGATGACGTTGGGTTGCGCCATCCAGGAGTATTATGTTCATGAATATAAAAGACTGTGTAGTCATTTAAGAACTACACCCATATAGTAACACATCACTTGATTAAAGACAATACTATTTTTAGAGTCATTAATTTAAAATATGAATTAATTATTTTTTTAGAATTGTGGTGTAAACTTTAGTTAGAAATTAATTCTTAGGAAAGGAATTGATAATTATGACTGAGTTTACACCTTATTTTTATGATTTTAAGCATCTAGATTATAGAAATTTTGTTGTATTAAGATTTCATGGATATTCTAAACGTCATATCTGTAAGATGTATAAAATTGCATACTTTTGTATATTGGACGTGTGCAATAAAATCAAAGAAAATGATTATCAATTTACTTATAAGGATTATGTGTTTTTAAAAAAACATGGTGTATCGAACGCATTTATATGCAAGATGTATCATATTAATAAAATTGACTTAGAATTTTTTGAGGTGATGAACCGATAGGTTTCAAAAAAACTAAATAGATCAGGAGAAGCATAGACACTCCATTATCAAAAATGCAGTGGTACGGATTTGCGGGAGTTATTCCTATTCGTGCGACCCTAAAAACCTTAAATTTGTATGAGTCTGCCTATTTTTAATTAAGATTGAGGTGACTTTATGATTGAACCAGTGATTGATGTTAAAGCAACATTAGGCGAAGAATTTCGTTATTTATCACATGTTGAAAAAATATCACGATTTGATGAAATATACTACTTGTACACGATTATATGTGTTGATATTGGTGAACAAGTTAAAATCAGATTATCAAATGAAAAATCATTTGAACCTTTAGAACATGTGGGATTTGACAATATTTCGATTAAGCCAAGAGTATATCAAGATATGAATACAGGTTACTGTAATTTATATACAAGTTTTTCAGCTGATGATATTTACAGCTTAGATAATAGAGAAAATTAACAAAAATAAAAAATAGAAATGAGGCATTTATTATGGCATGGAATCCAAAATTTGATTTAAAAGAAACATTCGGTGATTTATATTTTATGGGTGTAGATGAGAAGTTTAAATATGAAGATGGTGAAAAGACAAACGAAAAAGTATACGCATACAAATTAGCGTCAACTGGTCAAGGTGAACAATTAACAGTAAAGGTTCCTAAAGAAGTAGAAATTGAACAGATGTCACTGTGTGAACTTGTAGGTGTAGAGGCAAAACAATATGTACAATCTTCAGGTGATTTTAATTCAATTCAACCAAGTATTAAGGCTGATGATATTAAACAAATCGGTACAATCTCAGTTAAAAAAGGCGCACCACAAGGTTAATGTATGGAATTTTATACAGCTGACAATCTAGCGCCTTATGCACGTACATTAAAATTATCTGAAGACATGTTGTCATATATTGCAGCTAGAATTAACACAGGAGAGAAATTGTCATTAATGGCGATCGCTCAAGAAATACAAAAAAAGTTCAATGGTGACTATGTTAAAAGCAGTTTACCATCAGGCAGACCAAGGATTTATACCGACGTCTGCTTATTGTGTTTTAGTTTGAAAGAAGCCGGACATGGGCGATTACTACAAGTCGATTTAAAGGATTGTATCTATATTGGTGATATAGATGCGTAAAACTACGACTGTTATTGATTAACTTAAGGCGGGCTGGACTTTTAGCGCCTGCAGGCGCAGAAATGCAAGCCGGGACGGCGTTAAGCATTTGGGCGGAGCCTGCGACAAAGGCGCGTTAAGAAAGGGAGGCGTATGCCTTAAGTTATCAAATCGCTTGCGATTTGATAGGAGGTTTTTTCATGGAAAATCAAGATTCTACCCCCCTTACTAATAGGGGGGTAGCGAGCGCAAAAAAATGTGGCTTGGAGGCAGTCGTTGACTGGGTTCAAGTGACATTCCAACTGCCCTCGATTTTTGCAATAATGGAAGATGTTTTGAAACTGCCTCGGGCAGTGTTTAAACATCGTAATAGTGGATTGTATTTTTACAATCGTGGTTATACATTTGGAAACATTCAAATCTTTTATTCTGATAAAGATGATAGTATGGGTTATCATTTACAGTTATCTGGTTCAGGTTGTCGAGAGCTTGAACATTATTTAACTAATTGTGGTGAAACGTGGCAAGATTTTTTTAAGCGCTGTGCGGTTAAAAAAGCACGTTTTACAAGAATTGATATAGCGATAGATGATACCAAAACATATTTAAAAATACCGCGATTAATTAAAAAAGCTGAACATGGTGAATGTATTTCAAAATTTAGAACTGCGAGTTCAATCGCTGGCTTTAAACTTTCTGACGGTCAATCAAAGGGTTCAACTTTTTATATTGGTTCTAAAAAAAGTGATATGTATTGTCGTTTTTATGAAAAGAATTATGAAATGGCATATAAACTTAAAAAGCCTGTTGAAGATTTTGGGTTGTGGAATAGATACGAAATACAAATGCGTAGAACAAACGCAGAAAATTGCGCTAAGATTTTAACTGAAACATCAAGTATATCGGATATTGTTAAAGGCGTATTAAATAATAGTATGCGCTTTGTAACAAAGCCGAAAGATGGAAAAGATAGCGACAAAAGACGCTGGGAAGTATATAGAGAATGGAAGCATTTTATAAATGGTGCTAATAAAATTACATTGAGTATGAAGCCGAGTTTGAAATCGATTGAAGATAACATTGATTGGCTGTGTAAACAAGTGGCTACAACGTTAGACACGGTTTTAACAGCTGAAGCAATGGCACAGTCAGAAGGACTACTTGAAAATACTGATTTTCTAAATAAAATCTTAGCGCATTCATCATTTACTGATGAACATACAGAGCGCATAGACCATTATTTAGAAGAATTAAAACGAAAAAAGAACTTGACTTAAAGACAAGTTCTAAGTTTTAGTGCTCATTTAAAAAAGAATTGCTATCTATATCTAATCAGAAAGTGATTAGGATCTCATTATATATGAATTTGAGTATTTTAGCAATCATTAATTTTATTTGTTTAGGAAATGCAAATAAATGGAAAGGAGTCGATATTTATTAAAACTTTTTTTACTAATATGCGAAAAATCTTTTTAAATATCATTCATAAATTGATATTATCTAGATTTTCGAAAAAAGGCAAACAGTTTGATGTGCCAGAAGCAGAGCGTAAAGAATTACCGAAGTATCGCAATCACAGAAAAAAGATTGTGGTTATTTTTTATACCGTTTTAATTATCTTGACTGTGTTATTATTGGCTGCTTTTGTTAGAGCTTCTAAAGCGAATAATGAAAGTAAACAAGCCGTTAATAACACAGAAGAAATCAAAAAGAAATATGAAGATAATGCTGAAACGGTTCAGTATAATCCAAATCTTAAGTTATATGCAGATAAATATATTGATACGTATATGAATATTCCTAAAGGCGGTAAAGAAAAAGAAGAACGACAAAAAGCATTAGAAAACTTTTACCCTTCTGACTATAAAACGCCTACAGAAAATACTGAAAATGTTGAACGTAAGTTAAATGAAAAAGAATTTTTTAATATTAAACGTAAAGATAAACAGACAATTATTCAGTATATTGTCAATTACGATCTGAAAATTACGGAGAAAAAGGAAATTAAAGTCAAGAAGAAAAAAGATAAGAAGGATAAAGATAAAAAAGAGGAATATGAGACAAAGACAGAAGAAAAAACACGTACAGAAAGTAAGAAAGCATTGTTAAATATTCCTGTTAAAAGTGAAAATAATAAGTATGTCGTTGTGGAATACCCCCACTTTTCAATTGTCCCAAATAATCAATTGAAACAAGCGAAGCTTGTAAAAGATAATTTGGAGAATGAAAAACGTGAGGATAATCCAAAATTAAAAGCATTCGTTGAAGACTTTTTTAATAAATACACGAAAAGCAAAGCCGATGATATGGCTTATTTAATGGATAACCCCGAAGGGTTAGAAGATACAAGAGAAGTATCTAAAATTAGTGATTTGCGTATTTATCCTAAGAAGAATGATTATGTCATTAAGGCAGAGGTTTTAATGAAAGATAAAGGGTCGCCACTTGAGAATTTAGAACATTATACGTTGGAAGTGACAAAGAAAGACGGAAAATATTACGTTAAGAAATTAACAACAACATTTGGAGGTTAAAATTATGGATAATTTTTTAAATTTGATGATGGTGTTAGGTAATACACCTACGATTAACCCACTAAAAGATTTAGTTAGTAGAGAAGTTGGGTCAGCAATTGGGATTATTGTATTAGTTGTTGGTTGTATGAAATGGGCTGGTGGTAAATATGGACATATGGTTTTGTTATTTGTTGTTGGTGGCTTCATGTTCTTGGTTTCTAAAGGTCCTGAAACTGTGTTTAATGCATTATCTGGGCTTTGGAAACTAATATTTGGAGGCTGAATCCGATGGATAAAAAAGCCTATAACTTAAAACGAACATTTGAACAGCCTATCGTTATGTATGAATTTACTAACAACGCACGTTTTTCAAAAGGTATTCGTATTGATTGGGTCGCTACATTTGTAGCCTTAGAGTTAATACTTGCGATACTGTATTTTAAATTAGGATTTCATTATATAACTTCATTGATTAGTGGTATGAAAATTATTTATTTTACAGCGCTCCCCTACTATATGACAAAGTATTTAGTGAAGTTAAAACAAGATGGTAAAAAATTAGTTTTTTTCCTTTGGGATTTTATAACTTATGTGTTTAATATTCAAATGCGTAATGTCCACTATGCGTATGATGAAGAAGTGAAATATCACAACAAGAAATTAATCAAATTGAAATAGTCCCTGTTGGGGCTATTTTTTATGGAGGGATGACATGGATTTAAAAGCGCCCTACGCAGGGATAAAAAACAATTTATTATTAACTAAAAACGGTGAAGTCTGGGCGTATTATCGTATACGTTCGGAATCTATTTCAACAGCGAATTATGATGCTAAAGAAGCGTCTAAAAAGCGTATGAAATACTTTCTTGAGTCGATTAAAGGTTATCAAGATTTTCATTTTGAAATGTATGAACATGATTTGGATCTTAGAAATAAGTTCAAAGAAATTAGTAAAGATTTTGATGATACAACATTTGATGTTGCAAATTATTATGCGCAAGAAACGATCGATGTGTTAGAACAAGAATTACAAATGATAACACATAATTCATTTGTAATGGGTGTTAAGCTTAGAGAATTAAGTGATGACGCGGTTTCAATTAAAGAAATGGTAAAAAGTACGTTGTCAGATACAGCGGAGCGCATGATTTCAAATTTAGGCTTTAATGTCTCGTTAGATGATAAAGTATTAAGTCGTTATGAAAGTTTTGAACGTGAACTTGCGGATAATTTTCTGAGTATTGAAGGCGAACGTTTAACAGAAAATGAACTCGCTTATATAGTGAGAAAGCCATTTATTTCAAATGCAACACATGATGTACAAGAAGAGTCAGCACGACGTGCTGTCACTGATGTTTGTAATGTGGTGATAGACCCTACACAAATGCGTGTTTTGAAAGTGACGAATGAAAATGAAACATTTTATACAACAACCGTTGTTGTTGATGATTTTCCATTAGATATGGAATATACACATATCTTTGAAAAAGCGCAAAATATGCCGTTTCCAGTTGAATGTCATATTAAAGCAAAGATTGTTGAAAATGATAAAGTGAAAAAGAAATTCGATCGCGCAAAAATTAACCACAAAGCACAATCTAGAGAAAAACAAGCGACTGGCGATAATGCTTCAGAAGAAATACAAGATAATTTATTTGTGTTAGAACAAATGGAAAAAGAAGTGACAGGCTCAGGCGTGTTTATGGAATGGTCTTGTTTATTTGTGATTAAGAGTGATGACCTAAGAGATTGTAAGCGTAAAGCTAAGCGTTTAGTGAAACGCTTGAAAGAGACGGAGATTTACGCCGTAAATCCTCTAGCTGACCAATTACAATTATATTATCAAGTCTTACATGGCAATGACTTATTTATTAATAAGTATTGGGTACAACGCACGACGGCGACAGGTATCGCCGAAAATCTTTTTGGTGTATCACAAAGCTTAGGTACGAAAACAGGTTTTTATATCGGACGCATTGATAAATTTATACGTTCCGTTTCACGTGAAGAAGCCGTCGCAAGTTCAAGAGATATTATTCTTTTTAGTTTATTACTTGCGGCAAAAGGTATTAAAGGCGCTGTGAGCGATAGTCCACACGTATTAATTACAGGTCAAACGGGTAAAGGTAAGTCGTTTTTAGCTAAGTTACTTTGGCTATATACCTCATTCTTTAAAGGGCAAATGATTTATTGGGACCCGAAAAGTGAATTTGCGGACTGGTTTAATAAGATTACAGAAAGCGAAGAAATGAGACGAAAATATCCTTTGTTTGTTAGTCATTTAGAGAGATTTAAATATGTGACATTAGATTATAATAAATCAAATAACTTTGGTTGTTTAGACCCGATCGTCTTTTTAAATGGGATTGAAGCTAATGAGATGTTGAAATCTGTTTTTGATGAAATTAAATCATTTGAAAATTATCATCATATTGAAACAGCGATACATCAAGCGATTTCAGATACGATAGATGAACGCGAAAACGGTGAAACCGTTGGTTCACTTAGCGTGATAGAAAAGCTACAAAACCATGATGATGAAGCTGTACGTAATGCGGGTGATTTGTTGTATCAGAAAACACAAAATAATATTTTAAAGTTGGTATTTGGTAATGGAGAAAATCCAGCATTAAATATTGAAGAAAAGATAACGATATTACAGGTTAAAGGCTTGGATATTCCAAAAGCAGATGATGACCCTTCCACATATAGTACAAGTGAACAAAACGGTATTACATTAATGTTGTTAATCGGTAAATTCTTACAAAAATTTGGCTCACGTAGACAAATTCAAACGACCATATTTATTGATGAAGGTTGGGCGTTTAGTGCGTCACGTCAAGGTAAGAAAGTAGCGAAAGGCATTAAACGTATGGGTCGATCTGAAAATAATTCGCTTGTCTTTATTACACAATCTGTTAAAGATAAAGCCGACGAAGACGGCGGTAACTTTGGCTGTCATTTTGCGTTTGATGAAAAAGATGAACGAGAAGATATTTTAAAATCTCTTGACTTAGAATATTCAAAAGAAAGTCCTGAAAACATGGAAATGTTGAAAGACTTGAAGAAAGGTCAATGTATTTTCAGTGATTTCTACGGACGTGTAGGCAAAATGGCTGTACATTGTCCATTTGAAGAAATGACAGAAGCATTTAGAACACAAGAAGACTCAGCAAGTTCAAAAGCAGAAGAAAAATTTGCGATATAGAGGTGATTTATATGACGGTACTACCTATTTTATTTTATGTTGTTGGTTTACCCATTGCGCTTGTTTATGGTTATTATTATGTTCAATTAATGCGTACGATAGATGAACATATTAAGAAAGAAGCGCGTTATGTAAAAAATATATGTAGAAAATTTAATATTGATACATCGTATTTTAAATTAAGATTAAATGGGCATGCTTTTAATCATTGTATTAAGAAGGTGAAATAAACGATGATGTATTACATTATTTTAATTAGTTTTATTATTGTTCTTTTAGTTTCGGCAAAACTGTTCAAAAAAAGATATAGATATGCGGAGTTGCGAGAACTTGAGGCACATAAAGCTGAAATGGCAAAAATACATGAATGGCATAAAAGTTTAGAATCCAAACAGCGATCAGAAAAAATCGATATTATTCTTGAAGCTTTAGAAAGACATGAATATAGGAGTGATAAACAATGAAAATTTTAGACTTTTTGTTTAAGAGTAAATTTACTAATGGAGTCATTGTTGTTTTTACTACAATCATGTTATTACTTTATTTAATGATATGGTTAGCTTTTCATATATTGGCTATGGTTTCTGTTGTGCTAGCGATACAAGACATTGCGATTAATGGAAAAGATGCATTTATTAATGTTTATTTAGGTGTTTTATGTTTAGGTATGTATTTACTATCATTTTGGATGATAAATGCTCTTTTGCGTATTAGTTTTGATATTAAAGGTTTGTTTATGACGATTAAAAATAATACATTATTATTGTTTAATAAAAAGGTAGTAAAGGAGTGAAGATATGGCAATGAATGAGATTGCTTTATTTAAAGGTGTGCGTATTCAACCGTATTTTAAACATATTGATTTTATCTTTGCGGGTGTGTTCGCATTTATCTTTTTAGCATATCGAATATTAACATTATGGCAAGATTATATTAGACAACAAAAAGCGTTAAATGTGGTTGAAGTATATCAGTACTTTAAACCACATTTTTTATATCTTGTGATTGGTACAGCGATTGTGTTTTTAATTGCGAAATTATTTTCACAATTTGTTTTAAGATTTCGCGAAAAAGATTTAGCTGAAATGATTGAAACCCAAGGTTTCCATAATCGTACAGTTATAAAGAAGACAACAGAGTACTTAGATATTGATTATAAGAAGACAGAATATGACTACTACCCTACGTTATTTTATAAGCGTAAACGTAAATCATTTATGATACATGTAAAGAAAGACGGTTCACGTTTCCAAGATCATTATTTAGAGTTGGAACAAATCATCGAACCAATGTTTAACTGTGAGCTTGTTGAGAAGCGTCATATTGGACGTTTCCTCAGATATGAGTTTATGCCTCTTAAATATAAAAAAACGTATCGTTATGGAAGGCACAGAGGCACCAGAGACGACTTATTACGATACAAAGATTTATATTACGCATCAAATCCTTTGGGATTTTGTGAAAGCACCACATGCATTAATTACAGGTGTAACGGGTGGTGGTAAAACATACTTTTTATTTTACATGATTAGGGAGTTATTTAAACGTAATGCAGAAGTGCGATTATTAGACCCGAAAGTATCTGATTTATCATTTATGAAAAATGTGATTGGCACTGAAAAAGTGGCAGATACAACCGGACAAATTTTTAAACAACTTAGAGAAGCAAATGAAGAAATGGAACGCCGTTTTAGAATGATGAGTGAAAGCGAACATTATAAATTAGGTAGTAATTTCAGAAATTTCGACTTACCACCCTACTTTGTGATTTTTGATGAAGTGACAGCGTTCACTTCTACTTTAGATAAAAAAGAACTTCAAGAAATGAATGATTATTTAATCAACATCATTATGAAAGGTCGTCAAGCTGGCGTATTCATGTTTTTAACAGCACAACGACCAGACGCAGATGTGATTAAAGGTAATGTACGTGACCAATTAGGCTTGCGTGTATCAATGGGTAATTTGTCAGCTGATGGTTACCGTATGACCTTTGGTCAAACAGATAAAGTATTCCAACCTATTCATGAGTCAGATATTGGACGTGGTTACATTTCGATATTGGGACAATATAATGAACCGATTTTATTTGATGCGCCACTCATGGAACAATATGACTTTGTAGAAGATGTGAAACAAATATTAAATAAGGAGCGATAAATAATGAATAAAGAACAAATAGAAAAATTATTATTAGAATTAGCGGAAGAAATCGGAATGAAAAATGTTATTTTAATAGCTTTAGATTTAGCGATTAAAGAAGATGGTACATTACGTTCTGATGAAGTGGAAAAATTAATTAAAATACAGCGTCAAATTGAAAAACTTTAAATAAGGAGTGAAAGTGTAATGAAAATCGATTTTAATGAAAATGGAGATTTTTATTTTTTAGGCAAGAAAGATGTGAGACGTGACTTTGATTGTTATGCTTATCGGTTAGCTTCGGTTGATTTAGGTTCAGAAATTATGGTTTTATCAAAACAAAATTTAGATTTAAAGCCTTTAGAGAAAGTTGTATTGAATGATTTAGAAGTAAAAGACGCTACTTATGTATTTACAGGAAAATTAGAATTTATTAATTAATAATCGAATAAGGAGTGATTGAATGAAGCGTAAAAGTTTATATCTTTTATGCTTTTTAATTTTGCCTCTGTGTCTTGTCATGGGGGCAACGGCTTATGCGGTTGCTAATCCAGTAGGACAACCGACAAATGCGGTTAATGCGAAAATTGAAAAGTATAAAGTGGATAATAAAGCCGATGGTGATATTGATTTAGATCGATATCGTGCCCTCTTTCATAAAGAATCAGATTGGAACCCATTTGGCAAAGATGAAGTAGCTGAGACAGTTAATAATGTGACAAATTTTTTCTTTGAGATTAATAAATTGATTGTAAGTATCACTGATTACGGTATAGAGAATTTATATCAATTGGATGTATTAGATGATTTCGCAGATAAAATTGGTCAATTTGTGGGTGATATTTACCAAAAGTTATTAAGTAATATTGTGATGACATTGTTTATTATTATTTGTTTGAACGCGTTTATTATTTACTCTGTTAAAGGTAATATGGCAGAGGCATTAAAACGTGGTTTCTTAATCTTTTGTTTAATTGGCTTTGGTGTGGGTGTGCTTGCGAATGCAAGTTTTATTATTAAAGGTACAAACAATGTCGGTAAAGGGCTCAATAATGTCATTATGAATAGTACAAGCGCAATTAATGGCAATGTCGATTATGTGAATGAAAATTCAGGGATAAATAAAATCCGTAATCAATATTTTGACATGACATTATATAAACCTTATTTGATTATGAATTATGGTACTGTAAATGAAGAAGCAATCAAAAAGAAAGATAACAAGCGTATTAATGATATTTTAGATATTAAAGTTAAAGATAAAGATACACAAGGAAAGCGAGATGATAGAGTTAAAGACGAAGTTACTAAACATGATAATAGTGCTATGAAACAAAGTCGTGTGTTTGCGCAGCTTGGTATTGCGATGTTTACATTAATTATTACAATTTCTGTATCTGTGATTTTCCTTGCGATTAGTTTTGCGAAAGTCATATTTTCAGCTTTCGCCCTATTTCTATTCTTATTTCTAGTGTTTAGTTGGCTATTAAGCTTTTTACCTAATTTAGAATTATCTGTATTTAAAGCGTTAGCGCGTACATTAGGTTATATTATTTTAAGTACGTGTGTATCGTTTTTATTTGTGGTAATTGGCTTAAGTATTGATATTGCGGACGCAGTTATTAAACCGGAAAGCCAACAGGCTTATTTTTTAAACGTGATTTTCTTAATGATTGTTTTGTTTGTATTGTATAAAAAGCGACGTGAAATCATTGATTTTGTGACACGTGGTAATTTGAGCTTATCACCTCAAACGATTGGTGAAGAGACAATCAAGAAAGGACAAGATGAATGGAATAAGCGACGTAAAAAGCAGTCTGAAGATAAACAACAAAAGCGTGAAAATCAACGTGATAAGCCAATGCCTGTATTTATTGTAAATCAAGATGATAATAACAAACCCAAGCGGAATCAACAACAAGAAGTATCACATTCAACAACGCCTAATCAAAATATTAAACGACGTAATCAACAAGAAGAGATGCATATGTCATCAAATTCAGATGGTCCTAATACATCATCGCGTCATGATTTACAGAAATCGAAACAATCACAAGAAGATCAAGGTTTACAACGTGAAGTGAAACGAAATACGGAGATTAAACGGAACCCTCAACAAGATATGTCCAATTATTCTAATTTATCAAGACCACCCAAAGAGATATCACGCACGAGTCAAACGCCGAATGAATTAAGCTCAAATACAAGAGAAGTTCAATCATCTTACGATAAAGATATTGAAAAACGACGTATTCAAAATCATCAAACGCATCAAAATCAACATCATTCAAATACAAATGGCGATCAATATAGACGTAGCGCACAGCATAATAATAAAAACGAGGCAGAAAAGCGATTAAAAGAACAAAAGGACATTAGTAAACATGGTAAATAAAAAAGAAGTTGCCAAACAAGTGATACAACATACGCCTATCGGCGTAAAGTTACGATTACTTAAATGGATTTTTATTGTGTTGTGTATTTCCTTCTTTTTATTTCCAGTTATATTGTTATTTGTATTTAGTCCAGAGAAAGAAGAAGAACAAACAGATGGTGATGTTGTATGTGAAGGTGGTCATGTTAAAGATAAAGGTATTTCGGTATTTAACAAAAATGCGAAAGGTGGCGCATTAGATGGGAAAGGCAAAACAATTGTGAAAATCGCTGAAAAGCATAAAATACCACCTAATTTATTTGTGGCAATTATTGCGTCTGAGTCTGAATGGGGTAAAGGCATGAATGCGACAAAACAAAAGAATCCCCTATCCATTATGGGGAACGGACCATTAAAAGTTTATAATTCGGTTGAAGATGGTTTAAATGCGGGTGCTAAAAATTTGTATGATTTATATATCAAAGAAGGCTTAACAACGCCTGATAAGATAGGACCTAAGTATGCGCCTGTAGGTGCATCTAATGACCCTAGTAATATGAATAAACGTTGGATACCGACAGTTACATCAATTATGAAAGAATTAAGTGATAAAGATAGTGCTGTATGTAAATCTAAAGGCGGTAAAGACATTAAATTTGATGGTAAAATTCCAAAGTGGAGCGATTCAGACCCAGGAAAAAACAATTTATATACAGCAGGACAATGTACGTGGTATGCCTATGGTATCCGTCAAAAGATGGGTAAACCTATATCTACGTATTGGTTCCATGCGCAATATTGGAACGATAGAGCGAAAGAAGAAGGTTATAAGGTGAATACGAAGCCCGCAGTTGGTGCGTTAATGATTGCGGAGCCTGGACCTGGTCCGGCTGTGACAGGTCATGTGGCTGTAGTTATTGGTGTCAAGGACGATAAGACATTCACAGTCACTGAAATGAATATTAAAGGTCCTTATATTGTGTCACAACGAGAAATGAAAGTAGAGCCCGGGATTAGTTTTATTCATGATAAGGAGTAGATGAAATGAAAACAAAACTAGTATTGTTTTTAATTGTATGTGTGTTAACGATCGGTGCTTATTTTTTAGGGCATCAAACAACGAAACAACAAATTGTTGAACAAAAAAGTGAAGTTAGACAGTTAAAAGATACATTACAACATGAAAAAGAAACCAATGAAACATTGAGTAAACGAGTGCAAAGACAATCTAAAACCGTCATCGCAGATGAAGAAAAACAAATCAGAGAAACAGCACATCGATTTACAACCGAATTATTCACATTGAAAAAAGGTGAATCATTTAAGCAGAAATCAAAAGTATTAAAGCCAATGATTACGCAAAAATATTACGATGAATTGTTTAGTGATGGCAGAGAAAAGTTTAGTATTTTTGATGATGTGACAGTGAGCAATATGCATGTCTATTTTGAACAATTTGACCCAAAGAAAGATAAGTATAAAGTGTTTGTGCAATTTGATGAGCGCATAGATACGGAAGGACAAAAAGAAGTGGAACATCGTAAAACATCTATACAACTTGATTTAGTGAGAACTAATGATAAGTGGTTAATAGATAATGTACAACGCTTTAATTTACAGAAAAACGGACGTGGATAAAATATAAAATAATGATATAATTTAATAAAAAGGAGATGATTATATCATGACGAAAAGATTTTTATTAATAACATTTATTCTAATCTTATCTGTAGCATTAATCGCATGTGGTAAGAAGTACGATAAAGAAATTGATGAAGTTTCTAAAATTGAAGCGAAGAAAGTCGAGGAATTAAAAACACCTGATGAACGTAAATACAAGCGAGAGACGACTAATGTTTACGTATATGAAGATGGGAAAGTGATTACTTTAACATATAAGTTTAGAAAAGGCAGTGATACACTAGTAACACGTTTATATCGTAAAAATGAAACAACTGGAAAATATGAGCAAGATTATGATGCGAAAAAAGAGCGTTATATGAAAGAACACAAACCAGATTATAAAGAAGAAAATTTAAAAGAATAAACAAAAGCAACTCCGACAGCATCCTATAAGCTTTGGAGTTGCTTTCTTTTTCCATCTTCTTCTATTATATTTTATAAACTATGTTTAAAAATGTAAAGGAGAAGATGTTGATGTCTAAAGAAACGACAGAACGCCGAAAAGTTGACTTAAATACTCGTTTAGCTATTGCGAAATATCTTTATGACGGTAATTCTACGTCAGATATAGCAAGACTTTTAAATAGAAATTATGTAGTTGTATGGAGAGAATTAAAGCGATATACATTTAATGATATATATGACCCTATTATAGCTCATGAGCTTGCATCTAAAGCTTACAATCATACAGAAAAACATAAAGAAGAATCACGTAAATTAGATGATAGAACAAAAGTATATATTGAAAAGAAACTAGCGTGCCAATGGTCACCCAGACAGATAGCAGAAAGAATTGAACAAGATATCGGTATTTATATTAGTTATCCAACTATATATCGTTATATGCGTGAGGGTTTAGTTGAATACGTCAAAAAAGATTTAAGACAAGGTGGAAAGAAATATAATAAATCCACTGAGAAAAGAGGTAAGATTAAAGTAGGAAATCGCGCAATTATGTATCGGTCCAGATTCTGTAAGAGATCGTAAAGAATATGGCCATTATGAAATTGATACTGTTTTAAGTGCTCGTCCTTCTGTTGCTTGTTTAGTTACAATTATCGAACGTAAAACAAGATATTTATATGCATGTCGATTGAATTCAAGGTGTTCAAAAGAAGTGTGTCGTGCGATTATTGAATTAATGCGTGATTTAGAACCTAAAACAATAACAGTTGATAGAGGTAAAGAATTTGCCTTATATGAATTGATAGAACACGAATTAAATTGTCGTGTATATTTTAGTGACCCTGGTTGTCCTGGTCAACGTGGTTCAATAGAAAATGTGAATGGTTTATTACGCCAATATTTCCCGAAAGGCACTGACTTTAAAATGATTACTGATGAGGCACTAATTCATGCGGTAAATAGAATAAATACAAGACCACGTGCAGTGTTGGGTTATTTAACGAGTGAGGAAGTTATTCAAGTGTATCGCTGAAACTTTTGTGAATGCATATTTATTGATTATGTTCTGAAAGAACTCATCAGTAAATATGCATTGGTCTAAGCGAACGGCTTGCCGTGAGTGCGGAAGCGTTAAATGTATATACTTTGTATATTTCTTGTATAAGTAGTTATGTTAAAATTAATCTTTATTATTCGCTTTCTGTTCTTATATTTGAAAATCCTTTATTTTTCTCAATTTAGATCTTTAACTGTAAAAATTATAAAGTTTTTTCAATAAATTTCTTCTTTTCTATTGACACACTGCAAATAGAATATTGAGATTGATATCGAATTAGTAGTCAAAGTGTTATGGTAGATATGAAATACATAAGGTAAGGAGTAATATTATGACGATTTATTTAGTTAGACATGGCGAATCAAAATCGAATTATGATAATAAACATTTTAGATCTTATTTTTGTGGACAATTAGATGTGCCGTTAACGGAAACTGGCACAAAAAGTGCAGACGATTTATGTGATTATTTTAAAGAGAAACAGATTAAACATGTATATGTTTCAGACTTATTAAGAACACAGCAAACGTTTGAACATATTTTTCCATATGACATTGCATCAACGACTACGCCTTTATTAAGAGAACGTTCACTTGGCGTATTTGAGGGTGAATATAAAGATGAAATCAGTGCGAATCCGAAATATGAAAAGTATTTCAATGATCCAAAGTTTAAAGACTTTCGGCATAGTTTTTCACAAAAAGCGCCTAAAGGAGAAAGTTATGAAGATGTATATCAACGCGTAGAACATTTTATGAATCATGTTGTCAATGAAGATACACAAAAAGATGATATCGTCATTGTTGCACATCAAGTTGTCATTCGTTGTTTAATGGTTTATTTTAATAACGTTTCACGGGAAGAAGCTGTGGATTTAAAAGTTGAAAATTGCAAACCATATATCATTGAATAGAAGTATAGAGGTTCTGAAAAACTGTGTTTTATAGCGGCCTTCAGAACCTTTTTTGCATTTGGAATTTAATGGGAATCATTCTTATCAACAGACTTATCACCAATAGCTAATGTGATAATTGCGCTTACGAACAAAATAATTGAAGTTATAAATGACGCTAATGTAAAAGGTGTAAATTGTGTGAGCGATAATATCAATGATAAAAAGAACCAAGAGATAGCCCCTAGAAATTGTAAAATAGCAGAAGAAATTCTAAAACTCATATAATCATATATAGCTAAAACAAGTGAAGGTAATGCGACTAATACCATTATAATGATGTTGAGGGTGAATAAATATGGCTGTTCAAAAGTTACTGTGTTTGGTCCTGTTGGATGCATTGCTGCTAAGAACAAGCAAACAATCGTCGATAAAATTGCTAAAATAATAAAAGTAATTCGAACTTTCATCATGACCATCCTTTGTTTATAGAGTCAATATAAGTATGGAATATGTTAGGGATATAGTCAAATGCGTCAACTAATGGGGATTTTAGGATGGATAGAGAATTTAAAACCAATAAAAAACAGGCTGGGACATAAATCAATGTTCTATGCTCTACGAAGTTATATTGGCAGTAGTTGACTGAACGAAAATGCGCTTGTAACAAGCTTTTTTCAATTCTAGTCAGGGGCCCCAACACAGAAGCTGACGAAAAGTCAGCTTACAATAATGTGCAAGTTGGGGATGGGCCCCAACACAGAGAAATTGGATTCCCAATTTCTACAGACAATGCTAGTTGGGGTGGGACGACGAAATAAATTTTGCGAAAATATCATTTCTGTCCCACTCCCAAAATGGTATGGTATTGGTTAAAATGTATTGTCTCAAAGATTAGTCACTTTTAAAGATAAAGAATTGTCATGAATTAAAGCTCATGTAATGATGTGTTACATGTCGCAATAATGGCATTCAGTTATTTATCGATAACATCACTCTTGATACCTTTAGATTTTAAGAAATCTTTAATTTTATCTTGTTGCTTTTTATTAACATCACCGGCATATTTTGTTGGCACATCGACAACATTGATTTTATTTTGCGGTTGATAGCTAAGCTTTTCAATATCTTCATCAACATTGGCGATTGTACTATTTAAAGCTTTGAAGTAATTCATCATTAATTCAACGGGTTTCTTATATTCTTTAGGAATATTGTTTTCAGTGACAAATTTCTTGAAATGCAAATCATTTTTAACAGCTAAGTTAGATAAGTGACTAAGTGTTTCTGCTTGTTTTTCAGTCACTTTTGTTTGACTGTCAATTTGTTTATCTAGTTTATGTTGCATTATATATTTGTTATCAAGTATATCGCTATTTACAGACAAATACTTTTCTATAGCTTGCTTCATCTCTGCATCACTAATATCACTATTTTTCTTATCTGAGTTAAAGATATCTTTTGTTTCTAATTTTTTAGCGCTTTTAGGTGCATGGATGCCAGTACTTGTGTGATGATCTTCGTTATCAGATTGATCGGACGCGCAACCTGTAAGAATTAATGTCGATGCTAAAAATGTACTTAGTAGTAATCTCTTTTTCATAATGTAATATAACTCCTTAGTTTATCTTTAATTGAAAAAATATGTATTCATGCTAATAGAGTAACGTTGAATTAGTGTGGAATGTCACGATGACCTTGCAATGACCATAGACGTAAATGATTACGTGCATGAGTTGCTTTTTCTATCAATAATGCGTCGCTTGAAACGTTGTTAAGGATAGCATTATCTATAAATAACTGCATAATTGGTTGTACTAATTTAGACGTAGGTATCGTACGTAAAAGCATAATGATTTCATTCACATACTTTTCCTTCTCAATATCATTTTTCATATTGATTTGTTTGCAAGAGGTACATACTTTAAGCATTATCGCACATCTCGCTGTATATATTAAGTTTATCATAACATGATTTTATGTAGGATAAAAAAATAACAGCATCTTAACAAATGTAAGATACTGTCAATGAAACTGTGAAAACTTTAGTTTCTGATAATATAGTCAAAGGCATTTAATGCTGCATTTGCACCTGCGCCCATTGAAATAATAATTTGTTTGTTCTTCTGATCTGTGACATCACCAGCTGCGAATATACCAGGAACATTCGTATTATTGTTACGATCAATAACAATTTCACCACGTTCGTTTAATTCAACAGCATCTTTTAACCATGATGTGTTTGGAAGTAAACCAATTTGAACAAAGATACCATCTAAGTTAAGTAGATGTTCTTCGCCGGTGCTCATGTCTTCGTAACGTATACCTGTAACATGGTCTTCTCCGACAACTTCAGTAGTTTTGGCATTTGTTTTGATATCAACATTTGATAAAGAACGTAAACGATCTTGTAACACGTTGTCTGCTTTTAATTCGCTAGCGAATTCGAATAATGTAACATGATTAACGATACCAGCAAGGTCAATTGCTGCTTCAACCCCAGAGTTACCGCCACCGATAACTGCTACGTCTTTATTTTCAAATAGAGGTCCGTCACAGTGAGGGCAGAATGCAACACCTTTATTAATCAATTGCTCTTCACCTGGAATGTTTAGCTTACGCCAACCTGCACCAGTAGCGATAATGACTGTTTTACTTTCTAAGATAGCACCGTTTTCTAATGTAACTTTAATTGCTTCGTCAGTCTTTTCGATATCTGTAGCACGTATACCTGTCATTGCATCAATGTCATATTGATCAATGTGCGCTGCTAAGTTAGAAGAAAATTCAGAACCAGTTGTTTCTTTAACAGTAATGAAGTTCTCAATACCAGCAGTATCATTAACTTGGCCACCGATACGATCAGCAACTATACCAGTACGTAAACCTTTACGTGCTGTGTAAATCGCTGCACTACCACTAGCAGGACCACCACCAACGATTAAGACATCATAAGGTTCTTTATTTTCAAACTCAGATGCATCTGCCGTACTGCCTAGTTTCGAAAGAATATCTTGGATTGTCATACGACCATTGCCAAATTCTTCGCCATTTAAAAAGACAGCAGGGACTGCCATGATGTTTTCAGATTCTTCACGGAACACTGCACCATCAATCATAGAATGCGTGATGTTAGGGTTGATCACACTCATTAAGTTAAGTGCTTGAACGACATCAGGACATTTTTGACACGTTAAACTAATGAATGTTTCAAAATGGAATGAACCTTCTAAGTTTTTAATTTGGTCAATGATTGACTGTTTTTCTTTAGGTGCACGACCACTAACCTGTAAAATTGCTAAAACAAGTGAGTTAAACTCGTGACCTAATGGAATACCTGCAAATGTTACACCTGTTTCTTCGCCAGGACGATTGACTGAGAAACTTGGTGTACGTTTTAAAGACTTTTCAGAAAGTGAAAGTCTAGGTGACATATCAGAAATTTCTGTTAATAATTCTTTGAGTTCCTTAGATTTATCATCTGAACCAAGGCTGGCAACGAATTCAACGTTGCCCTCCATTAGTTCTAATAGTTGTTTAAGTTGTTGTTTTAAATCAGCATTAAGCATGGTTGTAATGCCTCCTTAGATTTTACCTACTAAATCTAAACCAGGTTGCAATGTTTTAGCGCCTTCTTCCCATTTAGCTGGGCATACTTCGCCAGGGTTTTTACGAACATATTGAGCTGCTTTGATTTTGTGAGCTAATGTACTAGCGTCACGGCCAATTCCGTCAGCGTTAATTTCAGATGCTTGTACAACACCGTCTGGGTCGATAATGAATGTACCACGTTGAGCTAAACCAGTAGCTTCATCTAATACATCAAAATTACGAGTGATTGTTTGTGATGGGTCACCAATCATAGTGTAAGTGATTTTACTAATTGCATCTGAATGGTCATGCCATGCTTTGTGTACGAAGTGAGTATCAGTTGATACTGAGAATACATTTACGCCTAATTTTTGTAATTCTTCATATTGGTTTTGTAAGTCTTCTAATTCAGTTGGACAAACGAATGAGAAGTCAGCAGGATAGAAGCATACTACGCTCCAAGAACCTTTTAAATCTTCTTGTGTAACTTCTTTAAATTGATCTTTTTTTGGATCGAAAGCTTGCGCTGTAAATGGTAAGATTTCTTTGTTAATTAATGACATAAATATCTTCCTCCTAAGAATTTAAGTATGAATTAGAACTATCAATTGATTGTGCTTAATTATAATAATTCTAATCTCTTAGTTAGCATTATTACATTTTGATCCAGAATAGTCAACTGGATAACTTTGTAAAGTGAATGATTACTTTTAAAATAAAGAAAGATAATATAAAGTGCTTTGATAATGGATTTTGTAGTCGATGATTTAAAAGGTTGTGTCTATATTTAATATCTTGATTTTAATGTAAAAAATGTAAAAAAAGAAGATTTGTATTCTCAACTAAGTCAACCTTATTGATAATGGTGTGAGAATATTTGTTCGAGATGGATGAAGGTAATGCGTGAGAAACTGGATTTTTTAAGTACGAGACAATATTTTCGAAAGTTCGATTATTAACTTATAAGCAAATAATTGCTATAAAAAAGTTTGGACGTGTACAATTGCAATATGAAGATTTTTAATTAACTGTAAAGTATCGAGGAGTGGATAACGTGTCAGATCATGTATATAATCTTGTGAAAAAGCATCATTCTGTTAGAAAATTTAAGAATAAACCTTTAAGTGAAGACGTTGTTAAGAAATTGGTAGAAGCTGGACAAAGCGCTTCGACGTCAAGTTTCCTACAAGCATACTCAATTATTGGTATCGACGATGAGAAGATTAAAGAAAATTTACGAGAAGTTTCTGGTCAACCTTATGTTGTAGAAAATGGCTATTTATTCGTCTTTGTTATTGATTATTATCATCATCATTTAGTTGATCAACATGCTGAAACTGATATGGAAAATGCATATGGTTCAACGGAAGGTTTGCTAGTAGGTGCAATCGATGCAGCATTAGTTGCCGAAAATATTGCGGTAACTGCTGAAGATATGGGGTATGGCATTGTCTTTTTAGGATCATTAAGAAATGATGTTGAACGAGTTCGAGAAATTTTAGACTTACCTGACTATGTCTTCCCGGTATTTGGTATGGCAGTAGGGGAACCCGCAGATGACGAAAATGGTGCAGCCAAGCCACGATTACCATTTGACCATGTCTTCCATCATAATAAGTATCATGCTGATAAGGAAACACAGTATGCACAAATGGCAGATTACGATCAGACAATCAGTGAGTACTATGATCAACGTACAAACGGGAATCGCAAAGAAACATGGTCGCAGCAAATTGAGATGTTCCTAGGAAACAAAGCAAGATTAGATATGTTAGAACAATTGCAAAAATCAGGCTTAATACAGCGATAGCAAGACACCAAAATAACCCGCCCCCTCTAGCTTAAAATGATAAGTATAGCTAGAGGGGGCGGGTATTTCTTGCAATGAATTAGTGTGAAGTTAATGCAGCATTATCATTTGATTCGAAAGTATCTTTGTC
This sequence comes from Staphylococcus sp. GDB20D11A, assembly GCF_016893255.1. Lineage (NCBI taxonomy): Bacteria > Bacillati > Bacillota > Bacilli > Caryophanales > Staphylococcaceae > Staphylococcus > Staphylococcus sp. GDB20D11A. The sequence continues at coordinate 169,876 of NZ_JAFEPJ010000001.1, forward strand.
CCAATGTTTAGTTAACTTGGCGGTACCTGTACCAGCTAGCATTGAATCGTTCACGTTTAATGCTGTTCTACCCATGTCAATCAAGGGTTCAACGGAGATGAGCACGCCGGCTAAAGCGACTGGCAAGTTTAACGTTGACAACACCAATATGGATGCAAATGTAGCCCCGCCACCGACGCCAGCAACGCCGAATGAACTAATAATCACGACAGCGATTAACGTTACAATAAATTGTAAATCAATTTCTACATTAGCGACGGGTGCGACCATAATTGCAAGCATGGCAGGATAAATGCCTGCACAACCATTTTGTCCAATCGACAATCCAAATGTCGCAGCGAAATTGGCAATACCCTCTGGCACGCCTAGACGTCTTGTTTGTGTTTGTACATTCAGTGGTAAAGCACCTGCGCTTGAGCGTGATGTGAATGCAAAGATTAATACTTCCAAAGTCTTTTTAATATAGCGAATAGGGCTAATGCCTAACAGGCTTAAAATAATTAAGTGAATGATATACATCGTAATTAATGCAGCGTACGATGCGATTAAGAATTTTCCTAAAGTCCAAATGGCGCCAAAGTCACTTGTCGATAACGTGTTGGCCATAATTGCTAATACACCGTATGGCGTTAAACGTAAGACGAACGTCACAATCGCCATTACTAGTGAATAGATAGCGTCAATCGCACGCTTAAGCAATTCACCATGATCAGGTTGTTTGCGTGCTACGCGTAAATAAGCAAATCCTATAAACGAAGCAAATATCACGACAGCAATAGTGGAAGTTGCACGTTGTCCAGTGAAATCTAAGAATGGATTTTTAGGCAATAATTCCAAAATTTGTTGTGGTAACGTATGTGCTGTTAAATCCTTTGCTTGTTTAGCAATTTCGCTTCCACGTGCTTGTTCAGCGTTGCCAAGATTAATTGTTGATGCGTCTAAACCAAACACCAAGGCATACACAACTCCTACAATCGCAGCAATCGTGACAGTGCCGATTAAAAAGATAAAAATGAGACTACCAATTTTAGCAAACTTTTCTCCGATTTGAATTTTAGTGAATGCAGCGACAATAGAAATGAAAATTAAAGGCATCACAATCATTTGCAACAGAGCAACGTAACCTTGTCCGACAATGTTGAACCAGTCACTTGTTGATGTAATAATATTAGAATGTGTGCCATAGGCAAGATGTAGTAACACGCCAAATACAATGCCGATACCTAAAGCTGTAAACACACGTTTCGCAAAAGATATATGTTTACGAGCCATCATGTGCAATATTACGATGAAAATCATCAATACAATAATATTAATCAGTGTAAGAAAAGCATTCATGAACGTCACTCCTCAAATTTTTGAATATAATTCCGACTAGTATGCTAAGAATAATATTAATTTTAAAATATTTCAAGAGGGCATTTGCAATTAAATGTAAACATGATGAAATTCGACCGTTGGCATAAGGGAATTTGTAAACAAATCGTTTTGAATTCAGTAGAGAAAGGTGAAAAGGGTTAATAGCGTTGTGAGCTAGTCGATTAAAGTTAATATTTGAAAATGAAGCAAGGTATTAAATGCAATAAATTAAATAAGTTGTCATTACAGTGTTAATACTAGAAATGATTTTAACGGGAAAAAAGTGATGAATATTTGGAAAAGATATATATCGTGCACTGTCATGAGAGATAAGATTTGAGAAAACAAATGTATCCTTGAATCGAGATGTGGCTATGGCGGTTTGATAAAAATTGCTAACCTCATATTTATTGAATGAAAAGATAATAAATGATCAACCTGGAAAAGACGCTTCGAACAAACACGTTGTAAAAAATTCTGTCGAATCAAAATTAGCATCTTTTGAGGGTTCGTGTGTGCAGGTGGTAGTTCAAAAGCTACCGTAAACAAATATTTTTGTTTGAGCAAAAAGGCGTTTGTAGTAAATGTGAATATGAGTGTGCACTTGTGCGATTCTTCAGTTACTAACAAAGCCAAACATTTAAATTGAATGGGCTTATTAAGATGAATCTATTTAGGAGTACACAGAAGCCATCCCTTTTAAAAGTAACATACTACAAAAATTTATTCAAAATTCAATATTAATCATAATGAATAATTAAAAAACCTGAAACAAATTAGTTTGATATGCTCTCTTCAAAGTAGATATTGAAAGGAGTATATCAGCTTGTTTCAGGTTTTATGAATTGAGTATTAAATTTGAAAATAAATTACAGTTCTATAGGTTTATAAAAGATCAGATTTAAATCATAGCTATATATTACTGAGTCTTAAACTTGTGTTCAAATCACAAGTTTACAGGTTGAATAAACGTGCGAAGAAACCTTTTTTCTCTTCTTGAGGTTTAGGTTCTGCCATTTCAGCCTGTGAAGCTTTGCTGTCATTTTCTGCTTTCGCTTCCAATGAATCGTTCGAAGTAGCTTGTTTAGAAGCTTCTGCATGGGCTTCTGCTACTTGTTGTTCAGCATCATGTTGCGCTTCTGCATCTACTGTAGCTTCTTTATTTGAAGTCTCAGCTGCTTTGTCATTTTTAGACTGCTCAACGCTGGCTTTTTCTATTGCTTCAGTTGCAGAAATTTGATCCTCTTTATCTACTTTAGTAGCGGTGCCATCGCCTGCATTTTCTGCTTTAGTATCCGTCTTGGCGTCTGTTGATGTATTCACTCCAGCAACTTTTGAATCTTTGCTGTCAGCTTTATCTTCAGTAACAGCATAACTTTCAACTTTATTTGTTGATTCAGCTAATACTTTTGCTTGAGATGCTTGTGCTTCTTGGATAGCCTCTTGTGATGTTTGGATGGCTTTTAAGGATTCGCTATTTGAATCGATTTTAGTTGTAAGTTGATTTTGAAGTTCTTTTAATTCTTGTTGTTGCTGATGTACTTGATTCATCATTTGACCAAGTAGGTGACGTTCTTCGCGCATTTTCTGGATTTCTAGACGTAAATCTTCTACTAGTTGAGCGACATTTTGATTAGTAGGTAAGTTTTTGTCATCGTTTTTGACAATGACTTGCAGGAAGTCTTTTTCTTTTTCTAATTCATCAAACGCTAGATCATAACTATTTGTTTGTTTTACTTTGTCGGCAATGTCTTTGAAAAGCTCGATATCTTCTTCTTTGAAATCAGTTGCTTCACGACCACGATATTCAGTCTTGCTTAGTTGGTAACCACGTTCTTCTAAATGTTGAACAATTTTACGGACTTGCTTCTCACTTAGTTCTACGCGTTGTGCAAATTCTTTAGTTAACATACTTTAAAGTCCTTTCTGCATATACTTTATGTATACTGACGTTTGTCTACGGGCAGTGAAACGTCAGTCTTGCTTCATACATAGTTTAAACGTTATTGTTAGTGATTTCAAGTTTGTTTAAAATGGTTTACGTAAATCCATTTCTTCTAATAAAGCATAAATAATTTCACGTGCGATACCATTGGCAAATACATACTTCAAAATATAATTAGATTTAACACTTGTACCGTAGATATCCTTTGTCAGTTTAATATTCTTCTTTAAAAATAGGTCGACTTTTTTAGTGTGACCATCATTAGTTGGATGAATGTAATCAATTTCAGTTTGTCTTTCAAATTGATGTTCGTATAAAAACTGTCTACGGTGTTCAATAATGAGCCCATTATTTTGTGTTAAATCTGCAGGTTCTTTAGGGACTTCCATCATTAAAAAGTTAATACTTCTAGAATGAACAAGGTTTGATAATAAGTTTAGTTCATGTTCAATTTGATGTAATGTTTGTGTCATTAACTCATCATGGTTGGGTAGGTCTTTTGCGAATAAATAAATTAAAAATGCTGAATTGGTTGTGGCTTCATAATGTGCAGTTGCTAGACTGACAACAACATCGTTTTCTAAGCCTACTATAAAGACATAATCGTTTTCAGTTTTGTTGTTTTCTAATGAGCGTTTGATGATACGTTTATCTTCAGTTAAAGATAAATTTAACTTAGTATCGTAAAGTTTAAGTGCTTCGTTGTAATGTGGATCTTTGACAGATTGAATGGTTTTAAATTCCATAAGAACACCTCCCCAATTTAAATAATATTATAGCATAATCGCCTGCTGTAAAAGACTGTTCATAAACTTTTAAATGGTATAAAAAACTGTACTATCTTAAATTAGACAGTACAGTAATCTCATTTTGAATTCAGTGTGATAACTAAGCTTTGGGACCTTTAGATGCTTCGGCAAAATGTGTAATATCAACTTCTTCATAAGCTGAATTATTTTCCAGTACTTCTTGGTGAGATGAACGATCGCGAACGCCAACAACTAACATGTTATCGTCTAAAATAAGTTGTTTATATTTTTCTAATTCATCAGGCGTTAAATTGTATCGTGATAAAACGGCGTGCTCACCGTCTTCCCCAGTTAACAGTTTAGTCATTCTATCACTAAATGTTCCACTTGTTGAGATAAGTGAGATTTCAGAGTCGTGTAAGTCATTTAGGTGTAATTTACTTTTACTAATAATTGTTAGCTCTGATTCTAAATAACCTTCAGATTTCTTTTGATTGATTACGTTGTATAATTCGCCAGTGTCATTTACTACAGTAATATCTGCCATAGTTGTCGCCCCTTTAAAAATTTGTTTATTTAATCTTTTACCCTTCTTATTATAAAGTAAAACCCTTACATTATTAAGTTATAAGTCTTCATTCGCATTAAACGTCTCTGTACATTTATAAAACTATTAAAAGATTACCTAAGCAGTTATTGAAAAAATGCCGAAAATTTGCTATTATCGTTAAATAATTTACATAAACTCATATAATCTAAAGAATATGGCTTTAGAAGTTTCTACCATGTTGCCTTGAACGACATGACTATGAGTAACAACACAATACTAGGAGTAGCTTCAGCCATTAAATTGTAACCATGATGGGTGATTTATATCATTTTATATGATGGTCACAGTTTATTTGATGAAACTTCTTTTACATTGATTGCATGACCAATACGTGATGCATGTTCGTTCACTCATAAACCCTGAAACTATTATTTAGTTTGGGGATTTTTTTGTATCTAGCACCAATTTAAGAGCAAAATGTTTCACACAAATCTGAGGAGGTTTTAAGAGTGGAGTTACTAGGACAAAAAGTAAAGGAAGACGGCGTTGTCATTGATGAGAAGATTTTAAAAGTCGATGGATTTTTAAATCATCAAATTGATGCAAAGTTAATGAATGAAGTTGGTCGCACTTTTTACGAGCAATTTAAAGATAAAGGGATTACTAAAATCTTAACCATTGAAGCTTCCGGTATCGCACCAGCAATCATGGCTGCACTGCATTTTGATGTGCCATGTTTATTTGCGAAAAAAGCAAAACCTAGCACTTTGACGGATGGTTATTATGAAACATCTATTCATTCATTTACTAAAAATAAAACAAGTACGGTCATTGTTTCAAAAGAATTTTTATCAGAAGAAGATACTGTACTTATCATCGATGACTTTTTAGCAAATGGTGATGCTTCATTAGGGTTATACGATATCGCACAGCAAGCGAATGCTAAGACAGCTGGTATTGGTATTGTTGTTGAAAAGAGTTTTCAAAATGGACATCAACGTTTAGAAGAAGCAGGTTTAACAGTTTCTTCTCTCTGCAAGGTTGCTTCACTAGAAGGAAATAAAGTGACATTGGTGGGAGAAGAATAATGAAAAATTTAATCCTAAGTGTTCAACATCTTTTAGCTATGTACGCAGGTGCCATCTTAGTTCCAATCATTGTTGGTACAAGTTTGAAGTTTACACCTGAACAAATCGCTTACTTAGTTACAGTAGATATATTTATGTGTGGGGTTGCCACATTTTTACAAGCCAATAAAGTAACGGGAACAGGATTACCGATCGTTCTTGGATGTACATTCACGGCTGTTGCGCCCATGATTTTAATTGGTCAAACGAAAGGAATAGATGTACTTTACGGTTCGCTATTTTTATCAGGGATATTAGTTATTATCATCGCGCCATTCTTTTCCCATCTTGTAAAATTCTTCCCACCAGTAGTAACGGGTAGTGTTGTTACTATCATTGGTATCAATTTAATGCCAGTAGCAATGAATTACTTAGCTGGAGGTCAAGGTGCAAAGGACTATGGAGATGTTAAGAACATTTTGTTAGGTTTAATGACATTAATCATTATTCTTGTTTTACAAAGATTCACAACTGGATTTATTAAGAGTATTGCCATATTAATTGGACTCGTTTTAGGAACGATAGGTGCTGGCTTACTTGGGATGGTCGATATTAATCAAGTCAATCATGCCGGTTGGTTAGGCATCCCAGTGCCGTTTAGATTCTCAGGATTTAGCTTTGATGTGACATCGACGTTAGTGTTCTTTATTGTAACTATCGTTAGTTTAATTGAGTCGACAGGTGTCTATCATGCGTTAAGTGAAATTACCGGTAAGAAGTTAGAAAGAAAAGATTTTCGTAAAGGTTATACTGCGGAAGGTCTAGCGATAGTGTTAGGTTCTATATTCAATTCATTTCCGTATACAGCCTATTCGCAAAATGTAGGACTTGTTTCTTTATCCGGCGCTAAGAAAAACAATGTTATATACGGCATGGTCGTGTTATTACTTATATGTGGTTGTATACCTAAGCTTGGCGCATTAGCAAATATCATACCGCTACCTGTGTTAGGCGGTGCGATGATAGCTATGTTTGGCATGGTAATGGCATATGGTGTTAGTATATTAGGACATATCGATTTTAAAAATCAAAATAATTTATTAATTATCGCTGTATCAGTAGGATTAGGTACTGGTATAAGCGCTGTACCACAAGCATTTAAAGGTTTAGGTGAACAATTTGCATGGTTGACTCAAAACGGAATTGTTTTAGGCGCAATCTCTGCAATTATTCTTAATTTCTTTTTTAATGGAATAAAGTATAAACAAACGGAAGAAAATGTGAAATAATATAACTAATTAATTTGAAAAATGGAGGCTGTTTTTAATGTGGGAAAGTAAATTTGCAAAAGAATCATTAACGTTTGATGATGTGTTATTAATTCCAGCACAATCTGATATTTTACCGAAAGACGTTGATTTAAGCGTACAATTATCAGACAAAGTTAAATTAAATATTCCAGTTATTTCTGCTGGTATGGATACTGTAACTGAATCTAAAATGGCGATTGCTATGGCTCGTCAAGGTGGTTTAGGTGTTATTCATAAAAATATGGGCGTTGAAGAACAAGCGGACGAAGTTCAAAAAGTAAAACGCTCAGAAAATGGTGTCATTTCAAACCCATTTTTCTTAACACCAGAAGAAAGTGTTTATGAAGCGGAAGCATTAATGGGTAAATACCGTATTTCAGGTGTACCAATTGTTGATAATAAAGAAGATCGCAACTTAGTAGGTATTTTAACAAACCGCGACTTACGTTTTATTGAAGACTTCTCAATTAAAATTGTAGATGTAATGACGCAAGAAAATTTAATTACAGCTCCAGTGAATACAACACTTGAAGAAGCAGAAAAAATTCTCCAAAAACATAAGATTGAAAAGTTACCATTAGTTAAAGACGGACGTCTAGAAGGTCTTATTACTATTAAAGATATTGAAAAAGTTATCGAATTCCCTAATGCAGCAAAAGATGAACATGGTCGTCTACTTGTAGCCGCAGCAATCGGTATTTCAAAAGACACTGATATTCGTGCTCAAAAATTAGTCGAAGCAGGTGTGGATGTCTTAGTTATCGATACAGCACATGGTCACTCTAAAGGCGTTATCGATCAAGTGAAACATATTAAGAAGACTTACCCAGAAATCACATTAGTAGCAGGTAACGTAGCAACTGCAGAAGCAACAAAGGATTTATTTGAAGCGGGTGCAGATATTGTTAAAGTTGGTATTGGCCCAGGTTCAATTTGTACGACACGTGTTGTAGCAGGTGTTGGTGTACCACAAATTACAGCAATTTATGATTGTGCAACTGAAGCACGCAAACATGGTAAAGCTATCATTGCTGATGGCGGTATTAAATTCTCAGGAGATATCATTAAAGCATTAGCTGCTGGTGGACATGCGGTTATGTTAGGCAGCTTATTAGCAGGTACTGAAGAAAGTCCAGGCGCAACAGAAATTTTCCAAGGTAGACAATATAAAGTATACCGCGGTATGGGTTCTTTAGGTGCGATGGAAAAAGGTTCAAATGACCGTTACTTCCAAGAGGACAAAGCGCCTAAGAAATTTGTTCCTGAAGGTATCGAAGGACGTACGGCATATAAAGGTGCGTTACAAGATACAATTTACCAATTAATGGGCGGTGTGCGTGCTGGTATGGGTTATACTGGTTCACACGATTTAAGAGAATTACGCGAAGAAGCACAATTTACACGTATGGGCCCTGCTGGTTTAGCAGAAAGCCATCCACATAATATTCAAATTACGAAAGAATCACCGAACTACTCATTCTAATTAAGATAAAGGAGAACGACAAATATGGAAATGGCAAAAGAACAAGAGTTAATCCTTGTCTTAGACTTTGGTAGCCAATACAACCAATTAATTACACGCCGAATTCGTGAAATGGGCGTTTATAGTGAATTACACGATCATGAAATTTCAATTGAAGAAATTAAGAAAATGAATCCAAAAGGTATCATCTTATCAGGTGGTCCAAATTCAGTTTATGAAGAAGGTTCATTTACAATTGATCCGGAAATATATAATTTAGGAATTCCAGTACTTGGTATTTGTTACGGCATGCAATTAACTACTAAATTATTAGGTGGTAAAGTTGAACGTGCCAATGAACGTGAATACGGTAAAGCAATCATTAATGCGAAGTCAGATGAGTTATTCGCTGGCTTACCAGCAGAACAAACAGTTTGGATGAGTCATTCTGATAAAGTTATTGAAATTCCAGAAGGCTTTGAAGTTATCGCTGATAGCCCAAGCACAGACTATGCAGCAATCGAAGATAAGAAACGTCGCATTTATGGTGTTCAATTCCATCCAGAAGTACGTCATACAGAATATGGTAATGATTTATTAAATAATTTTGTCCGTCGTGTTTGTGATTGTAAAGGTCAATGGACAATGGAAAACTTTATCGAAATCGAAATTGAAAAGATTCGTCAACGCGTAGGAGACCGTCGTGTATTATGTGCAATGAGTGGCGGCGTAGATTCATCTGTTGTAGCTGTACTATTGCATAAAGCAATTGGTGATCAACTAACATGTATCTTTGTAGACCATGGCTTACTTCGTAAAGGTGAAGGCGACATGGTTATGGAGCAATTCGGTGAAGGTTTCAACATGAATATTATTCGTGTTAATGCGAAAGATCGCTTTATGAATAAATTAAAAGGTGTTTCAGATCCTGAACAAAAACGTAAAATCATTGGTAATGAATTTGTATATGTGTTTGATGATGAAGCATCAAAACTCAAAGGTGTAGACTTCCTTGCGCAAGGAACACTATATACAGACGTCATCGAATCAGGTACTAAGACAGCACAAACAATCAAATCACACCACAATGTTGGTGGATTACCAGAAGACATGGAATTCGAATTAATCGAACCAATCAATACATTGTTTAAAGATGAAGTACGTAAATTAGGTATTGAACTAGGTATTCCAGAACATTTAGTGTGGAGACAACCATTCCCAGGACCTGGTCTTGGTATTCGTGTACTTGGAGAAATTACTGAAGATAAACTAGAAATCGTTAGAGAATCAGACGCGATTTTACGCCAAGTGATTAGAGAAGAAGGTCTTGAAAGAGAAATTTGGCAATACTTCACAGTGTTACCAAACATTCAATCAGTAGGTGTTATGGGAGACTACCGTACGTATGATCACACAGTAGGTATTCGTGCAGTAACATCTATCGACGGCATGACAAGTGACTTTGCACGCATCGATTGGGAAGTCTTACAAAAGATTTCAAGTCGTATCGTAAACGAAGTAGACCACGTTAACCGCGTAGTTTATGACATTACATCAAAACCACCAAGCACAATTGAGTGGGAATAATTATATATAATAAAACCACCTGTTTACACGGGTGGTTTTTAATTTGAGTAGTTGGAAAATTACAATAAGGACGGAAAAGGGGTAAGGTGTTCTAAGTTTGCGTTTTAATTCATCAATAAGGCAATTTTCCGTGTTTATTTTTATATAAAATTTCATATTGTTTAGGATCTTCTTGTTTTAAATCATAAATTATAGTTTCGTCTACTATTTTTTCTAATTCAAGTGTATTAAAGCTCCAGTCATTTGTTGTTATTATAAATATTTTTTGGACTGGGTTGTTATTTATATGATTAATTAGCCTAGGAGTATCTGTTTCTATTATTAGAGCAGATTCTACAGGATAGTAAATAGCAAAGTCTCCGTGATAAATTGTGTTTCTTTCATAGAGGTTAACCTCTAAGGTTAAATTACTCAATTTGAAGATTGTGTTTTGAGTTATATTTTTAGGAATAATTCGATTATCTACTATTTGTTTTAGGTTGCCTATTGAACGAGTGTGTATCGTCCCTTTTGTGTAATCGGAATTATTTAAAGCTCTTAAAACAGTTGTTAATTTATACTCGTTAATATAACCCTTTACTAAAGCCATCCGTTTATCGCTACCTATAAAATCTTTCAGTTTTTTGTTGTGCATAATATTTTATCCTTTCCATTAGTTGATTGTTTTCATTTGTTCAAATCTCTATCTATTTACTCGGATACAGGGCTGTGTATTTGAAGAGTAATATTATGATTGGAATAACCAACGCGTTCCGTATTCGTTTTGAGTGACTCAGCTAGCTACGATAATAGTGACATGTGGCTTATAACACATTGTGTAATTTATTGTGTGTTTTGTGATGTCTATATTGGTTGCAGATTGTTGTATATTTCACTTAAAGGGCATTTATATAAAAAAAGAGGCCAGATGACGTATCATCTGACCTTCAGCTAAAACGCTGAGAATATGTCATTCTTCAAGAGAATGAAGCCGGAATGGTTACCGGGAATTTGTAAATCAATTATATCAGATGTAATATTACAATTCAATTAGAAAAGAACTTTATCTTTAATTGCTTTTCGATTTCATTCATGTCATCTTCTGAAATTATTATCGTTCCAGTAGGATCAGAATCATTTATTTTGCTTATACGTCTTTTGCTTATTGTTGTAATTGCTGATATATTAACGTATGTATCTTTCCCTTTGTGCTTGGAATAAACACCTATCACTCTATACAGTTCATTAGCTTTTTGATTTAAGTTAGACAAAAGCTTTTTATCTTCTGTGCTAAGTTTAATGTCAATATCTCTATATTTTTGGGCTAATGCTTGTACTTTAATACTGATATCGATAATCTGTTTTTTTAAATCTGTTGCTGTTAGATTTAGCACCGATTCGTTTAACTTCAAATAATTTTTATTACCTTTGGAAGAAAGTGGAACTATTGTAACTGTTTCTTTTCCTTTATTGTCTTTGTTATCTAATATTACACAAAAATGATTACCAGAAAACTCACTTCCAATATTACTCCCTAGTTTTACATATACCACTGTTCCTCTACTATATGATTTATAATATCTTTTTTTATTGCTTGTAACATCGCTATGTATAGCAATTGAATAAAACTCTAGCCAATGAGGCATGTATATAACTTTCAAGTTTTTACTATCGGATTTTGAATAAGCTTGTTTTAGTTTTTTGTTTGACGTATTTAATTTACTATTTGCTTGATTGATATTTTTAGACATTAAATAGTGTTCTCCTAATCAATTTATTCTTCTTTGATATCAGCATTATTAGCACTGAAATTAACATGAATAATACGAAAATAGATGTTACTATAAAACCAACAATTTTTATTAAGTGGAACTCATCAATTTTGTATTTAGCAAATTTCGCAATGACCTCCTATTTATTCGCTTTTTATAGTTCATGTATGTGTGAAAAAACCTATATTGAACATCTAATTATAAGTGAATTCCTAATACTAAAAGCAATCTAACTTACTTAAATATTATTATGAGTTTTTATTGAAATTAAATAAATTTAAACTATTTCTTAGTCTCTCCATATCGTTGGAAGTTGGTTCTTTATATAATCAGATAAATTAGAATCTTCAAGTAATGTATCTTTAAAAAGTTCAGTTTCTAAATCAACTCTAAAATTTGCTTTAAAACATCATTTTCCATTTTTAAATGTTGAATTTCTTTGCGTAATTTTATTAACTCTTTTTCACCACTTTTTAAATTATCTTGATGATTGAAGGATCCAGTATTTTGGTGTTGTTTTATCGAATTTGAGAAAATTGAGGGTTTTAAATCATACTCCGTATAATTTCATTCTTAAGCTTACCATTTTCATATAATCTAACCACTTGTAACTTAAACTCTGAACTAAATGTTCTTCTTTCTTTTGTCATAATAAAATTGACTACTTTCTTAATTTAACAATATCTATTCTCATAGAATTTGTTCAATTAAGTGTAGACGATTCACTGACACATCATAAGTACGTATGGAATTTTGATCGTTCATTGTTATTGGTTTATGTTTTAGGAAATGTGCTATTGAAGGGTTTAAAGATGATTGGAATTTCTTGGTTTCTTGACTTATATAGTTATGAAAGAGGGCGTTGTCCTTTATTAAATTTCTGAGATCAGAAATGCTATAAATAAAATGATTAAGATTTTTTGTTTTCATGTAATTTAAGAAATGGATTTGTTTTTTGTGGGTTATTTTTAATTCTATTATGAAATGGTTTGAATTTTGCAGTTGCAAAAATGATAGCTGCTTCTTTTGACAAAGTTATAGAACCTTTTTCTTCTGGTACCATGACAATCACTCCTTATGCATTTTGTTTTTAATATTATAAAATAATTTTACTATACAAAATAGGTTGTGTAAATAGTTTCTTATTGTTACCAAATAGTTTGTTTGAAAGCATTATGCAATGCTAATAAACACTAATATCTTGTACTTATTTCCATTTGAATAAATTGTTAGCATTATTATCATTTAAGTTCTGTAATGCATATTTTAAAAATACAGTTTACATGGAACGTTGTGGCATATATTCTGTATATAGAAGTGTAAAAACACAATTGGGTTGGTAGTCCCAATGCAGTTTTAAAACTGTCAGTAACCTTCCTCCTCGGGTCATCCGTCATTTCTAATTAAACTAGAGGAGGGATAGCATGGAGCTATCTATTTTTTACAATGGGCAATTTTTTGTAGCATTAGTAGAATATAGAATGGAAAATAAATCTAAATTTATCCAATACACATTTGGGAATGAACCTGATGATATAGAGGTATTGGATTTTATTCATCATCAATTAGTGGAAATGATTGATGATGTGCAAACTATTGTTTATACAAAAAATAAATCTAGAAAAGTAAATCCGAAAAAGCTACAAAGACAAATTGCTAAGGAGCAAAAGAAACCTAAATACTCTACCCAAGCACAAATAGCTATTAAGGAAGAATTAGAATTAAAGAAAAAGCAAAAGCGGAAGCACTATAAAGAAAAACGTGATGCATTTCAAAAAAGAAAAAGAGAAATTAAAAAGGTTAAAGCAAAAGAGAAGCATAAGGGGCATTAGCAATACGACAAATAAATTAAAGCAAAATGATTTATAGGTGGTTGGGATGATTTTAATTAGTTCGTGTTTGATAGGCGAAAATGTAAGATACGATGGTGGCAATCAATTGGATGTTAGATTGAAAAAATTAATAGACAGCGGAAAAGCTATTCACGCATGTCCAGAATTGCTTGGTGGATTGTTAATTCCTAGAGAACCTGCAGAAATTATTGGTGGAGATGGTTTTGATGTGTGGAATAACGCTGCAAAGGTTGTTACTATTTCTAACAAAGACGTAACTGACGATTATAAACATGGAGCGATAGTTACGCTAAAAATTTTGAAAAAATATCAATGTGATACAGTTATTTTAAAAGCAAATAGTCCATCTTGTGGATCTCAAGAGATATATGATGGAAACTTTACAGGAAATAAGAAAAAGGGTGTAGGTGTAGTGACTGCTTCACTCATTAATGAAGGTATAAACGTTTATGATGAAAATACGTTTTTTGACCAAAAAATGATTGAAACGATAGTACATGAAAAGTAAGTATTGAGAATATACGTAATAAACCAAACATTTAAGTTGTGAGATACTTTATAAAATATTTCTAAAATAGTTGAAAGTATATTCAAGTTGTGATAATATATAGGTACAGATAATTTTGTTAACAGATCTATGAGAGTAGGAACCCCACCATACGGGAATTTCGAAATCATGGATTTTTTGATATAAAGGAGTGATGTAATGGAAAAAGTAGCCATTTTAGTAGATGGTGGATACTATAGAAAGATAAGCGCAAAAGTCTACGGAAAAGTTACAGCGAAAGAAAGAGCTGACGAGTTATATAGTTATTGCAATAGACACTTAAAAGAGACACATTTCAAAGAAGAAATATATAATAAATTATACAGAATATTTTACTATGATTGTCCTCCTATTGATAAGATAGTTTATCACCCCTTATTAAAAAAGAATGTAAATTTTTCCAATACTGATACGAAAAAGTGGACAGAAGACTTTTTCAAAGAAATGAGCAAAAAAAGAAAGGTAGCATTGAGGTTAGGAGAGTTGAGTGAGTATTCAGTTGAATACAACTTAAAATACTCTATTACAAAAAAATTATTAAATGGAAGTATCGATTTAAATGATTTGAAAGAAAAAGATTTTTCCCTCTCATTACAACAAAAAGGTGTTGATATGAAAATAGGTTTAGACATAGCTTCATTATCATTTAAACACCAAGTAGATAAAATTATATTAATAGCTGGTGATAGCGATTTTGTACCTGCTGCTAAACTAGCAAGAACAGAAGGAATTGATTTTGTATTAGATTCTTTAGGGGCAGATATTAGAAACAACTTGTCATTACACATTGATGGTAGGCGTACTTGTGATGAAAAATTTAAATTTTATTTAAATCAACTATTTAAATAATAATTTTTTTAAAACGCACCTTCTACTTTACGGACGTTTATAGCTATCAGTATTTATCAGCTAAAAATTAAAACAGATATGGGTTTTCTTCATTAAATAATTTTTCTATATAGAAAGAGAGGCAACGCAACTGTCACCTCTACTTGAAATAATTAGGATGAAATACTCTGAGTCTAAAGTCCACACCTTAATCACCCAAATCGCTCAAATCCTCAACCCCGGACTACATCTCCAACCCCCTAAACACCAATACTTACCAAAGCATTGATATGAGTGCCAATACTGGCAATGTGCCTTGTTTGAAAAAGATACTAATATTGCTTGAAAGGCCACCATAAATAGCAACGCCAATGATATACACTAAAATAGCTGCGCATATTTCTTTTGGATTACTGCTGATAAACAAACCGTATATTAGCAAAACTCCGATTAAACCGTTATATACGCCTTGATTCTTCAAAAGTACGTTAATATTTTTGTCTTTCAATTTGCTAACGCTAATACTAAATGTTTCACTTGTTTTTCTTGAAGTTGTAGCAATCGTTTCAAGGTACATAATATAGAAAAATTCTATTGCTACAAATATGACTAAAATTGTCGAGATGATATTCACTGTAACGCTCCTTTAGTATTAAATATTTTCTTGTAAAAATGATTGCAGTGTCTGTGGTTGATCATTGACTAATTGTTGGAAATCATTGGATTCTTGGTCTAATAGCCCTCTTGCTCCTGCGTCGTACATTGATGCCAATAATGCACCAAAGCCTTTAGGTTCATCGTACATTTCTGCAAATGTCTCTAATGAAACGGGTTCATATTTAATTTCTGTGCCTGATGCCTCAGATAAAATAGCAGCAAGTTCCTTCATATCATAACTGTAGCCTGATAATAAATAACGTTTGCCCCAAGTATCTGGATTTTTAATAATAGCAATGACACTTCTAGCAATATCATTTCTAGTAATATAATTAATACGACCATCACCAGCTGGATAAATCAGTTTGTGCATATTCATCAATTCTGGTAAATATGGTTTAAGTGGATCCATGTACATTGCCATTCTTACATACGTATAGTCAATGCCACTTGTTGCCAATAGACGTGCTGCATAACCAAAATAAGGACTCATATGGAATGGATTATTATGCTGATCTGCGTAATAACCTATGAAAATGATATGAGCAACGCCACTTTGCTTTGCCGCATATACTAAATTTTCCACTTCAGGAATACGTTTGAATGATGGATGGATAATACTTGGAATAAACACAACGGTATCCATTCCTTTAAATGCTTCTACCATGCTTTCTTGATTAAAATAATCTAATTGTCGAACAGAAACTTTTCCACGCCAATCTTCTGGAACTTTCTCAACATTTCTAACACCAATGTGAAAATGATCTATGTGATTTGCAATGGCTTGATTTGTAATATGTGTGCCTAAATGACCTGTAGCACCTGTTAACATAATATTCATTCACTTCATCTCCTAATCTTTATATACATAACATAATACTTATTCGATGATTTTCAAAACATTTGATTTTATAAAAAATTGTAATCTGTATTTATTATCGCCGTGTATAGTAAATACGTATATGTTATTAATGTTAAAAACACTGTAATGACGCGTTTTAGTTGATATGTGTCACCATGAGCTTTGAAAATTTTGACATGGTACTGCGACGATATGGTGTCATTTTTGTGTCTGAAAGTTTTACAGTTTTTAAAATAAAAATGGTATAAAGTGTGAATTGTATAAAAAAAGAGTCTCGTAGGATAAGAATTGATTAATAACAGTTAGCATTTTATTAATTACCTTAACAATGATTCAATTTTAGTTAAATGAGGTTTAATTTGAAAGGGAATAGTGCCTCAATATAATGTAGGTAGATTGTTCATATTACGTAATTGAAAAATCAAATTTAAATAGATTGGGGCTAAAAATTATGAAATTTAAAGCGATAGCAAAAGCAAGTTTAGCATTGGGAATGTTAGCAACAGGTGTAATTACGTCGAATATACAACCAGTACATGCGAAAACAGAAGTAAAACAACAAAGTGAGGCTGATTTAAAACTTTATTATAATGGACCAAGTTTTGAATATAAAAAAGTAACTGGATATGGATTTATTGAAGGTAAAGATAGATTCATTGATTTTATATACAATGGACAATATAATAAAATATCTTTAGTTGGTTCTGATAAAGATAAATATAATGAAGAAGTTAACCCAGATATAGATGTGTTTGTCGTTAGAGAAGGAAATGGTAGACAAGCTGATAATCATTCGATTGGTGGCGTAACAAAAACTAATAGAGGAGTGTATTATGACTATATACACACACCAATCCTTGAAATCAAGAAAGGTAAAGAAGAACCACAAAGTAGTCTATACCAAATTTATAAAGAAGACATTTCGCTAAAAGAACTTGATTTTAAATTAAGAAAGCAATTAATTAGTCAAAGTGGCTTGTATTCAAATGGTCTTAAACAAGGTCAAATTACAATTACAATGAATGATGGCACAACACATACTATCGATTTAAGTCAAAAACTTGAAAAAGAACGTATGGGTGAGTCAATCGACGGCACTAAGATTAATAAAATTCTAGTAGAAATTAAATAATACATTCTAACAGCAAAGCGCTATGTTGAATAGTGCTTGTTATGGAAACTATGGAAGTTAAGCGACGTACTGTTGCTTAGCTTCTTTTTTTGAGGGTCAAAGTTACCTGACAACACACGCAATCACACGCAGTACTCATTATCTTTTGCTTAAATAGCTTAATCATATTTTATGAATAGTTAAAAACAGGTTAATGTGAATATCTGAATACAGCTCCTATAATATGGGTGTATGGTTCAAATTACGTAATAAAACAATCTAATTATAATAGATTGGAGCATACAACTATGAAAATGAAAAATATTGCAAAAATAAGTTTGTTATTAGGAATATTAGCAACAGGTGTAAACACTACAACGGAAAAACCAGTTCATGCCGAAAAGAAACCTATTGTAATAAGTGAAAATAGCAAAAAATTAAAAGCTTATTATACTCAACCTAGTATTGAATATAAAAATGTGACAGGTTATATCAGTTTCATTCAACTAAGTATTAAATTTATGAATATCATAGATGGTAATTCTGTTAATAATCTTGCTTTAATTGGCAAAGATAAGCAACATTATCATACGGGTGTACATCGTAATCTTAATATATTTTACGTTAATGAGGATAAGAGATTTGAAGGTGCAAAGTACTCGATTGGCGGTATCACTAGTGCAAACGATAAAGCTGTCGACCTAATAGCAGAAGCAAGAGTTATTAAAGCAGATCATATTGGTGAATATGATTATGACTTTTTCCCATTTAAAATAGATAAAGAAGCAATGTCATTGAAAGAGATTGATTTTAAATTAAGAAAATACCTTATTGATAATTATGGTCTTTACGGTGAAATGAGTACAGGGAAAATTACCGTCAAAAAGAAATACTATGGAAAGTATACATTTGAATTGGATAAAAAGTTACAAGAAGACCGTATGTCCGATGTTATCAATGTCACAGATATTGATAGAATTGAAATCAAAGTTAGAAAAGCATAACACACATACTTGACGACGAAATAAGTTGAAATTGAAATAGAGAGGTTAAGTGACAATCAAACGTTGCTTAACTTCTTTTTAATGCTTAAAAATCATTTCAAAGGCACATAGAAGCGCTATATTAATCTCATAATCACTCATTATTTTTTGCTTAAATTACTTAATAATACTTCAATAATTGTTAAAAGGGGTTTAATGTGATTATCTTAGAACGCCATCTATAATGATGTTGTATGACTCAAATTACGTAAAAAGACAATCGAATATAATATAGATTGGAGCATACAATTATGAAAATGAGAACAATTGCTAAAACCAGTTTAGCACTAGGGCTTTTAACAACAGGCGCAATTACAGTAACGACGCAATCGGTCAAAGCAGAAAAAGTACAATCAACTAAAGTTGACAAAGTACCAACGCTTAAAGCAGAGCGATTAGCAATGATAAACATAACAACAGGTGCAAATACAGCGACAACACAAGCAGCTAACACAAGACAAGAACGCACGCCTAAACTCGAAAAGGCACCAAATACTAATGAGGAAAAAACTTCAACTTCCAAAAAAGAAAAAATATCACAACCTAAACAAGAAGCGCAGAAATCGCTTAATATATCAGCAACGCCAGCGCCTAAACAAGAACAATCACAAACGACAACCGAATCCACAACGCCGAAAACTAAAGTGACAATACCTCCATCAACAAACACGCCACAACCAATGCAATCTACTAAATCAGACACACCACAATCTCCAACCATAAAACAAGCACAAACAGTTATAACTCCTAAATATGAAGATTTAAGAGCGTATTATATGAAACCGAGTTTTGAATTTGAAAAGCAGTTTGGATTTATGCTCAAACCATGGACGACGGTTAGGTTTATGAATGTTATTCCAAATAGGTTCATCTATAAAATAGCTTTAGTTGGAAAAGATGAGAAAAAATATAAAGATGGACCTTACGATAATATCGATGTATTTATCGTTTTAGAAGACAATAAATATCAATTGAAAAAATATTCTGTCGGTGGCATCACGAAGACTAATAGTAAAAAAGTTGATCACAAAGCAGAATTAAGCGTTACTAAAAAAGATAATCAAGGTATGATTTCACGTGATGTTTCAGAATACATGATTACTAAGGAAGAGATTTCCTTGAAAGAGCTTGATTTTAAATTGAGAAAACAACTTATTGAAAAACATAATCTTTACGGTAACATGGGTTCAGGAACAATCGTTATTAAAATGAAAAAAGGTGGGAAGTATACGTTTGAATTACACAAAAAACTGCAAGAGCATCGTATGGCAGATGTCATAGAAGGTACAAATATTGATAAAATTGAAGTGAATATAAAATAATCATGACGTTCTCTAAATAGCAGCTGACATCGGTAAAACAAGAAGTTAAGTGACAATGGTTTACATGTTACTTAGCTTCTTTTATTATGCGCAATGATGTAAAAAGACGAATATTCATTTGTTTGTAAAAGTGGCATTTCTATGTCTTAAAAGTGACGAAACCTCAAATGTGCCAAGTGTTGAATCACATCAAAATCATTTTTATTTAACGAACATTATGGGTTTCTTAATTTACTTAACGATGATTCAAATATAGTTAAACAAGGTTTAATGTGAATGGAGCAATACGCCATCTATAATAAAGCTGTATGATTCAATGAATGTAATCGAACAAATCTAATAATTACGAATGGAGCATACAACTATGAAAATAACAACAATTGCTAAAACAAGTTTAGCACTAGGGCTTTTAACAACAGGTGTAATCACAACGACAACGCAAGCCGCAAATGCGACAACACCATCTTCAACTAAAGTGGAAGCACCGCAACAAGCCGCAAACGCGACAACACCATCTTCAACTAAAGTGGAAACACCGCAACAAACACCGAACGCGACAACACCATCTTCAACTAAAGTGGAAGCACCGCAACAAGCAGCAAATGCGACAACACCGTCTTCAACTAAAGTGGAAGCACCAAAACAAACACCAAATGCGACAACACCGTCTTCAACTAAAGTGGAAACACCGCAATCGCCAACCACAAAACAAGTACCAACAGAAATAAATCCTAAATTTAAAGGTTTAAGAGCGTATTATACGAAACCAAGTTTAGAATTTAAAAATGAGATTGGTATTATTTTAAAAAAATGGACGACAATAAGATTTATGAATATTGTTCCAGATTATTTCATATATAAAATTGCTTTAGTTGGTAAAGATGATAAAAAATATGGTGAAGGAGTACATAGGAATGTCGATGTATTTGTCGTTTTAGAAGAAAATAATTACAATCTGGAAAAATATTCTGTCGGTGGTATCACAAAGAGTAATAGTAAAAAAGTTGATCACAAAGCAGGAGTAAGAATTACTAAGGAAGATAATAAAGGTATAATCTCTCATGATGTTTCAGAATTCAAGATTACTAAAGAGCAGATTTCCTTGAAAGAACTTGATTTTAAATTGAGAAAACAACTTATTGAAAATCATAATCTGTACGGTAACGTTGGTTCAGGTAAAATTGTTATTAAAATGAAAAACGGTGGAAAGTACACGTTTGAACTACACAAAAAATTACAAGAAAATCGCATGGCAGATGTCATAGATGCCACTAATATTGATAACATTGAAGTGAATATAAAATAATCATGACATTCTCTAAATAGAAGCTGTCATCGGAAAAACAAGAAGTTAAGTGACAACGGCCTACATGTTGCTTAGCTTCTTTTGTTATGTTCGATGATTTGAGAACCCGAATTTTCGATGGGTCCATATATGACGTGGAAGAGTCCTGAATTTATCTGTAAATCCCTATCTATCGGGTGTGTAGCACAACGGGATCATTTTTATTTAACGAACATTATAGATTCCTTAATTTACTTAATAATGATTCAATGATTATTAAAGATGGTTTAATGTGAAAGGTCAAATACGCCAATTATAATAAAGCTGTATGATTCAATAGACGTAAGCGAACAAATCTAATAATTACGAATGGAGCATACAACTATGAAAATGACAGCAATTGCGAAAGCAAGTTTAGCATTAGGTATTTTAGCAACAGGAACAATAACATCAACGCATCAAACTGTAAATGCAAGTGAACATGAAGCAAAATATGAAAATGTGACAAAAGATATTTTTGACTTAAGAGATTACTATAGTGGCGCAAGTAAGGAACTTAAAAATGTTACTGGTTATCGTTATAGCAAAGGTGGCAAGCATTACCTTATCTTTGATAAACATCAAAAGTTCACTAGAATACAAATTTTTGGTAAAGATATAGAAAGACTTAAAACACGTAAAAATCCAGGTTTAGATATATTTGTAGTTAAAGAAGCAGAAAATCGCAACGGCACAGTGTTTTCATATGGTGGTGTCACTAAGAAAAATCAAGGTGCTTACTATGATTACTTAAACGCACCTAAATTCGTTATTAAAAAAGAAGTAGACGCAGGTGTTTATACGCATGTTAAAAGACACTACATTTATAAAGAAGAGGTTTCACTTAAAGAACTCGACTTTAAATTGAGACAGTATTTAATTCAAAATTTTGATCTGTATAAAAAGTTTCCTAAAGATAGTAAGATAAAAGTGATAATGAAAGATGGTGGCTATTATACGTTTGAACTTAATAAAAAATTACAAACAAATCGCATGAGTGACGTCATTGACGGTAGAAATATTGAAAAAATAGAAGCCAGCATTAGATAATTTAATGAAATATGGATAATGTAAAATATGGATAGTATAGAGGAGTTAGGCAACATAAGTTGCTTAGCTTCTTTTTTGTGTTGGTGAGATGAAAATGAGAAGCGGGTTCATGATCAAAATTTTGGAAAACGGTTGATACCTATAGTCGCGCGTTGTCCTTTTAGTGACATGAAACAATGTGGAAAACATAATTAAATTGAGGGAAAGTGTGAAATGTGAAAAAAGCTGCGTTAAGTTTAAAAAATAGATTAACGCTGTTAGGATTCCATTAATTAGCTTAACATTGGTTCAGGAATAGTTAAAATGAGGTTAATTCATAGCTTAGTATCCCGCTTATATAATGATAGTAGATTGTTCGTATTACGTAATTGAAATAATCATATAAAAATATATTAAGACAAAATTTATAAATAGATTGGGAGAATAGTACTATGAAATTAAAAACGTTAGCTAAAGCAACATTAGTATTGGGATTGTTAGCTACTGGTGTAATAACAACAGAAAGTCAAACAGTAAAAGCGGCAGAATCAACTCAAGGTCAACACAATTATAAATCGTTAAAATACTACTATAGCAAGCCAAGTTTAGAGTTAATAAATGTAGATGGTCTGTATAGACAGAAAGTGACAGATAAAGGAGTATATGTTTGGAAGGATCGAAAAGATTATTTTGTTGGCTTGCTTGGTAAAGATATTGAAAAATACCCTCAAGGTGAGCATGATAAGCAAGATGCATTTTTAGTCATCGAGGAGGAAACTGTTAATGGAAGACAATATTCAATTGGTGGTTTAAGTAAGACAAATAGTAAAGAATTTAGTAAAGAAGTCGATGTTAAAGTAACAAGAAAAATTGATGAATCATCGGAAAAGTCTAAAGATAGTAAATTTAAAATTACTAAAGAAGAAGTCTCGTTAAAAGAGTTGGACTTTAAATTAAGAAAAAAATTGATGGAAGAAGAAAAATTATATGGTGCTGTTAACAATAGAAAAGGTAAAATTGTAGTTAAAATGGAAGATGATAAGTTTTATACTTTCGAACTTACAAAAAAATTACAACCGCATCGCATGGGTGACACGATAGATGGTACTAAAATCAAAGAAATTAATGTTGAGCTAGAATATAAATAATCTTTGGACAAGCAGACTAGTAATTATAGGGAAGTTAAGCGATAACATATTGCTTAGCTTCTTTTTTGTGTTGTTATGATGAAAAAAGGAGCGAGTTCATGATCAAATTTTTGAAAAAACGGTTGATACCTATAGTCGCGCGTTGTCCTTTTCGTGACATGAAACAATATGGAAAACATTATTAAATTGAGGGAAAGTGTGAAATGTGAAAAAAACAGCGTTAAGTTATAAAAATAGATTAACGCTGTTAGATTTTCATTAACTAACTTAACGTTGGTTCAAAAATAGTTAAAAAGAGGTTAATTCATAGCGCAGTATCTCACTTATATAATGACAGTAGATTGTTCGTATTACGTAATTGAATTAATCATATAAAAATATATTAAGACAAAATTTATAAATAGATTGGGAGAATAGTACTGTGAAATTAAAAACGTTAGCTAAAGCAACATTGGCATTAGGCTTATTAACTACTGGTGTGATTACATCAGAAGGCCAAGCAGTCCACGCAAAAGAAAAGCAAGAGAGAGTACAACATTTATATGATATTAAAGACTTACATCGATACTACTCATCAGAAAGTTTTGAATTCAGTAATATTAGTGGTAAGGTTGAAAATTACAACGGTTCTAACGTTGTACGCTTTAACCAAGATGGTCAAAATCACCAATTATTCTTATTAGGAGAAGATAAAGCTAAATATAAACAAGGCCTTGAAGGCCAGAATGTCTTTGTGGTAAAAGAATTAATTGATCCAAACGGTAGACTATCTACTGTTGGTGGTGTAACGAAGAAAAATAACCAATCTTCTGAAACTAATACACCTTTATTTGTTAAAAAAGTGTATGGCGGAAATTTAGATGCATCAATTGAATCATTTTCAATTAATAAAGAAGAAGTTTCACTGAAAGAACTTGATTTCAAAATTAGACAACATTTAGTTAAAAATTATGGTTTATATAAAGGTACGACTAAATACGGTAAGATCACTTTCAATTTGAAAGATAGAGAAAAGAAAGAAATTGATTTAGGTGATAAATTGCAATTCGAGCACATGGGCGATGAGTTGAATAGTAAGGATATTCAAAATATAGCAGTGACTATTAATCAAATTTAAAGTAAGTAATCAATGACTCTAAAGTAATAAATTTGAAGCAGCTTAACGATGAAATGTTGAATAAATACGTACATCCTCCAAAAAGGGGCGTATCTAAATCAACAGTGTCGTTAGGCTGTTTTATGTTTTATAACGCAGGTTATGAGTGAGCATACTAAAAATTCACATTACTCTTGAAAGTGATGTCCATTGAATATTAATTAGAACTTCATTAACCATGATTTAAGTTTAATTAAACGAGTGTTAATGTCAGTCTGTCTCAATGCCCTTTATAATAAATGTGTATTATTCAAATTACGTAATAAAAGCAATCCAATATATTAAGATTGGAGCACATGAATATGAAATTTACAGTGATAGCTAAAGCGATATTTGTATTAGGAATATTAACAACAAGTGCAATGATAACAGAAAATCAATCGGTTAATGCAAAAGGAAAGTATGAAAAAATGAACCGTTTATATGATACAAACAAGTTACATCAATACTATTCAGGACCTAGTTATGAGTTAACAAATGTTAGTGGCCAAAGTCAAGGTTATTATGACTCTAACGTTTTGCTTTTTAACCAACAAAATCAAAAGTTCCAAGTGTTTTTATTGGGAAAAGATGAAAATAAATATAAAGAAAAAACGCATGGCCTCGATGTCTTTGCGGTACCAGAATTAGTAGATTTAGATGGTAGAATATTTAGCGTTAGTGGTGTAACGAAGAAAAACGTAAAGTCAATATTTGAGTCTCTAAGAACGCCGAACTTACTAGTTAAAAAAATAGACGATAAAGACGGTTTTTCTATTGATGAATTTTTCTTTATTCAAAAGGAAGAAGTGTCATTGAAGGAACTTGATTTTAAAATAAGAAAACTGTTGATTAAAAAATACAAACTGTATGAAGGGTCAGCTGATAAAGGTAGAATTGTTATTAATATGAAAGATGAAAATAAGTATGAAATTGATTTAAGTGATAAATTAGATTTCGAGCGTATGGCAGATGTCATTAGTAGTGAACAAATTAAGAACATCGAAGTGAATTTGAAATAATCAATGATATATAGAATAAAAGCTTAAGAAGCGGTTTAATAACCCCATGTTTAATGATATTGATACGTGTTTTTATAATAAAAACATATCGAACATTGACTACGTTATTAAGCTGCTTTTTTGTACACTTTATAACGAATAGCTTAAGACTTAAAACTAATCGGAATGAACAATGATTCAACAAAAAAATATTTATGTTGCTATTAAAAATCAGTTAATACGAATGTTAAAATACGTTTGATTTTCATTAATAATGATTCAAGTTTATTTAAATGAGCGTTAATGTCAGTCTGTTTTGATGCACCTTATAATAAAGACAGATAGTTCAAATTACGTAATAATAACAATCCAATATATCAAGATTGGAGCAAATAAATATGAAATTTACTGCATTAGCAAAAGCAACATTAGCATTAGGAATATTAACTACAGGTGTGTTTACAGCAGAAGGTCAAACTGGTCACGCGAAAGTAGAACTTGATGAGACACAGCGCAAATATTATATCAATATGCTACATCAATACTATTCTGAAGAAAGTTTTGAACCAACAAACATTAGTGTTAAAAGCGAAGATTACTATGGCTCTAACGTTTTAAACTTTAAACAACGAAATAAAGCTTTTAAAGTATTTTTACTTGGTGACGATAAAAATAAATATAAAGAAAAAACACATGGCCTTGATGTCTTTGCAGTACCTGAATTAATAGATATAAAAGGTGGCATATATAGCGTTGGCGGTATAACAAAGAAAAATGTGAGATCAGTGTTTGGATTTGTAAGTAATCCAAGTCTACAAGTTAAAAAAGTTGATGCTAAAAATGGCTTTTCGATAAACGAGTTGTTCTTTATTCAAAAGGAAGAAGTATCATTGAAGGAACTGGACTTTAAAATAAGAAAACTATTAATTGAAAAATATAGATTGTACAAAGGAACGGCAGATAAAGGTAGAATTGTTATCAATATGAAAGACGAAAAGAAGCATGAAATTGATTTAAGTGAAAAATTAAGTTTTGAACGTATGTTTGATGTAATGGACAGTAAGAAAATTAAAAACATTGAAGTGAATTTAAATTAGTTCGAGTTAATAGCATAATAGCTTAAGAAGCGGCTTAACGACAAAATGTGAATTGACATCCGTGTCCTTATATAAGGAACTGTGTTAAATACATTACTGTTGTTAAGTTGTTTTTGTAATTCAAAGAGCAGAACACCATAACAAAAGTAGTTGTAGTGAACGATAATCCAGTAAAACAACTAAATGAAATAATGAAAGTCATTTAACCTGAACATTAAAATATATTTGTTTTTCATTAAGAATAATTCAAGTATATTTAAATCGAGGTTAATTATCGTATGAAATGATGCACGTTATAATAATAATGTATGATTCAAATTACGTAATGAAAACAATCCAATATATTAAGATTGGAGCAAATAAATATGAAATTTACAGCATTAGCAAAAGCAACATTAGCTTTAGGAATTTTAACAACTGGAACTTTAACAACAGAGGCTCATTCAGGTCATGCAAAACAAGAGTCAGTAAACAAACATGACAAGGAAGCATTATACAGATACTACACTGGAAAGACTATGGAATTGAAAAACATTAATGCTTTGAAGCATGGTAAAAATAACTTGCGTTTTAAATATAGAGGCATGAAGATTCAAGTATTGCTGCTTGGAAATGATAAAAATAGATTTCAACAGCGTAGTTATAAGGGCTTAGATGTGTTTTTTGTTCAAGAAAAAAGAGACAAACACGACATATTTTATACTGTTAGTGGCGTAATACAGACGAATAAAACATCTGGAGTTGTCAGTGCCCCAATATTAAATGTTACAAAAGAAAAGGGTGAAGATGCTTTTGTGAAAGGATACCCTTATTATATTAAAAAAGAAAAAATAACATTAAAAGAGTTAGATTTTAAGTTGAGAAAGCATCTAATCGAAAAATATGGACTTTATAAAACAATCTCAAAAGATGGTAGGGTTAAAATTAGCTTGAAAGATGGCAGTTTTTATAACCTTGATTTAAGATCTAAATTAAAATTTAAATATATGGGGGAAGTCATAGAAAGCAAACAAATTAAAGATATTGAAGTTAACTTAAAGTAAATAATTACGAATAATAAAAAATAATTGAAGCGGCTTAACGATGAAAAGTAAATTGATGCGCATACCTTATAAAAAGGATGCATCAATCGATATCGTCGTTAAGCTGTTTTGGTTTATCCTATCCCAATCTCCATAAATATAAAAATTTCCACAACCAACCTCAAAATTCTCAACATCGCAACATAACCAAATGTTATAATAAATCTATTACACAAAGAGATAAATTACTTATTCAAAGGCGGAGGAATCACATGTCTATTACTGAAAAACAACGTCAGCAACAAGCTGAATTACATAAAAAATTATGGTCGATTGCGAATGATTTAAGAGGGAATATGGATGCGAGTGAATTCCGTAATTACATTTTAGGCTTGATTTTCTATCGCTTCTTATCTGAAAAAGCCGAACAAGAATATGCAGATGCCTTGGCAGGTGAAGACATCACGTATC
>NZ_JAFEPJ010000010.1:0-114035 GCF_016893255.1 Staphylococcus sp. GDB20D11A
TTCGAGTCCCGTAGGAGTCATTATTTTGGAGAATTAGCTCAGCTGGGAGAGCATCTGCCTTACAAGCAGAGGGTCGGCGGTTCGAACCCGTCATTCTCCACCATTTTGATTATTAAATTATATGAATAAGCTGGAGGGGTAGCGAAGTGGCTAAACGCGGCGGACTGTAAATCCGCTCCTTCGGGTTCGGCAGTTCGAATCTGCCCCCCTCCACCATCTATATATTGGGCTATAGCCAAGCGGTAAGGCAACGGACTTTGACTCCGTCACTCGTTGGTTCGAATCCAGCTAGCCCAGCCATTAGAGCCATTAGCTCAGTTGGTAGAGCATCTGACTTTTAATCAGAGGGTCAGAGGTTCGAATCCTCTATGGCTCACTACTAGCACTTTCCATTTTTGGAAAGTGCTTTTTTTTATGAAGTAATAAGATAAACAGATTATATGTGTAGCTATTGCTTGATAATGGTAAGCGCATACATTATTCTTTAATTACATAGAGCAAAGGGGGACGCTTATGACAAAGACAAAAGCAATTGATATTATAGGTGCACCATCAACATTTGGACAAAGAAAATTAGGTGTTGATTTAGGACCAACAGCAATTAGATATGCTGGATTAATTTCAAGATTAAAGCAATTAGACCTTGATGTATATGACAAGGGGGATATTAAGGTACCTGCTGTGAACATTGAAAAATTTCATAGTGAACAAAAAGGATTAAGAAATTATGATGAAATTATAGATGTTAATCAAAAATTAAATAAAGAAGTTTCAGCATCAATTGAAAATAACAGATTTCCTCTAGTTCTTGGTGGAGATCATTCTATTGCGGTAGGTTCAGTATCAGCAATAAGTAAACATTATAATAATTTAGGAGTTATTTGGTATGATGCACATGGTGATTTAAATATACCTGAAGAGTCACCAAGTGGAAATATTCATGGTATGCCTCTAAGGATTTTGACAGGTGAAGGTCCCAAAGAACTTTTAGAATTAAATAGTAATGTAATCAAGCCAGAAAACATCGTACTAATTGGTATGAGAGATTTAGATAAAGGTGAAAGACAATTTATCAAAGATCATAATATTAAAACATTTACTATGTCAGATATTGATAAATTGGGGATAAAGGAAGTAATTGAAAATACAATAGAATATTTGAAGTCACGCAATGTTGATGGCGTTCATTTATCTTTAGATGTTGATGCTTTAGATCCGCTTGAAACGCCAGGCACTGGTACTAGAGTTTTGGGTGGTCTTAGTTATAGAGAAAGCCATTTTGCATTGGAATTACTGCATCAATCACATTTAATTTCCTCAATGAATTTAGTTGAAGTAAATCCATTGATTGACAGTAATAATCATACTGCTGAACAAGCGGTTTCGTTAGTTGGAACATTTTTTGGTGAAACTTTATTATAAATAAATGATTTGTAGTGTATAAAGTATATTTTGCTTTTTGCACTACTTTTTTTAATTCACTAAAATGATTAAGAGTAGTTATAATCTTTAAAATAAATTTTTTCTATTTAAATATATGTTCGTATGACAGTGATGTAAATGATTGGTATAATGGGTATTATGGAAAAATATTACCCGGAGGAGATGTTATGGATTTTTCCAACTTTTTTCAAAACCTCAGTACGTTAAAAATTGTAACGAGTATCCTTGATTTACTGATAGTTTGGTATGTACTTTATCTTCTCATCACGGTCTTTAAGGGAACTAAAGCGATACAATTACTTAAAGGGATATTAGTAATTGTTATTGGTCAGCAGATAAGTATGATATTGAACTTGACTGCAACATCTAAATTATTCGATATCGTTATTCAATGGGGGGTATTAGCTTTAATAGTAATATTCCAACCAGAAATTAGACGTGCGTTAGAACAACTTGGTAGAGGTAGCTTTTTAAAACGCTATACTTCTAATACGTATAGTAAAGATGAAGAGAAATTGATTCAATCAGTTTCAAAGGCTGTGCAATATATGGCTAAAAGACGTATAGGTGCATTAATTGTCTTTGAAAAAGAAACAGGTCTTCAAGATTATATTGAAACAGGTATTGCAATGGATTCAAATATTTCGCAAGAACTTTTAATTAATGTCTTTATACCTAATACACCTTTACATGATGGTGCAATGATTATTCAAGGCACGAAGATTGCAGCAGCAGCAAGTTATTTGCCATTGTCTGATAGTCCTAAGATATCTAAAAGTTTGGGTACAAGACATAGAGCTGCGGTTGGTATTTCAGAAGTATCTGATGCATTTACCGTTATTGTATCTGAAGAAACTGGTGATATTTCGGTAACATTTGATGGAAAATTACGACGAGACATTTCAAACGAAATTTTTGAAGAGTTGCTTGCTGAACATTGGTTTGGCACACGCTTTCAAAAGAAAGGTGTGAAATAATATGCTAGAAAGTAAATGGGGCTTGAGATTTATTGCCTTTCTTTTGGCATTGTTTTTCTTTTTATCTGTTAACAATGTTTTTGGAAATATCTTTAACACTGGTAATCTTGGTCAAAAGTCTAGTAAAACGATTCAAGATGTACCCGTTGAAATTCTTTATAACACTAAAGATTTGCATTTAACAAAAGCGCCTGAAACAGTTAATGTGACTATTTCAGGACCACAATCAAAGATAATAAAAATTGAAAATCCAGAAGATTTAAGAGTAGTGATTGATTTATCAAATGCTAAAGCTGGAAAATATCAAGAGAAGTATCAAGTTAAAGGGTTAGCTGATGACATTCATTATTCTGTAAAACCTAAATTAGCAAATATTACGCTTGAAAACAAAGTAACTAAAAAGATGACAGTTCAACCTGATGTAAGTCAGAGTGATATTGATCCACTTTTTAAAATTACAAAGCAAGAAGTTTCACCACAAACAGTTAAAGTAACAGGTGGAGAAGAACAATTGAATGATATTGCTTATTTAAAAGCCACTTTTAAAACTAATAAAAAGATTAATGGTGACACAAAAGATGTCGCAGAAGTAACGGCTTTTGATAAAAAACTGAATAAATTAAATGTATCGATTCAACCTAATGAAGTGAATTTACAAGTTAAAGTAGAGCCTTTTAGCAAAAAGGTTAAAGTAAATGTTAAACAGAAAGGTAGTTTAGCAGATGATAAAGAATTAAGTTCGATTGACTTAGAAGATAAAGAAATTGAAATCTTCGGTAGTCGAGATGACTTGCAAAATATAAGCGAAGTTGATGCAGAAGTAGATTTAGATGGTATTTCAGAATCAACTGAAAAGACTGTAAAAATCAATTTACCAGAACATGTCACTAAAGCACAACCAAGTGAAACGAAGGCTTATATAAATGTAAAATAAATAGCTAAATTAAAGGAGAGTAAACAATGGGAAAATATTTTGGTACAGACGGAGTAAGAGGTGTCGCAAACCAAGAACTAACACCTGAATTGGCATTTAAATTAGGAAGATACGGTGGCTATGTTCTAGCACATAATAAAGGTGAAAAACACCCACGTGTACTTGTAGGTCGCGATACTAGAGTTTCAGGTGAAATGTTAGAATCAGCATTAATAGCTGGTTTGATTTCAATTGGTGCAGAAGTGATGCGATTAGGTATTATTTCAACACCAGGTGTTGCATATTTAACACGCGATATGGGTGCAGAGTTAGGTGTAATGATATCAGCCTCTCATAATCCAGTTGCAGATAATGGTATTAAATTCTTTGGATCAGATGGTTTTAAACTATCAGATGAACAAGAAAATGAAATTGAAGCATTATTGGATCAAGAAAACCCAGAATTACCAAGACCAGTTGGCAATGATATTGTACATTATTCAGATTACTTTGAAGGGGCACAAAAATATTTGAGCTATTTAAAATCAACAGTAGATGTTAACTTTGAAGGTTTGAAAATTGTTTTAGATGGTGCAAATGGTTCAACATCATCACTAGCGCCATTCTTATTTGGTGATTTAGAAGCAGATACTGAAACAATTGGATGTAGTCCTGATGGATATAATATCAATGAGAAATGTGGCTCTACACATCCTGAAAAATTAGCTGAAAAAGTAGTTGAAACTGAAAGTGATTTTGGGTTAGCATTTGACGGCGATGGAGACAGAATTATAGCAGTAGATGAGAATGGTCAAATCGTTGACGGTGACCAAATTATGTTTATTATTGGTCAAGAAATGCATAAAAATCAAGAATTGAATAATGACATGATTGTTTCTACTGTTATGAGTAATTTAGGTTTTTACAAAGCGCTTGAACAAGAAGGAATTAAATCTAATAAAACTAAAGTTGGCGACAGATATGTAGTAGAAGAAATGCGTCGCGGTAATTATAACTTAGGTGGAGAACAATCTGGGCATATCGTTATGATGGATTACAATACAACTGGTGATGGTTTATTAACTGGTATTCAATTAGCTTCTGTAATAAAAATGACTGGTAAATCACTAAGTGAATTAGCTGGACAAATGAAAAAATATCCACAATCATTAATTAACGTACGTGTAACAGATAAATATCGTGTTGAAGAAAATGTTGACGTTAAAGAAGTTATGACTAAAGTAGAAGTAGAAATGAATGGAGAAGGTCGAATTTTAGTAAGACCTTCTGGAACAGAACCATTAGTTCGTGTCATGGTTGAAGCAGCAACTGATGAAGATGCTGAAAGATTTGCACAACAAATAGCTGATGTGGTTCAAGATAAAATGGGATTAGATAAATAAATACTGTATTACAAATAAGCCGATGCGTATGCATCGGTTTTTTTGTGTTTGTAGAAATAATTTATAGTACAAACGTAAAATGATATAAACAAAATAAAAACAAAGTAATCAATATGTAATATAAAATACACTGGTACTCAATATATAATGATGATAAAATTAATTTTAATTAGATAGAGTTGCTTTGTGTTTTTAACGCAGATGCTACTACTTATCTTAACAGTTGATTAAGTGAAATCATTTAACAGCGAGAATAATCAACCAGGAGGATGACTTAATGAATTTATTCAGACAACAAAAATTTAGTATCAGAAAATTTAATGTCGGTATTTTTTCAGCTTTAATTGCCACTGTTACTTTTATATCTACTAACCCGACAACAGCGTCTGCAGCAGAGCAAAATCAGCCTGCACAAAATCAACCAGCACAACCAGCTGATGCCAATACACAGCCTAACGCAAATGCTGGTGCTCAAGCTAATCCTACAGCACAGCCAGCTGCACCTGCCAACCAAGGACAACCAGCAGCACAACCAGCAAACCAAGGTGGACAGGCTAATCCAGCAGGAGGAGCAGCACAACCAAATACACAACCAGCTGGACAAGGTAATCAAGCTGATCCGAATAACGCTGCACAAGCACAACCTGGAAATCAAGCAGCACCGGCAAACCAAGCAGGTCAAGGAAATAACCAAGCAACACCTAATAATAATGCAACACCGGCAAATCAAACACAGCCAGCGAATGCTCCAGCAGCAGCGCAACCAGCAGCACCTGTAGCAGCAAACGCACAAACTCAAGATCCAAATGCTAGCAATACTGGTGAAGGCAGTATTAATACAACATTAACGTTTGATGATCCTGCCATATCAACAGATGAGAATAGACAGGATCCAACTGTAACTGTTACAGATAAAGTAAACGGTTATTCATTAATTAACAACGGTAAGATTGGTTTCGTTAACTCAGAATTAAGACGAAGCGATATGTTTGATAAGAATAACCCTCAAAACTATCAAGCTAGGGGAAATGTAGCTGCATTAGGTCGTGTGAATGCAAATGATTCTACAGATCATGGTAACTTTAACGGTATTTCAAAAACTGTTAATGTAAAACCAGATTCAGAATTAATTATCAACTTTACCACTATGCAAACGAATAGTAAGCAAGGTGCAACAAATCTAGTTATTAAAGATGCTAAGAAAAATACTGAATTAGCAACTGTAAATGTAGCTAAGACTGGTACTGCACACTTATTTAAAGTACCAACAGATGCTGATCGTTTAGATTTACAATTTATTCCTGACAATACAGCAGTTGCTGATGCTTCAAGAATTACAACAAATAAAGATGGTTATAAATACTATTCATTCATTGATAATGTAGGTCTATTCTCAGGATCACATTTATATGTCAAAAATAGAGATTTAGCACCGAAAGCAACAAATAATAAAGAATTTACAATTAATACTGAAATCGGTAACAATGGTAACTTTGGTGCTTCATTAAAAGCAGATCAATTTAAATATGAAGTAACATTACCACAAGGTGTAACTTACGTTAATGATTCATTAACTACAACATTCCCTAATGGTAATGAAGACAGTACAGTATTGAAAAATATGACTGTTAATTATGATCAAACTGCAAATAAAGTTACATTTACAAGCCAAGGTGTGACAACGGCACGCGGTACACACACTAAAGAAGTTTTATTCCCAGATAAATCTTTAAAATTATCATATAAAGTTAATGTTGCGAATATCGATACACCTAAAAATATTGATTTTAATGAAAAATTAACATATCGTACTGCTTCAGATGTTGTAATTAATAATGCGCAACCAGAAGTTACACTAACTGCAGATCCATTTTCAGTAGCAGTTGAAATGAACAAAGATGCGTTGCAACAACAAGTAAACTCACAAGTTGATAATAGTCATTACACAACAGCATCAATTGCAGAATACAATAAACTTAAACAACAAGCAGACAATATTTTAAATGAAGATGCGAATCATGTTGAAACTGCAAATCGTGCATCTCAAGCAGATATTGACGGTTTAGTAACTAAATTACAAGCTGCATTAATTGATAATCAAGCAGCAATTGCTGAATTAGATGCTAAAGCTCAAGAAAAGGTTACAGCAGCACAACAAAGTAAAAAAGTTACGCAAGATGAAGTTGCAGCGCTTGTGACTAAAATTAACAATGATAAAAATAATGCAATCGCAGAAATTAATAAACAAACAACAGCACAAGGTGTCACAACTGAAAAAGATAACGGTATCGCAGTGTTAGATCAAGATGTGATTACACCAACAGTTAAACCTCAAGCGAAACAAGATATTATCCAAGCAGTTACAACTCGTAAACAACAAATTAAAAAGTCAAATGCATCATTACAAGATGAAAAAGATGTAGCAAATGATAAAATTGGTAAAATTGAAACAAATGCAATTAAAGATATTGATGCAGCAACAACAAATGCACAAGTAGAAGCCATTAAAACAAAAGCAATCAATGATATTAATCAAACTGCACCTGCTACAACAGCTAAAGCAGCAGCTCTTGAAGAATTTGACGAAGTTGTTCAAGCACAAATTGATCAAGCACCTTTAAATCCTGATACAACAAATGAAGAAGTAGCGGAAGCTATTGAGCGTATTAATGCAGCTAAAGTTTCTGGTGTTAAAGCAATTGAAGCGACAACGACTGCACAAGATTTAGAAAGAGTTAAAAACGAAGAAATCTCAAAAATTGAAAATATTACTGACTCTACTCAAACAAAAATGGATGCCTATAATGAAGTTAAACAAGCTGCAACAGCTAGAAAAGCTCAAAATGCTACAGTTTCAAATACAACTAATGAAGAAGTAGCAGAAGCTGATGCAGCAGTAGAAGCAGCTCAAAAGCAAGGTTTACATGACATCCAAGTTGTTAAATCAAAACAGGAAGTTGCTGAAACAAAATCAAAAGTATTAGATAAAATCAATGCAATTCAAACACAAGCAAAAGTTAAACCTGCAGCTGATACGGAAGTAGAAAACGCATATAATACACGTAAACAAGAAATTCAAAATAGCAATGCTTCAACTACAGAAGAAAAACAAGCTGCATATACAGAATTAGATACTAAAAAGCAAGAAGCAAGAACAAATCTTGATGCTGCAAATTCAAATAGTGAAGTTGCAACAGCTAAAGACAATGGTATTACTGCAATTAATCAAGTACAAGCGGCAACAACTAAGAAATCGGATGCTAAAGCGGAAATCGCTCAAAAAGCAAGTGAACGTAAAACTGCAATTGAAGCAATGAATGATTCGACTACTGAAGAACAACAAGCAGCGAAAGACAAAGTTGATCAAGCAGTAGTTACTGCAAACGCTGATATAGATAATGCTGCAGCAAATGCAGATGTAGATAATGCAAAAACTACAAGTGAAGCTACAATCGCAGCTATTACACCTGATGCAAATGTTAAACCAACAGCGAAACAAGCAATTGCTGACAAAGTACAAGCGCAAGAAACAGCAATTGATGTTAATAATGGTGCAACAACTGAAGAAAAAGCAGCTGCGAAACAACAAGTTCAAACTGAAAAAACAACAGCTGATACAGCAATAGATGGTGCACATTCAAATGCAGAAGTTGAAGCGGCTAAAAATGCAGAAATTGCTAAAATTGAAGCAATTCAGCCAGCAACAACAACTAAAGATGATGCGAAACAAGCCATCACTACGAAAGCGAATGAACGTAAAACAGCAATCGCTCAAACGCAAGACATTACTGCTGAAGAAATTGCAGCGGCTAATGCGGACGTAGATAATGCTGTGACACAAGCAAATAGCAACATTGAAGCTGCTAATAGTCAAAATGATGTAGACCAAGCGAAAACAACTGGTGAAGCTAGTATTGATCAAGTAACACCAACAGTTAATAAAAAAGCAACTGCACGTAATGAAATCACAACAATTTTAAATAACAAATTGCAAGCAATTCAAGCTACACCAGATGCAACAACTGAAGAAAAACAAGCAGCAGATGCTGAAGCAAATACTGAAAATGGTAAAGCAATTCAAGCCATCGCAGCAGCTACAACAAATGCCGATGTTGATGAAGCGAAAGCTAATGCGGAAGCAGCAATTAATGCGGTAACACCAAAAGTTGTGAAGAAACAAGCGGCTAAAGATGAGATAGATCAATTACAAGTAGCTCAAACATCAGTTATCAATAATGATCAGAACGCTACAAATGAAGAAAAAGAAGCAGCTATTCAACAATTAGCAACAGCAGTTACAGACGCGAAAAATAATATTACAGCTGCAACTGATGATAATGGTGTAGATACAGCGAAAGATGCAGGTAAAAATTCGATTCAAAGTACACAACCAGCAACAGCGGTTAAATCAAATGCTAAAAATGATGTTGATCAAGCTGTGACAACTCAAAATCAAGCAATTGATAATACAACTGGTGCTACAACTGAAGAAAAAAATGCAGCAAAAGATTTAGTTTTAAAAGCTAAAGAAAAAGCGTATCAAGATATCTTAAATGCACAAACAACTAACGATGTTACGCAAATTAAAGATCAAGCAGTTGCTGATGTTCAAGGTATTACTGCAGATACAACAATTAAAGATGTAGCTAAAGATGAATTAGCAACAAAAGCAAAGGAACAAAAAGCACTTATTGCACAAACTGCAGATGCGACTACTGAAGAAAAAGAACAAGCAAATCAACAAGTAGATGCAGAATTAACGCAAGGTAATCAAAATATTGAAAATGCACAGTCAATCGATGATGTAAACACTGCAAAAGATAATGCAATTCAAGCAATTGACCCAATTCAAGCATCAACAGATATTAAAACGAATGCAAGAGCGGAATTGCTAACTGAAATGCAAAATAAAATAACTGAAATACTTAGTGATAATACGACTACAAATGAAGAAAAAGGAAAAGATATAGAACCAGTTAGAGCAGCATATGAAGAAGGTTTAAACAATATAAATACAGCAAATACAACAGGTGATGTAACTACTGCTAAAGATACAGCAGTACAAAAAGTTCAACAACTTCATGCAAATCCTGTTAAGAAGCCAGCAGGTAAAACTGCTTTAGATCAAGCAGCAGCTGATAGAAAAACACAAATCGAACAAACACCAAATGCATCACAACAAGAAATTAACGATGCAAAACAAGAAGTTGATGCAGCGTTAAATCAAGCGAAAACAAATGTCGATCAATCATCAACAAATGAATATGTTGATAATGCGGTTAAAGAAGGGAAAGCTAAAATTAATGCAGTTAAAACATTTAGTGAGTACAAAAAAGATGCTTTAGCGAAAATTGCAGATGCATATAATTCAAAAGTAAACGAAGCGGATAACTCTAACGCATCGACTTCAAGTGAAATTGCAGAAGCGAAACAAAAACTTGCTGAATTGAAACAAACGGCGGATCAAAATGTCAATCAAGCTACTTCTAAAGATGACATTGAAGTTCGAATTCATAATGACTTAGATAATATTAATGATTACACAATTCCAACCGGTAAAAAAGAAACAGCTACAACAGATTTATATGCTTATGCAGATCAAAAGAAAAATAATATTTCAGCTGACACTAATGCAACACAAGATGAAAAGCAACAAGCAATTAAGCAAGTTGACCAAAATGTTCAAACTGCATTAGAAAGCATTAATAATGGTGTGGATAATGGTGACGTTGATGATGCATTAACACAAGGTAAAGCAGCAATTGATGCTATTCAAGTAGATGCTACTGTTAAACCTAAAGCGAACCAAGCTATTGAAGCTAAAGCAGAAGATACGAAAGAATCAATTGATCATAGTGAGCAGTTAACTGCTGAAGAAAAAACTGAAGCATTAGCAACGATTAAACAAATTACAGATCAAGCTAAACAAGGTATTACTGATGCAACAACAACTGCTGAAGTTGAAAAAGCGAAAGCTCAAGGACTTGAGGCATTTGATAACATTCAAATTGACTCAACAGAAAAACAAAAAGCTATCGAAGAATTAGAAACTGCACTAGACCAGATTGAAGTAGGTGTAAATGTCGACGCTGATGCTACAACTGAAGAAAAAGAAGCGTTTACGAATGTTTTAGAAGACATTTTATCAAAAGCAACTGAAGATATTTCTGATCAAACTACAAATGCAGAAATCGCTACTGTCAAAAATAGTGCGCTTGAACAACTTAAAGCACAACGTATTAATCCAGTAGTTAAGAAAAATGCTTTGGAAGCAATTAGAGAAGTGGTTAACAAGCAAATAGAAATAATTAAAAATGCAGATGCAGATGCATCGGCGAAAGAAATTGCACGTACAGATTTAGGTAGATATTTTGACAGATTTGCTGATAAATTAGATAAAACTCAAACAAATACAGAAGTTGCTGAATTACAAAATGTAACGATACCTGCAATTGAAGCGATTGTGCCTCAGAATGATCCAAATGCTAACGATACTAATAGTGGTTCAGATAATAATGATGCAACAGCAAATTCAAATGCTAATGCAACACCAGAAAATACTGGACAACCTAATGTAACTGAGTCAACAGATAATGCCAATGCAGATACGTCTTCAACAACGACAAATAATCAGAATGATGCGGCAACTGGTGGAACAACAGCAACATCAACAAACAATCCATCAACTGATGATACAAATAATAAACCGACAGCTAATAAAAATTCTAGTGTAGATGCATCAACAGACAATTCGGCAACGGGTAATGGTACAACTGATAAACCAGAAGTAGAATCAACTAATAACGGCACAACTGATAAACCTGCAACAGAAACAGATAATGTAACGCCAGCAGAAAGCACAACAAATAACAATAGTACAACTGCAACAAACGAGAATGCACCAACAGGATCAACAGCAACGGCTCCAACAACTGCGAGCACAGAAGCAGCATCATCTGCTGATAGCAAAGATAATGCATCTGTAAATGATTCAAAACAAAATGCTGAAGTAAATAATAGTGCTGAATCTCAATCAACTAATGGCAAGGTTGCACAACCAAAATCTGAAAATAAAGCTAAGGCAGAAAAAGATGGTAGAGATTCAACAAATCAAAGTATGGTTGAATCAACAACTGAAACATTGCCTTCAGCAGACATAACAGAACCAAAAGCATCTTCTAATACATCAAAAGATAAAGAAGAAAGTACGACAAATCAAACAGATGCCGGACAACTTAAGTCTGAAACTAACGTTGCATCTAACGAAGCAGATAAATCTGAAGGCAACGTTGATACTGATGTATCGAATAAACCATCAACATCTAAACCGTCAGAAGCAAAAGATAAAGCGACTTCGACTGAGGATAGTCAAAAAGCTGACATGGCAACAGCAGATACAAAAGATAATCAAGCAGCAATTGGTGCAACTGCAGATGTAAACAATAAAGCTACGCAAAACGACGGTGCCAATGCATCTCCAGCTACAGTTTCAAAAGGAAGCAATAGTGCTAATCAAGATATGCTTAATGTAACTAAGACTAAAGAAAACAAAACAAATGTAAAATCAGCGCAACAAGGAAAAGTTAATAAGCCTAAACAACAAGCTAAAACTTTACCAGATACTGGTATGTCACATAATGACGATTTACCATATGCTGAATTAGCTCTAGGTGCAGGTATGGCATTCTTAATTAGAAGATTCACTAAGAAAGACCAACAAACTGAAGAATAAAATTTATTCAAGAATGTGGACATCTAGTTATTTCATAGGGAAATATTCCTTACTAAGTAACCAAGTCTAACAGTTAATATGAATTTGTTTTAATAATGACCAATAGCCATTGAATAGGTGGCTGTGGCTCGAAAATAAAACAAATTATTAACGCAAAAATACTCCTTTCATACATAACACAAGTTAAGTGTCTATGTTGAAGGGAGTATTTTTATGTTCAGAAATTTAATATTGTTAATTCAACGGAACTACTACATTATTACTGATTTTTAACGAATAACGTTGGAAAATTATAGTTTCAAACAAAGCTCAATAAATTATGAAAGTGAATTGTAAGCTTCAATTATTTCATCGGCTAAGCCATCGTCAACTTTAGCATATTCGCATAAGAACGCTTTTAAACCGTGTTCTTTAATGTAATTATTTTTCTCAACAGTTTCTTGGTCTGCTGTATCATCATACTTCAATAACAATGCAGCTGTATTTAATAAACCAGTGCGTTCTAAATCTTTATTATAAAGATATGTTAATGGTTTTATAATTCTATCTTTAGGGCCAATTTTACGTAACGTACCTCGTCCGACACGTGTTACTTCATCAGATAAATAAGAATTGTTGAAACGGTCTATTATTTTTTCAACATAACCAGCTTGTTCCGCTTCAGTAAAATCAAATTCATTAGTAATATATTGACTTGTTTCAGCTAAAACACGGCGTAAGCCAGCTTCAATTGAACTATCTTTTACAGCGTCTAATACGGTAGCTTTACCTGCAAATTTACCAGCATACGCTAAATATGCATGTCCTGTATTCACAGTTAATAATTTACGCTCAATATATGGTGTTAAATCATCAACATATTTAATATGATTTAGTTCTGGACCATACCATGCATCTTTTTCAACAACCCATTCGTAAAATGGCTCAACCATAACGTCTAATATATTTTCATTCTTTTGTAATGGTACAATTCTATCAACTGCTGAGTTAGCAAAATGAATATTGTTACCAAGAGGGCCAGTAATATCAAGTACCGCTTTTTTCAATGTATCAGTTGCCATAATAGCATTCTCACAAGCAACAATATTAACATGGTTTGTTTTTTCTTTTAAGAAAGGCGCAAAAGATTTAGCAATAATAGGTAGTATATTAACACCAACAGCTGTTGTAATAATATCAGCTTCTAGAATTGCTTGTTTCAACGCTTCAGAAGGTTGCATTGAATTAATTGCATCAACATTATTCACGCGCGTCGTTGTTTTAGACTCATCAGCTAAAATAACATCGTATTGATGATCATGAGCTAAAGCATTAATGATTTCTTCATTTACATCTGCAAATGTTACTTTAACATTGTTGTCTGCAAGAATATAACCAATGAAACCACGACCTATGTTACCAGCACCAAAGTGAACTGCTTTCATTATGCATCTGCCTCCTCGAATACTTGTTTAATTTCTTCTGCAGATTTTGCTTGAACGATACGATCCACATTTTCTTCTTCGCTAAATGTAATTGCAATTTTAGATAACAAGTCTAAATGTTCCCCATCTTTACCAGCGATTCCCACGACAACTTTAACTACTTCGCCATCCCAGTCAACGCCTTCAGGGATTTGTAATAATGTTAAACCTGAGTGAATCACATTTGTTTTAGCTTCATCTGTGCCATGAGGAATTGCTAAGCCATTTCCCATAAATGTTGATACGACTTGCTCACGATCTTTCATTGCTTGAATATAAGCATCTGTTACAGCACCACTATCAACTAAGGCTTTACCTGCTTTTTCAATTGCTTCATTTTGGCTGTTAACATTTACATTTAAAAAGATATTGTCATTACTAAATAATTCGCTCATTTTGTACACTCCTAAATAAATTGTTTTTTAATTCGTTCTAAAAATTTGTTTCTTAATAATGTTTCAAGTTCCTGTGGATTTTCCATAAAAGTATCAATAGATTCTAATTTCAAACTTAAAAATTCGGACAAGTCACTTACCAGTGATGCCATAAAATCATTGTCAGGAATAAACATGGAAATCATATATTTAATTGTTTGATTGTCATTTTGAATACTAGGCAATGTTAACGGTTCTTCTAAAACTGTAATTAGAATCATAGGGTGTTTAATCATATTGTCTCTTAGGTGTGGTATTGCAACAGGATATGGACTTAATATCCATCCTGGATTGTCAATCAATCGTTGCTCTAGTAGTTCAGCGAATGACGTTGGATCGTTTATTACATCGCATTGATATAGATAATCTGCGATATATGTTTGCCACTGTTTAACTTCGGTACTAACTATTTTCACTGAATCAAGCAAAGTTAAACCCGAACGCATATGATGCATTAATTGTTCTGATTTTTCGTCACTTAAATGTTTTTCTAAAACTGAAGTTAAGTATGAAGTTTGTTCATTTTCAAAAGATGTGTTGCCATGAATATCTTTCGTTTCAACATGAACATCATCCTTATCAATCATGTTTGATGATTTATC
The DNA here is from genome assembly GCF_016893255.1 of Staphylococcus sp. GDB20D11A. Taxonomy (NCBI): domain Bacteria; kingdom Bacillati; phylum Bacillota; class Bacilli; order Caryophanales; family Staphylococcaceae; genus Staphylococcus; species Staphylococcus sp. GDB20D11A. Next base: position 14,968 of record NZ_JAFEPJ010000010.1, read on the forward strand.
ATGCGTCTCTGAGAACGTAGATTTTGTATTTAAAAACTGTGCGACATAACTGATATCACTATCTGGTAATAATGGGTTTACCGTTAAATAGGGGGAGGCGATGTCTAAATTCACAGTAGAAATAATGCCATCATATTGACTTAAATCTAGTGACTTCAAATCGCTGACTGATGCTTGTGTAATACGCTCAATCTCACTAAAAACTTGCTCTAGACGAGTTGATAATAGACGGCTAGTTCCCATACCACTGCTGCAAACGACTAATATGTTTAAAAATCGATTACCTTGGTTTTTAATCGAGCCACCAAAGTGTAAAACTATAAAAGCAATTTCACTCTCTGGAAAAATCAAATCAGGCCAACAATCATTTAAAGCTAATCTTACATTTTCAAATAGTCTTGGATATTTGAACTTAATCATGTCTGTTAACGGATTATAGGTCTCGATATTAGCTTGCAAACGATTGATTGCAGGATTAAGGTGTAGCGTCAGTCCATCTACTAAAGTATCCAAATCTGCAAATGTCATACCTGAAATCATTTCTACTTTTTTAACAAACGCTTTAATTTTGTTTTCTTCACAACGATTATTTAATGATGTATCATTAAGATTTTTTCGTTTAGCACCACGTAAATGGATAGTAATGAAAGCAATTTCTGCCTGATTAAACGTGACGTCATATATTTGACCAAGTTTATCAGCAAGTTCGCTCGCTACTTTGTGTTCAAATGTGTTTTGTACAGAATCATAAATATCATCGTTTAATGCGACATACTCTCCATTTTTTATACGTGAAATTGATAGCACGATATGGACAGTTAAAGTTAAATAACTTGATTCGGTAAGTTGGTAGGGTAAGGCACTTAGGTAGTCCATTAATAGTCTTTCAACATTAAAAATACGCTCTAAGTCAACAAAGTCTTTGTGGATTTGATTTAATGAATGAAAGACAAAATGATTTTCAATTACTGAATAAACGCTAGTACTATTTAAGTTATTCACCATTAATTGACTTAAAAATTCACGTTTCTTCGATTCGGTACCTACCAAGTAAATACCTTCGCCACGCTTTCGAGATAAAGATAGTTGGTACTTATTTAAATCGAGCTCTAAATCATCTAACATCTTTGCTAAAGTCTGGACAGAAACGCCAATTTCTTGCGCTAAACTATATTGTTTAACTGGCTCCTTGGCTTGTATCAAAGCGTATATAATAATTACTTTCTGCTCTTCAACAGATAAGTCAATGGTTTGATGTTGTGCGATCGATTGCTTCAAATCGTTTAAATCAGAATCTTCGCCAGCAATACGTAGCCCTTTTTTGTTTGCGCGTTCTAAAGTTAATGAAAATGAAGTTAAATATGCTTCAACACCTTTTAATTCACGGTGAATAGTACGAGAGGACACCGCAAGTTGCTGAGCAATGTCGTGTATAGTGATATATTGACCGTGGTACTTAATCAATAGGGCTATCATTTCTTTTTCACGTGTACTCAATAACATGGCGGTATCCTCCATTTTTTAATTTATTTAATTATTATGCTTGATCATCTTTTTTTAAATTATTTAAAAGTTCTTCATATCTTGGTGAATTAAGGAAATTATCCACTGAAATATGGATGGCATTTGGTGTTTGTTTAATAGCACGATCAGTTAGTTTTTTCTGAGTGATAACTAATTGAGCATCTTTTGGCAATTGATTAATCGCAGTATTTGTAACTGTAATATCATTAATGCCCGCTTTTTTAAATTTATTACGTAACATGCTTGCACCCATTGCACTAGAACCCATACCCGCATCGCAGGCAAAAATAACATGATTTATATTATTGTAATTGTGTGCATCAACATCTTCAGTATTGTAATTATCCAATAGCGCTTCAGGATCATCATCTAATGAAGATGTTTCACTAACATTACCACTAGCATTTTCTTCTGTATTAACATTTTTATCAGAAGATACTAACTTAGAAGCAACGCTTGATTTTTTCCCTTTAGTATTTTCCATTTGAGCTGTCGCAGCTTCTAAATCCTGCTTTGGTTCTCTAGTGAACTTCATAATTAAAGCAGCTACAACGAATGATACAAGTGCAGCAAGGAACACACCGAGCAACATGTGCAAGAATTCGCCTCTTGGTGCATTTAAACAATAAACGATAAATGAACCAGGTGAAGCAGGTGTTTTAAAACCAAATCCAGTAGCTTGATAAGTTGCAACGCCAGTCATACCACCTAAAATAACAGCGATAAATAGTAATGGACGCATTAATACATATGGGAAATAAATTTCATGGATACCACCGAAGAAGTGGATAATCCCAGCACCATATGACGTCGCTTTTGCAGTGCCTTTTCCAAAAATCATATAAGCAAGTAAGATACCTAAACCTGGTCCAGGGTTAGATTCAATTGTGTATAAAATTGATTGTCCTACTTTAGCTGCTTGATCTGTACCTAGTGGTGTAAATACACCATGGTTGATTGCGTTATTTAAGAATAAAATTTTAGCAGGTTCTACTAAAATACTTACGACTGGAAGTAAATGCGCATGTACTAAACTTTCAACTGCTACAGATAAAATGTACATGATGAATTTCATGATTGGAGCTAACACTTTAAAGCCAACAATCGTCATGATAAATCCTAAAATACCAGCAGAAAAGTTATTAAATAACATTTCAAAACCTTGCGGCGTTCTAGGTTGAATCAATTGGTCGGTCTTCTTCATTAACCAACCAACAAGTGGACCCATAATCATTGCACCAAGTAACATTGGTGTATCAGGTAATGCAACGATGACCCCCATAGTTGCTGTTGCTGCGATGATACCACCACGTAAATCATAAATTAAACGACCACCACTAAATGCAATCAATAATGGGATTAAATAAGTAATCATTGGTCCTGCTAAAGTAGCTAAATCTTTGTTAGGTAACCATCCATTATCTATAAAAATGGCCGCGATAAAACCCCAAGCGATGAAAGCGCCAATGTTTGGCATAATCATACTACTTAAGAATGATCCAAATGCTTGAACACGACGACCAATTCCTTTTTTCTCTTCAGTTTGTGACATATTTACACCTCTTTTTTAATATATGTGACTATATATAGTGTATAGAGACGTTACTTGTTACTCAATATAAACAAAAATCAACTTTGTCAAAATAAATGTGACAAAATTAAATAAAGTGTCATAAATGTGACGGTATAGATATTTTGAAAAAGTAAAACAAAAAAATTGTTTTAGGATTTTTAAAATTTTATTGTGAAAATATTTGCAAAACAAAACAACACCGTTGTACAATAATGATTAATGGAAAGGGGGAAAGTTCGGCAGTACAGTTAAAGCGCCTGTGCAAATAAATATTTGTATTTGAAGATTAAAGGTTAATATATGAGTGGCCTTTATAGAGTGCAATATATGTATTTGTAGACGAGGAGGATAGTGATCGAATAGATCGGCGGATGCTATCCCGGATGTGGCTCATTCGTTAGCTTATTAAGTAAAACATTAGGGTGACTTAATGGACAAAGTTAATAAGATCGCCAGAAATTGAATATAAAAAATATTAATATGGAAAGTACAGTGTGAGCAATTTGTATAGTTGTAAAAATAACTATGCTTAATTTGTTATGGATGAATGCGATGATAGCATGTTCCTATTTATATTATGAAAGCAGATTGTCAATCTAAATTATCGGCAATAAATCATAATTTACGCGTACTATTCCAATATGGAGGAAAATGTCGTTATGTGTGGAATTGTTGGTTATATTGGCTATGATAATGCCAAAGAATTATTATTAAAAGGTTTAGAAAAATTAGAATACAGAGGTTATGACTCTGCAGGTATCGCAGTAGTAAATGATGATAATACAACTGTATTTAAAGAAAAAGGTCGTATTGCAGAATTACGTAAAGTTGCTGATAGTAGCGATTTTGATGGACCTGTTGGAATCGGTCACACACGTTGGGCAACACACGGTGTACCGAATCATGAAAACTCTCATCCACATCAATCATCAAATGGCCGTTTTACTCTAGTTCATAACGGTGTTATTGAAAACTATGAAGAGTTAAAAGGTGAATACTTACAAGGTGTATCATTCATTTCAGAAACAGATACAGAAGTTATCGTTCAATTAGTTGAATACTTTTCAAATCAAGGACTTTCAACTGAAGAAGCATTTACAAAAGTTGTGTCATTATTACATGGTTCATATGCATTAGGTTTATTAGATGCTGAAGACAAAGACACAATCTATGTTGCTAAAAATAAATCACCATTATTATTAGGTGTTGGTGAAGGGTTCAATGTTATCGCATCAGACGCACTTGCAATGTTACAAGTGACAAGCGAATATAAAGAAATCCATGACCATGAAATCGTTATTGTTAAAAAAGATGAAGTTATTATTAAAGATGCAGATGGAAACGTTGTAGAACGTGATTCATATATTGCTGAAATTGATGCATCAGATGCTGAAAAAGGTGTTTATGCACACTACATGTTAAAAGAAATTCATGAACAACCAGCAGTTATGCGTCGTATTATTCAAGAATATCAAGATGCAGAAGGTAACTTGAAAATTGATCAAGACATCATCAATGATGTTAAAGAAGCAGACCGCATTTACGTTATTGCAGCAGGTACAAGCTACCATGCAGGTTTAGTAGGTAAAGAATTTTTAGAAAAATGGGCTGGCGTACCAACTGAAGTACACGTTGCATCAGAGTTTGTCTACAACATGCCATTATTATCTGAAAAACCATTGTTCGTTTATATTTCTCAATCAGGTGAAACTGCAGATAGCCGCGCCGTATTAGTTGAAACTAATAAATTAGGTCATAAATCATTAACAATCACTAATGTTGCAGGTTCAACTTTATCACGTGAAGCAGACCACACATTGTTATTACACGCGGGTCCTGAAATCGCAGTTGCATCTACAAAAGCATATACTGCACAAATTGCAGTTTTATCAATCTTGTCTCAAATCGTTGCAAAAGAGCACGGTCGTGAAGCAGATATTGATTTATTGAGAGAATTAGCAAAAGTAACAACAGCAATTGAAGCGATTGTTGACGATGCACCAATCATGGAACAAATTGCTACAGATTTCTTAGAAACAACACGCAATGCATTCTTTATCGGACGTACTATTGACTATAACGTAAGTTTAGAAGGTGCGTTAAAACTTAAAGAAATCTCTTACATTCAAGCTGAAGGTTTTGCAGGTGGCGAACTTAAACACGGTACAATTGCCTTAATCGAAGAAGGTACACCAGTTGTAGGTTTAGCAACACAAGAGAAAGTTAATTTATCAATTCGTGGTAATGTTAAAGAGGTAGTAGCACGTGGAGCACACCCATGTATTATTTCTATGGAGGGTCTTGAAAAAGAAGGCGACACTTATGTCATTCCTCATGTACATGAATTGTTAACGCCATTAGTATCAGTTGTTGCATTACAATTAATTTCATACTATGCAGCATTACACAGAGATTTAGATGTGGATAAACCACGTAACCTAGCTAAATCAGTTACTGTGGAATAATTACGCATATTTTATCAGTGCATGTTGTAGGTTTGAAATAAAGTCGTACCGTTGATAAAAAAGATGTACCGTTTTAAATAAAGTTATACCGTTTATAAAAAGTTGCACCGTTTTACCCCTTTAGATTATAGTAATCTAAAGGGGTGTTTTTATGTTAATTTCTGAACTTCATATAAGTAATTTTAGATCGTTTGGAAATGAGTCACAAATGATCGAAATTGCAGATTTAACAGCGCTCATTGGTGCTAATAGTTCTGGTAAAACAAGTTTAATCATGGCTTTATTAAGATTGTTTGGACAAAAAAATACAGATAGAACTTTAATAAAAACAGACTTTCATATTCCAGAGAGCGCTGATATATCTAAAATTAATGAAATAGATCTTATGATAGAAGCGAAGGTAATATTTCCAGAATTAAAATTAGAGTCACCTGCTAATATAAAAACTGTTCCAGAATTCATTAAACATTTAATTATTGAAGAAACAGATGCTGATCCTTATTTACGAATTAGATTAAAGGGGAAGTGGATACAAGGTTCAACTCCTGAAGGTAATATAGAACAAGAATTAGTTTATGTAAAAATTCCCTATGGTCGTGAAGAAAAAGAAGAAGATTTAACTAGAGTACCAATTCATCATCAAAAATTAATTCAAATGATGTATATACCTGCAATGAGAGATCCAGCAAAGCAATTAAAAAATGCTTCTGGTACTTTATTATGGCGTATATTTGATGGTATTGACTGGCCAGAAAATTTAAATGACTATATAAAATCTTTAACGTCTCCTATTGAAACGTTATTTAAAGAGATTCCTAGCATAAAAGATATTCAGGGAATTTTAAATAATCAATGGAATAAATATCATAAAGATAAAAGATATTCTAATAGTCAATTTAAATTTAATGGTAATAGTTTGCAGGAATTTTTGAAAAATGCGGAAATTTTATTTAATCCTACTATTGATGGAAATTCCGTAAAAGTGGATAGTTTAGGTGATGGTTTAAAATCTTTATTTTATATAACTTTAGTATCAACTCTACTTGAAATAGAAAATAAACAAGAAAAAGATGATAAACCTTTGTTAAACATCCTAGCTATTGAGGAACCTGAAAACCATATTTCACAGCATTTGTTAGGAAGAATAGTTAGAAACTTAAAAGAAATATCCAAGAAAGATAATGCTCAAGTTATTTTATCATCACACAATTCATCTATAATTGGAAAAGTAGATCCAGAGTATATTAGACATTTACAAATACAGAACTCAGAATCAATTGTAAATAATATTACCCTCCCTGAAAAAAATGATGATGCTCATACCTATATCAAAGAAGCTGTAAAAGCATATCCAGATTTATATTTTTCGAAATTAGTGATTTTAGGTGAAGGAGATAGTGAAGAAATAGTATTACCCAAACTACTGAGCGCAGACAATATATATTTAGATGATTTCAATATTTCAGTAGTTCCTTTAGGAGGAAGATATGTAAATCATATGTGGAAGCTTTTAAATGATTTATCAATACCACACGTTACTTTATTAGATTTAGATAGAGAACGAGGTGGAGGCGATTGGGGAAGAATTAAGTATGTGTTAAAACAACTTGATGAGAATAATAGATGTTCAGAACAACTTCGTACAGTTCTATTAATTCCAAGTAACACATATCATACTTATAGTATGGAAGAGATAGAAGACTTTCATAATAGAAAAAGTAATAGATTAAATTCACTTAATACTTGGATAGAAAAATTAGAAAAAGAAGATGTTTTCTTTTCATATCCTCTCGATCTTGATTTCACTATGTTAATGAGTTTTCAAGAAGAATATCAGAACACTATGGAAAGAGGGCCTCAAATTCCAAAAGATTCAAATTCGACAGAATATGATGAAAAATTAAAAAAATCTATACAAGCAACTTTAAAAAATGAGAAAGCTATTGCAAAGACATATTCGGAAGATGAAAAAAAGCTGATGATTTGGTATAACTCCTTATTTTTAGGTAGAGGGAAACCAAGTACGCATATAGCGGCTCTAAAAGATATTGATGAGAATGAAATAATAGAAAATGCTCCTAAAGAACTCTTGCGACTTATACAACGTGTAAAAGAAAAAGTTGGGTTAGTAGGAGGAAGTAACATAGATGAATAATAGGATATTAGAGCATGAATGGAAGCCTTCAGACGATGTAACACTAGAAGATTCAGCCTTACATGCTATAAGAGCTTCAAGTCATGTAGCGATTGCCGCTGGACCAGGTGCTGGTAAAACAGAATTGTTAGCACATAAAGCTGGATACCTTATCGAAACTGGAATGTGTCCATATCCCAAAAAAATATTAGCTATTAGCTTTAAAACGGATGCTGCTAGAAATCTGCAAGAACGTGTTGAATTGAGATACGGTAAAGGTGTAGAAAAAAGGTTTGAATCGAAAACCTTTGATGCCTTTGCTAAGGGAATATTGGATCAATTTATACACGCATTACCTAAAGAGTATCAGCCCCAAAAAAATTATGAGATTATTTTAAACGAAAAATCACTAAACGATATTATAAATGCTTATATTACAGAGCCTTACTCTTATTATTCTAATTGGCAATATGAATATCATATTAATAGTGTGTTGAGAACCATGAAAGAAACAAAGTTACCAATAGTTAGTTTTGAAGATGATTTATACTCTTGGATAAACGAAAGACTGTGGATGGCTTTATTGAATGGTAAGGGAAATTTAAAAAGTTCACTAACTTTTTCAATGATATCAATTTTAGTTGAGTATTTATTAAAAGAAAATCCATTACTAGTTAAGGCATTACAAGCGACATATAGTCATGTTTTTTTGGATGAATTTCAAGATACAACACACATTCAATACAACCTTCTGAAAACAATTTTTTTGAAATCAAATACTGTTATTACTGCTGTTGGAGATAATAAACAGCGTATTATGGGCTGGGCTGGAGCTTTACAGAATGCATTTGGAATATTTAAAACTGATTTTAATGCAACTCAGTATACACTTTTGAATAATTTCAGATCTGCTCCTAATTTAGTTTATATACAAAATATCTTTTCTAAAACTCTTAATGATGCCTCCATAGAAGTTCTCCCAGCTGGAGAGTGGAACAAAAATGAAGGGGTTTGTGAAATATGGAATTTTAAAAATCATAATATCGAAGCAATCCTATTAGCGTCTTATATAAGTAAATGGATGAAAGTAGAAAATCTAAAGCCTAGAGATTTTTGTATCATCGTTAAACAACACGAACATATCTATGCAGCTGAAATAATGAAGGAACTTTCCAAAATTAATATAAAAAGTAGAATAGAAAAAGATTATCAAGACCTATTATCTGAGGAATTAGTTTTGCTTATTATTAGGTTTTTAAAATTAAGTTATGAAGAAAAATCCCCTGAATTATGGCTAAATGTCATTGATGAAATCATAGATATGAAGTACAGTGATGCTGATTCTGAAAGTATAAACTATTTAATCATAGAAAAAGAATTGGTAAAAATGTTAGATGAGGTTAGAAAACTCTATTCAAATATTAATGATACAAACTTCAATACACAATTCGCAGAAATATTACAAGAAATTGTAGTTTTTTTAGGAGAAGATATCATAAAAGCTACTTATCCGAAATATAACCAAGCTAATTATTTCAATGAAGTAATGCAAAAAATGATAGATAAACTACAATATCAAAATTGTATTTCAATGAGGGGGCTAGTACAAGAGTTTTGTGGAGAATATAGTATACCTATTATGACAATTCATAAAAGCAAGGGACTAGAATATCATACTGTGTTTTTTATTGGAGTTGAAGATGATGCGTTTTGGAGTTTTTCTACTCAAAAAGAGGCAGATAAAAATGCATTTTTTGTAGCGTTATCTAGAGCGAAACAAAAAATAATATTTACTATAAGTGAAAAAAGAAACATTTTAAAGTTTGGTGAGGAGAAAAATATATTGCAAGAGACTAAAAATATTTCTGAGCTGATACAAACATTAATGGATGCAGGTGTTCCTTTAATTGAAAAGAGTGGTTTGGATAATATATTATAGTACTCTTTTTAAGAGCTATTAAGTGATAAATGTAGTAGTAAGTATCATTTAACTATTGACTTTTGAATACTTAAATTGCGATGTCGATAGCTTTTTCGAAATATAGATGGTGGACTAACTAGTTAATACCTTATATTGGAAAACGAGATTACGAAAGGTTTTAATCAATCTTTTTTATAAAACTTCACACCAAACCAAAACGAACCCCCACGTATTTTGATCAATCTTTGTTCAAAATACGTGGGGTTCTTCTATTATAAAATCAACGTTTGTAGCATATTCTTGATCAAACTTTATTTCAAACCAACAATGATAAGTCTAAAGGGGTGTTTTTATTTAATCTTAAAATGGTAATCTTGATTTATATCAAAAAGGATATGCTACATACTTTAATTTGTTATAATAGTCTGACAATTAGTTGTAATATGCTACGATAATTTTAAAGTATCGAATATTACATTAAAATGGAGGGGTGCATATGTTAATCACATTGAATCATGTTGGGCGTCTTAAACAAGGTAAGCCTATATTACAAGATGTTTCTTGGCAAATTGATGAAGGTGATAAGTGGGTATTATATGGTTTGAACGGAGCAGGGAAGACAACACTTCTAAATATTTTAAATGCGTATGAGCCTGCGACATCTGGAACTGTTAATCTGTTCGGTAAAATGCCAGGTAAATTAGGTTATTCTGCAGAAAATGTACGTCAACAAATAGGATTTGTATCACATAGCTTATTGGAGAAATTTCAAGAGGGTGAAACGGTAATAGATGTTGTAATGAGTGGTGCTTTTAAATCTATAGGTCTATATAAAAATGTAGATGATGACATAATAAGTGAAGCACATCAATTATTAAAATTAGTGGAAATGTCTGATAAAGCTCAACAATTTATAGGATATTTATCCACAGGTGAAAAACAACGTGTAATGATTGCTAGAGCATTGATGGGGCAACCGCGTATTTTAATTTTAGATGAACCAACAGCTGGATTAGATTTTATTGCTCGTGAGTCACTATTGAATATATTAGACTCCCTGTCAGATACGTATCCAACACTTGCGATGATTTATGTTACGCACTTTATTGAAGAAATAACTGCTAACTTTTCCAAAATTTTACTGCTAAAAGATGGCCAAAGTATTCAACAAGGCGCTGTAGAAGACATATTAACTTCTGAAAACATGTCTTATTTCTTCCGGAAAAAAGTAGCAGTTCAAAGATGGAATAATCGATTTTCTATGGCGATGTTAGAGTAAATATTTTGCAAATACTAACTAATAATGACAAAATTTAATTAAGCTAAAATTGACAGTGGAGGGCAATATGGATAACGTAAAAGCAATATTTTTGGACATGGATGGTACAATTTTACATGAAAATAATCAAGCATCAACGTATACGAAAGATGTCATTAATCGATTGAGAGAGAAAGGATATAAAGTATTTTTGGCAACAGGACGTTCGCATTCTGAAATACATCAACTTGTACCACAAGATTTTGCGGTAAATGGCATCATTAGTTCAAATGGAACCATTGGAGAAGTAGATGGAGAAATTATCTTCAAACATGGTTTATCATTGGCTCAAGTGCAACAAATTATTAATTTAGCTAAGCGCCAACAAATTTATTATGAGGTATTTCCTTTTGAAGGTAATAGAGTTTCTTTAAAAGAAGATGAAACATGGATGCGAGATATGATTTGTAGTCAAGATCCTATTAATGGCGTAAGTCATAGTGAATGGTCTTCAAGACAAGATGCGCTTGCTGGTAAGATAGATTGGGTAACTAAGTTTCCTGAAGGTGAATATTCAAAAATTTATCTATTCAGTTCTAATTTAGAAAAAATAACAGCATTTAGAGATGAATTAAAGCAAAATCATGTGCAACTACAGATTAGTGTTTCAAATTCATCAAGATTTAATGCGGAAACAATGGCTTATCAAACTGATAAAGATACAGGCATTAAAGAAATGATTGAACATTTTGGCATCAATCAAGAAGAAACGTTAGTCATTGGTGATAGTGATAATGATAGAGCAATGTTTGAATTTGGACATTACACAGTCGCAATGAAAAATGCACGTCCTGAAATACAAGCATTAACTTCAGATGTAACGGCATATACGAATGAAGAGGATGGCGCAGCAAAATATTTAGCAAAACATTTTTTAGCTGATTAATTGGTGCTTTAATAATTAATTCAAAATAGTTGATGAGCAATATACAAAAGAGCAGTAAGAAATTTTCTATTAGAAAATTTCTTACTGCTCTTTTGTATGATTATAAGTATTTGAATCGTCTACATTTAATTGTATAAACTCTATGAGAATAAATATTGTTAAAACTAATAAGGTAGGAAATTCATTGATCTTGAATAATATTTCTTGTTTTAAGGTCTAACTCTTGAATTGTAGGCTTCTTTTTTTAGTAGCAACAGAGCCATCTTTGAAAACATCCACACCTATTGACTGTTTTAGTTCTTGTTTTTTTCATGAAGTGTAACTCCACTATATAATCAACCAGTTCTTTTACCAATTTCGTCAATCCAATTTACACCAAAGTATACTTCAAATATATATACATTAAATTATCATATCCATACTATTTTCTGAATTCAAGAAAATAAACATAAACGACGCTATAAAAGAACAAAGTAAATAAATAGTGTTATTTTTAAATGTTTTAGTGTTTTTTGTAAATATAACATTCAAGACTAGTGTTTTAAATATGACTAAACAGAATAATGTGGGTAAGGAAACAGTATATAAAATAAATATCATTCTTGATATAGTGTTGTAGAGGGCATCACGTAATTTGTGATAAATAATAATAAGTATTTGGAACATTATTTCATTTTATCTATTTTTATTAATTGTAATCATTATACATTCTAATGATTTAACATTATTATGAAAAAGCATTTTATATGTTATTAAAAAACACTTTGACATATAACCTCTTGCTGATAGATTAAGAAAATATATTCTTGAATTTTAAGAGGGATAATTACGATCTTAATTCTTTTAACTGGTACTATTATCAATGAATCATAAAATTTGAAACATACGAGTTTTTAGACTATGAGAGACACATTCATTTGCATTGAGAATCAATTTTAAAGTGTATAATCTATATAAATCTAATTAGAATATAGAGATTTTGTTTGATCGGATGTTTTTTATTCATACTTAATAAATTTGAAAAGCAAAAATGAGGAGATGAAAGCTAGTGAGCGTAAATGCACGTGATTTATTAGTATTACACACTAATGTAAATAGATTGGTTGGAGAAGAGATATTTGCTAATAAATGTCTTGCTAATAATGATTTTGAAATTATAAATTCAATAAAAAATTAATTGAAGCTAAGTTATTATCAACGACTAATGATTTTGAAGTTAGTATATACAAAAAGACAAGACCTGAATTACAAAGTATTTTAAAAAGTTTTGGTATAAAAACAACAGGTAATAAACCTGAATTAATTAAACGTATTGACGATAATTATCATATTATTGATAACTTAGATTTACCATATGTATATATACCAACTAAGAAAGGAGAAGAAATTTTAAAGAAAACAGAGTACTTAACCTCTTTTATCCAAAGTTATGGTGAAATTTCTCTTGAGCGTGCTTATTATTTGGTTGAAAACTATATAGATGAAAATTGCGATGATAAAGTTGCAGAAATATACAAGTTTGAATTTCAAAGAAAATATGACAATGGCGATTTTGATTTTAATCATGGATATAATTTCGAATTGAATATGTTGATAGATCACTATAAAAGAGATGTAAAAGACTACGATAATGCCAGAAAGTATTCAAATGTTTATCTTTACTTTAGTTTGAGAGATTTCTTAAAAAAATTAATGAGTAATTATTCATATTACGATAGTAAAGGGAATATAGATTTGAACGAAATACAAAATGATCTGAATAGATTTATCAACTCTAGCGCTTCTGATATGTACGAGCGATTAATATATAATAAAAATTTATCTAATAATATTATATTTGAATTATTTAAAAAGGATACACAAGATTATAGTGATTTGGAAGAACAATTGATTGAAAAGTTCATAAACTATGTAGTGTCATATGTAAAAAAAGAAGGTTGGAGCAATACGCTTTTAGAGTTATCAAAAATGTTGGAGAACGGATATACAATTGATAAAGAAGATGAATATCTTTCTAAGTACATAATTACTGACATAGATTATTTGAAAAAGTTAGAATCAAAAATAAACGTTGCTATTGATAGTCGAAGTGGAGAAATTCATTTGATATTAGATGATGATAGCCTTGATATATTAATACAAAATCAAAAATACGGCAATGAGTTTTGAGTCATAACTAAATATAATATGTTGAAGAGAGGTTTTATTTAAATGGCTAAAATTGGTTATGATCGTGTATCAACGAAAGATTAATATCGATACACTTAAAGAATTTGGGTGTGGGTGTGTATATAGTGAAAGAATAAGTGGTGTCAAACGTACAGAGCTTGTTAAGTGTTTAGATTATTTACGAGAGAGCGACACATTAGTTGTCTATCAACTTGATCGGTTAGCTAGAACGATAAAGCAATTAATTGAATTATCGCAATGATTCGATGATAACGGAATTGACTTACAAATTAGTAACATGAACATTTCAACGAAAGACACAATGGGCAAAATGTTTTTTACGATGATGAGTGCATTTTTCAGGATTAGAAGTTAATTTACTATGTGAGTGTATAAAATAGACTTAGCAGCAACAAGAGCGAGAGGCCGAAAAAGCGGGCGCCCCTCTTTACCAGAGAATAAAAAATGAGAAATTAAATTTTTATATGATGAACAAACGATAACAGGGGAAGAAATAGCTAGTTAGACAAGGGTATGTCACTCAACTGTTTATCGAGTTGATTAAGAAATGAAAAAACTTATACTATGAATTACTGTTTAAAAGTGTGCATGTTATAATATTTATTGAGCAAGTTGGATAGATGGTGGCTAATCTCTTAATAAAGGGGTGATGCCTATGGTTATAGTTGTTACTCCTAGAAAGGACTAGCATGTCTGATTTTGAAATGCTGATGGTTGTATTAACAATCATTGGTTTAGTATTGATTAGTACTCAAGACCATAAAAAATAACCTTCTATTCGCTTTGACCGGCATTTTTGAAGGCTATTTTTAAATAAAATATAAGGTCACCGTCTTTTTAACGGGCTCATTAGGGTAACATGTTTCCGAGTGTTGCCCTTTTTGTGTTTCAAGAGTTAAAGATTTTCATCTTTTGCTTCTACTTACTACAAATATATTTTAACACATTTTTCTTATGAATTGTAGTTCTGAACATAATCAGAAATAATAAAGCCAACTATCAATACAACAAAAAACAATAAAAAGTATAGAATGTAATCACGGACTATATAAAAAGCATTGGATGCCTCTTCATATATAGATTTTCGAGATAACATGAAATTAGCATCATGTTATTTCGGTATCAGCTACTAAAGTTGAAAAATAGAGGAACACAGTTGGATGCTATGCATCAACTGCATAAGAGCCCCTAACAACTAAAGTTGTAAAAGTAGGAGCGCCTGCGCTAAGCGCATGCATAAGAGCCCCTAACAACTAAAGTTGTAAGGGGCTCTAAAATTTATTTTGGTTGATTGTCTTCTGGTTTATCTGAAGTCATTGTTTTTGTTGTATTATCATTTAATGAATCTTGTGCTTTTTCTGTTTTTGTTTCAACAGATGTTGTCACTTTATCGTTTTCTACTTTTGTATTTTTTGGTTCAGTGACAACTTTTTTATCCTTGTCAGCTGTTTTTACTTTATCTTTAGTAATTTTTTGACCACGTTTTAAGTAATATTGAACGATACCCATTAAAATGATTGCATGAATAACAACGAATAAAATGATTGTCATTACTGTATAAACTCTTATGATATTTTCTGCAACACTTTGAGAAAGTGATTGCGTATTAAATGAAATCAAGTAACCAACAGGTGTTTTAAATAAAATAATAATTAAGTTTAATAATAGTATTCCAATGAAAAATTTGAAAAATGTTTTTTGGCCATTTTTCATTGCTTTAAATCCATTAGCTAAGTGTGTTTTTACTTTATCGTTAGTTGATTCAACGAAACTAGTCATAAAGTTGAAAATAGGTATTAACAATAACCAAGTAATAATTGCTTTAATCAATAAAACAACAATGATTATGATGCTTTGAGTTGTAATAGCAATACCAATCAAGTGTGTACTATCTGCATAAGATGATTGTACTGAATTCATAATCATTTCTGATACTGGAGAAAATAATTTGTATAGTAATGATGTCAGAAGTGAAAGAACGATAATCATTGCTATAGATACAAGACCGATCAGAACGCTCTTTAAATAAATACCTTTTTTAAATGCAATAAATAAATCGGTAAATTTTACTTTTTCATGACTCATTGCTCGTTTCATAACATTTGTAATTCCGATAAAAATTTGAACTAAAACGAACAGTGAAACTATAGCTGCTATAAGTAATACAGCGATAACTTTTAAATATTCATCTCCTGGTGGTTTTTGCCCAAATTGTGAATAAATTGCAATATTTTGTACATACTTAGCAAGCTGGAAATTAGCAAGTAAATATACAACTGCAATTACAGCAAATGCTATAAGTGCATATATCAATGTTATTAATAATTGTGGTTTAGCATTTTTTAATGCTGATTTAAAGTAAGTAAACAAAGTGGTGCCTCCTTTTCTTCATATAAATACAATAACAAAAAACACGTTATTTTCATATTAATATCTAATAAAAATTAATTAAAGTGACTAAAGTTAGAGAATTATAATAGTAAATTGTCAAAAATATGACTAATGTAAGAAATAATAGTTGAAAATTTGTTAATAAACATTGCATCATCAAAGACCAAACAAGTCGCCATAAAGACATAAAAAACCTACTGCCATTGAAAAGTTTAATCGATGCAATGGCAGTAGGTTAAAATTATTAATGTACATGCGCGTGATGATGAGCTTGATGGTTATGTGAATGACTATGTGTTCCTGAACATATAATCGATTCATCATGTTTGTGATTAGGCGTTTCTAATTGAATAGTCATATGGTGGATATTTAAATGTAATAAATCATGCTCAATGTTTTCTAATAATAATTCACATTCTTTCATTGTCAATGTATGGTCTACAACAACATGACAACTTAATGCATTCATATCATTTGAAATTGTCCAAACATGGCAATCATGTACACTTTGTATTCGTGAATCCTTTTTAATAGTAGTTATAACTTCATCTATATCAACATCACTTGGTGTGCCTTCCATTAAAATGTTAATTGAAGATTTTGTGATACCCCAAGCACTTTTTAAAATAATAACGGAAACTAATATACTTGCGATAGGATCGGCGATTGTCCATCCAAATGCCCAAATTAAAATAGCTGCAGTAATGGCGCCAACTGAACCTAATAAGTCTCCGATAACATGTAGAAAAGCACCGCGCATATTTAAATTGTGTGAAGTGTCGCCGCCTTTAAACATAAAGAATGCAACAACGATATTGACAATTAAACCAATAATGCTAATGATTAACATTTCTTTTGATTGAACTTCAGAAGGAACAAAGAAACGTTTAATCGCTTCAAAAACAATCAAAATACTTATTACAAAAAGCGTTACACCATTAAATAATGCTGCGAGTACTTCGAAACGTTTATAACCAAATGTTTTCGTAGCTGTGGCGTTCTTTTCAGCATATATAAATGCGATTAAAGCAACACCTAATGAGAATGTGTCGCTAAACATATGGATACCGTCAGATAGTAATGCCAAGCTGTTAGCAAGGAGACCACCGATGATTTCGATAAACATGTATAGACCGATTATTAAAAACGATATAAACAATACTTTCTTATTATTTGTAGTTACATGACTATGCATATGGTCATGATGATGATGTGAATGAGACATATTATAACCCACTTTCTTTAGGATGATTCGCGTGATGTATGGCTTGCTTTAACATAGTTGCTACGTGGATGTCATCTAATGAATAAATCATTGATTGGCCTTGTCGTTTTGCTTTCACAAGATGCACACTTTTAAGTAATTTTAATTGGTGCGAGACATTTGATTGAGATAAATTCAATTGATGTGAAATGTGACCAACACTTGCTTCACTGACTGATAACAATTCCATGATACGTATTCGATTGTAATCGCCTAATGCCTTGAAAATTTCAGTTACGCGTTCTAATGTATCTGTATTTATTTCTGAATATTGTTCTGACATTATATGACAATCCTTTCATATGAATATTTATTCATATATTAATTTAATACGTTCCCAGTAGTATGTCAATTGATTTTTATAGTTGTAACAAGTTTTACATATCTCATAAAGTGGTATGGCATAGGGAATAATAAATAGGAGAGTGTTGTAAATGAATATTTTGGTTATAGGTGCTAATGGCAGTGTAGGTTCGTTACTAGTGCAACAATTAGCAAAAGAAAATGTACCATTTACTGCAGGTGTTAGGCAATCCGATCAACTTAATGCGTTAAAATCACAAGGTATGAAAGCAATTCTTGTTGATGTTGAAAATGATTCAATAGAGACTTTAACTGAGACGTTTAAACCATTCGATAAAGTTATCTTTTCAGTAGGTTCTGGAGGGAACACAGGTGCAGATAAAACAATTATTGTCGATTTAGATGGTGCTGTTAAATCAATGATTGCGAGTAAAGAGGCTAATATTAAACACTATGTTATGGTTTCAACATATGATTCGAGACGTCAGGCTTTTGATGATAGCGGTGATTTAAAGCCATATACAATTGCTAAACATTACGCTGATGACTATTTAAGACGTTCAGGTTTAAATTATACAATTTTACATCCAGGGGCACTTACAAATGCAGCAGGATCTGGAAAGATAGAAGCTGCACAATATTTTGAAGGTAAAGGTGAAATTCCTAGAGAAGATGTTGCGACAGTATTAAAAGAAATTGTCACATCCAATCATTTTAATCACCAAGAGTTTCAAATTATTAGTGGTGAGCAGGACATTAAAGATGCTTTAACTCAATTTGAAATTAAAAAGGATTAATAAGGATAGTAGATATGATTTGAAGCGGGTTACTTTTTCGTAACTCGTTATTTTTTTGAAAATGATGAATTATAAGTATGAATAAGTACGTATTGTCTATGCGTTTTACAAAGAATTTGAACAATGTATGGCACAACTATTAAAGTTGTTTATTAATTGGTATAATGGGCGAGTAAATTTAAAGGGAAATATGTACAAATGTAAGAGAGATATAATCTCTATGCTATAAATTTTTAAAAATGTTAAAGTACTGTAAATTTAAGTGAAGCGCTTTAATTGGCAGTACTGCAATGTTAGTAAATATGGTACAATCACTAATAGTTAATTTGAAATGTGGAAGTTTATAATACGATGTAAATGAGAACAAAATCAAAATATAATGGAACAACAACATCAGAGTTCTATTGCTTACTTAATCACAATGG
The DNA here is from genome assembly GCF_016893255.1 of Staphylococcus sp. GDB20D11A. Lineage (NCBI taxonomy): Bacteria > Bacillati > Bacillota > Bacilli > Caryophanales > Staphylococcaceae > Staphylococcus > Staphylococcus sp. GDB20D11A. The sequence goes on from NZ_JAFEPJ010000010.1 coordinate 34,159, forward strand.
AGGTGCAACAATGCCATTATTTTTACAACCAATTTTAAAAACAAAATTATGGGGCAGTCAACGTCTAAGTGAGTTTGGATATCAATTAGACAATGATACAACTGGGGAATGTTGGTGTGTGTCAGCACATCCAAATGGTACGAGCGAGATTATTAATGGACCATATCAAGGTCAAACATTAGACCGTATTTGGTCAGAACATCGTGAATTGTTTGGTGATTTCCCAAGCAAAGATTTTCCGCTTCTAACTAAAATAGTGGATGCAAGAGAATCACTTTCTATTCATGTGCACCCTGATAATTCTTATGCTTATGAGCATGAAAATGGGCAATATGGCAAATCTGAATGTTGGTATATTATAGATGCAGAAGAAGATGCAGAAATAGTTATAGGGACATTAGCAGAGTCTAGAGAAGAAGTTGCGAATCATGTTCAACACGGAACGATAGAGTCCATACTTAGATATATTAAAGTAAAACCTGGAGAATTCTATTTTATTCCAGCAGGAACAGTACATACTATTTCTTCAGGAATATTAGCATACGAAACGATGCAATCGTCAGACATTACATATAGACTTTATGATTTCAATCGTCAAGATAATCAATATAATGATAGACCGTTAAATATTGAAAAAGCTTTAGACGTTATTCAGTACAATGCACCATTACCTAATATTTTGCCTGAAAGTGAAATTATCGAAAACCATAAGTGTACACACATTGTATCGAATGATTTCTTTACATTGGTTAAATGGGAAATTTCTGGCACGTTAAATTATATGAAGCCTAGAGAGTTCTGTTTAGTTACAGTGTTGGAAGGTGAAGGGCAAATGATTGTCGATGGTGAAATTTTCAAACTGACTACTGGTACAAACTTTATTTTGACTTCTGAAGATTTGGATAGTGTCTTTGAAGGTGATTTCACATTGATGATTAGCTATGTGTAATAGTGTAATAACAATTTAGGAGTGAATGATTTGAAGCAATTTCTATATATTGCGTTAGTATGTGGTGTGATAGCAGGTCTTGGTGCTTTCTTACATATACCGCAGTATCCGAGCATGACAATTCCACGTATAGTGGCTATTTTAGGAATTATCAGTGCTATGTTGACTTTTAAAGACAAGCAAATCAGCGCCTCATTAAAGTTTAGCGCATTGTTAATTAATGTGCTGCCATTATGCGGTACCTTTGTAGCTTCAAATTAATTGTCGATAGCGCGTTTGAATATAATACGGTGCATTAACAGAAGAAATATGATTGTGTTAATGACATTGATGAAAATAAAGCACATCAACATAACCTCTCACTTGCATAGTAGTGAGGGGGTTTTTGTTGGTTTATATAAAATGAAGTAATTAATATTTAATGAAAATTAAGACATGATAAAATTCTAACGGCAGTATAGATAGTTGAAAATGTGTATCAATGGCGCTATAGAGATAAGCAAGCATAGTGGTATTATATATAAATTTGTAATTTTTATTGCATAGTGTATGCAAGCATGTTTTTTATGTGCAAAATAGGTAGCTAAATATGTTAAACTGTTTGTAACAATTTTTATCATTAAGACAGATATAATAAATAAAATATAGAAAACTGATTAAAAGGTATACAGTTGCTCTTATGTGTGTGTCCGACAGTATATAGAGTCGCACTTGTTGTAAAGCAAAATAGTTCGACTTACTTAGAAGTGAAAATGATAAGAGTCTGGGACGTAAATTAATGTCCTAGGCGCTACAATGTTATAGGAAATGCGATTAAAATCGCAGTGAACAAAGGGGATACAGTTGATCGCATACGTGCCCAACTGCATAAGAAACACTAAAAGAATGTAATTCATAGTGTTTCTAAAATTTATTCAGGTTAAGGAGTATTAAGATGACAGCAGAAACGAATTATTTTTGGTTGAATTGTGGATATAACCGTTGGAATCATAATGAACCGTTAGTAGGACAAACAGCTTTATTTGAATCAGGCGCACATTTTAACCCATCTCAAGGATTTAGAGCGTTTAAAAAGGCTAAAGTAGGAGATCAAGTCATCTTTTATCAAGTTCAGACTGATACTGGACTACTTGGATGTGGTGAAATTATTAGTGTTGAAACAGGTGCACAAAATAAAATACGTGTACAGTTTCGTTTTAATGAACAATTGAAACCATTAACAGCAGATTATTTAAAGCGTAGTGAAGCTTTGGAATTTCGTATGAGTAATATGAAAGAGACATTGTTCAACCAAATCACTGCAGAAGAGTTTGATTTAATAAGTGGTCTTGGTAAAGGCGAAATTAAGATACCACGTTATTTCTTTTTAGCTGAAACTGAAGAATTTGAACCTGGAAACCAATATACGATTTATACGCACACTTACAACGGTATTAAACGTAATGGTTATCATTTTTATACTCAGTTAGAAGAAGGCGACAATATTATTTTTTATAATCGAACGAAAAATCAATCTGTCGTTGGAATTGGAGAAGTATCAAAGCATATTCATGAAAAACCACCAATTCCTGGTAGAACAAATAGTACAGTGATTGAAGTGTCTTATGAGAAAGATATTACGCCAATTACATTAAGTACATTAAATAAGCATCCTAAATTGAAAAACTTATATTTCCTTCAAGAAAATGCAAAACAGGCTATTGCAAGTATGTCACAAGCACAGTATGATGCAATTATTGAAATGAGCGATAATAATGGATTGAAATCTCCATTTGAAATGGTTCAAAAACCAGATATGCTTGAAAGTGAAAAAGAAGAAGCGTTAAAGCCATTTATTTTACTTGTTGTAGATCGAAAAGAAGAAGGCTTAAAAGCGGCTAATGACTTATTGCAAAAAGCGAATGCAAATCCTGTTATAACAACAGGACATCCTGATTTTTCAGAAGATATGCTTTATGGCAAGTATTTACCAAATGAAACAGGGGCATTATACTATCGTGAAGGATTTATTACTCAATTAATGCCTAAAAAGGATAAAAGTTATTTAGTTATTGATAATTTTAATCGTATAGATACAGACATTTTCCAAACGTATATTAATGTGTTAGAAGGCTATGAAGTAACATTACCACGTTATAATAAAGACGGTAATATGATTAAATGGTCACGACAAAAAGATTCTTTCTATTATTTCAATCCTAATTGGCATATTGTTGGTATTACATATGACAGTTTAGAGGAAATTAAGGAGAAATATTCAGAGCAATTTTTAAAATACACACGTATAGTCAAAGTCAAACATGACTAATGATATATGGTAGTTTTTGAAAAGAAGTAAGGATTAGATTAAAAATTGCATAATTGCATATTTGAATAACCGTATAAAGAAAAAATGACGGGTAATCAACCATAAGAGCTAATTAAGAGCTTATGATAGATTACTCGTTTTTATTTTAATAAATAATAAAGACAGTATATGAATATAAATGAATTTATGTTACTGAATTAAAACTTTATATGAGTTTTCCAGTGGTATGTTGAATAAGACGAATGACCAAACGCTAAGTTGATAATAAGAAATAATATTACACTGTAGATTGAGAAATTTAAAGTAAATAAAAAATACATTATACAATAAATATAAAACTGAAAAATAAACTTTATGGCAATTTCGTGTCGTGAGGACTTATCAAGTGACAACCTTGTTTAAATGTTTTTAAATTAGGAAAAATGACTATAAGTACTATTGAAGGAGCGAATAAATTATGCCAATCGTATATTATGACGGAAACTGTATATATTGTTATAACTATGTCATTTGGTTAATTCAACATGACCTACCAAGAAATTATCAATTTGCCACGTTAAAAGGTGAAGTTGGACAACAATTTTTTAAACAACATCCAGAAGCGGCAAATAAAAATAGTGTGATTTTACAGAAAGGTGATCGTATATATTTTGAATCGCAGGCGATTATTCAACTAATCACAGCACTACCTAATCGAACTAAATTATTGGGCGTAGGTTTATGGCTTGTACCTAAACCAGTCCGTAATTTCGGTTATCGAATGTTTGCTAATAATAGAAATAGAATGTGGAAAACAACATGGCACCAACCAAATGATTATGAAAAATCGTTCTTTTTAGATGATAATGCGAAAGTAAAACTTACTGATTGATAAAACATAGTTGCTAATTGATAATAGATATACTAGATGATGGATTAAAATTTAGGCATTTGAAAAGCGAAACACTTTGCAATCAGATTAGAATAATTATAAAAAAGAGAGTAAAAACACTTTACAGATTAGAATCATTATAATATAATAATTAATATAAACAAGTAAGACGTAGACAATTTTAAGGAGTGTATTAAATATGAGTAATCAACAAGATGTTGTAAAAGAATTGAATCAACAAGTAGCAAACTGGACAGTAGCTTATACAAAGCTACATAATTTCCACTGGTATGTGAAAGGGCCTAACTTCTTCTCATTACACGTTAAATTTGAAGAATTATATAATGAAGCAAGTCAATATGTAGACGAATTAGCTGAAAGAATTTTAGCGGTAGGAGGAAACCCTGTAGGTACATTAACTGAATGCTTAGAGCAATCAATTGTTAAAGAAGCTGCGAAAGGTTACTCTGCAGAACAAATGGTTGAAGAATTATCTCAAGATTTCACTAATATCTCAAAACAATTAGAAAAAGCGATTGAAATTGCTGGTAATGCTGGCGATGATGTATCAGAAGATATGTTTATAGGTATGCAAACATCAGTAGATAAACATAATTGGATGTTTAAATCTTACTTAAGCTAATATACAGATAAGTAATAATATAAATAAAAGCCAACACATAAATGGGGATACGCCCAGAATGTGTTGGCTTTTTGAGTTTAATCGCATTGTTAAAGAGCAATTAAAGTCAATTTAAATAAGTTACTCTGCGATTTCTAAAGCGATTTCCATCATTTGTGTAAATGAATTTTGACGTTCTTCAGGTGTAGTAGCTTCGTCACGTAAAATATGATCACTTACTGTGAAAATACCAAGTGCTTTTTTACCAGCATGAATCGCATTTAAATATAAACCAGCAGATTCCATTTCGATACCTAAAATACCCATTTTTTTCCAAGCATCATTGAATGTTGGATCGGCATTGTAAAATGTATCAGAAGATAATACGTTACCTACGTGTGTAGTAGCACCGATTTGGTCAGCGACATTTTTAGCTTTAGTTACTAACTCGAAGTCAGCGATAGGCGCGAAATGACCTGGAATATTGTATTGATCTACATAATTTGAATTAGTTGATGCAGCTTGTGCAATAATAACATCGTATAAGTTAACATTTTCTTGTAATGCGCCACAAGAACCGATACGAATGATTGTATCTACATCAAAGAAGTTGTATAACTCATATGAGTAAATACCAATACTTGGAATACCCATACCAGAACCCATTACAGAAACTTCTTTACCTTTATATGTACCAGTGTAACCAAACATGTTACGTACATCGTTAAATTGTTCAACATTTTCTAAAAAATTATCAGCAATATATTTTGCGCGTAGCGGATCGCCGGGCATTAATACTGTTTTAGCAATTTTTACTCCATTTGGTTGAATATGTGGTGTACCTTTTGTCATTTGTTATCTTCTCCTTAATATTCATTAATAATTTTAAGATAACATTTGTTTCCCTTTTTTGCGAATTTTTGTACTATAGAATTAAAGAATTATAAAAATATAATCCTGATTAGCTTGTTGGCAAGTCATCGTTCATAATGAAGATATCATGTTCAATTGTATTGTTTGTTTATGGGAAATGAATTAATGTAATAGTATATGTATGCGGTTACATAAAAGCGGACATCTAACCTGATATTTAAATGAACCTGACGCTCAATCAACTAATTTACAACCGTATTTTTATAATCAATCATAAAGGAGGAGATAGAAAATGAATAGTGCAAAATTGATTGATCACACTTTACTGAAGCCTGAGTCAACACGTACGCAAATCGATCAAATCATCGATGAAGCGAAAGCGTACAATTTTAAATCTGTATGTGTGAATCCAACGCATGTTAAATATGCAGCAGAGCGACTAGCTGATTCAGAGGTGCTAGTTTGTACGGTAATAGGATTCCCATTAGGAGCGTCGACAACGGCAACGAAAGCATTTGAAACAGAAGATGCAATTCAAAATGGTGCAGATGAAATTGACATGGTCATCAACATCGGCGCATTAAAAGATGGACGTTTTGATGATGTACAACAAGACATTGAAGCAGTGGTTAAAGCTGCGAAAGGTCACACAGTAAAAGTGATTATTGAGACGGTATTGTTGAACCATGACGAAATCGTAAAAGCGAGTGAATTAACAAAAGCGGCTGGTGCGGACTTCGTTAAAACTTCAACAGGTTTTGCAGGTGGCGGTGCGACTGCAGAAGACGTTAAATTAATGAAAGATACAGTAGGTGCAGATGTAGAAGTAAAAGCATCAGGTGGCGTACGTAATTTAGAAGATTTCAATAAAATGGTTGAAGCAGGTGCGACACGTATTGGTGCGAGCGCAGGCGTTCAAATTATGCAAGGTTTAGAAGCAGATTCAGATTACTAATTTTATAAAAAATATGTAAGCATGGGACATCGTAACCATATATAAGTATGTCGATATCAGCTTTAAGACATCATAAATGCCATGATGATTCTAAGATAATTTAATAGGGACTTTGACGTTATAACCAATCTATTTAAGAATAATAACATCGCATTGAAATTGTGATATTAAAAATGAAATCGATAGCTTGCTATAATAATTTTCGCTTGTGCTTTTAAAAATGGACTAGAGAAAGCGCAGATGCTTTGTCCTAAGCTTTTTAAGAAAAGGATGATAAAAATGAGAATGATAGACATTATTGAGAAAAAGCGTGACGGTCATACACTAACAACGGAAGAAATTAATTTCTTTATTGACGGCTATGTTAAAGGGGATATTCCTGATTACCAGGCATCAAGTTTAGCAATGGCGATTTATTTCCAAGATATGAATGATGATGAGCGTGCAGCATTAACGATGGCTATGGTTAATTCTGGTGATATGATAGATTTGAGTGATATTAATGGTGTCAAAGTGGATAAGCACTCAACAGGTGGTGTAGGAGATACAACTACATTGGTTTTAGCACCATTAGTAGCAGCTGTAGATGTTCCTGTTGCAAAAATGAGTGGTCGTGGATTAGGTCATACAGGTGGTACGATTGATAAATTAGAAGCAATTGATGGTTTTCATGTTGAAATAGATGAAGCAACATTTGTGAAATTGGTTAATGAAAATAAAGTGGCAGTTGTAGGACAATCAGGAAATTTAACTCCTGCAGATAAAAAATTATATGCCTTAAGGGATGTTACTGGTACTGTCAATTCAATACCATTAATTGCCTCTTCAATTATGAGTAAAAAGATTGCTGCTGGTGCAGATGCAATTGTATTAGATGTAAAAACTGGTAGCGGTGCATTTATGAAAACATTAGAAGATGCTGAAGCATTAGCGCACGCAATGGTACGTATTGGTAATAATGTGGGACGTAATACGATGGCGATTATTTCTGATATGAATCAGCCACTTGGTCGTGCGATTGGCAATGCGCTTGAGTTACAAGAAGCAATTGATACGTTGAAAGGACAAGGTCCGAAAGATTTAACAGAACTTGTATTAACATTAGGTTCTCAAATGGTTGTACTTGCAAACAAAGCTGAAACGCTTGAAGAAGCGAGAGCTTTGCTAATTAAGGCAATTGATTCAGGTGCAGCATTAGAAAAATTCAAAACATTTATTAAAAACCAAGGTGGAGACGAAACAGTTATTGACCATCCAGAGCGTTTGCCACAAGCTCAATATCAAATCGAATATAAAGCTAAAAAATCAGGTTATGTGACTGAGTTAGTCTCTAACGATATAGGTGTCGCTTCGATGATGTTAGGAGCGGGACGTTTAACAAAAGAGGATGATATTGATTTAGCGGTTGGTATTGTTTTAAATAAAAAAATTGGGGATAAAGTAGAAGAAGGAGAATCATTATTAACGATTCACAGTAATCGCCAAGATGTAGACGATGTTGTTAAAAAATTAGATTCAAGCATAACAATTGCTGATCATGTTGTATCGCCTACATTAATTCATAAAATAATTACAGAGTAGGAGTTGAAGCTGATTGAACATACTAAGATATTTATTAGGTATAGGTTTTAGTGTAATAGGTGTATTGCATTTTACACGAGAACGACAATTTAGAAATATCATACCGAAATGTTTGCCGCTTCGAAAAACAGCGGTTCTTGTTACAGGAATCTTTGAGATATTATTTGGACTTGCACTTTTAATTAAAAGACCATCTCAATGCTTGAAAAATACAATCAATCTATTCTTGCTAGCTGTATTCCCGGCTAATATCTATATGGCAGTTAAAAAGTTACCTTTAGGAGATAAACAATTGCCAACATGGCAACTATATTTAAGGTTACCTATGCAGTTCGTGTTAATGGGACTAATTAAGAAATTATAGTGGTTCTTAAATAAATCGGACAAATGTTAAAGATTTTACTTTTTCATTTGTTCGATTTTTTGATTTTGAAGCATAATAAAAAGCAGTTGGACAATGGCGATTGTAACATCATTGTTCGACTGCTTTTCTGATTAACTTGATTGACTAAGCTTTATTTTCCTGTATCGAAAACATCATGCCATTCGTTTCGTTTGTCTAGAAATGCTTGAGCGATAGTTTTAGCACCTTCTAATGAATGACTTGCTGCCCAGCCACATTGTACTTCATTACAAGCAGGCACTTCAGTAGCATTTAGCACATCATTTAAAGTTGCTTCAACAATATTTAATACATCATCATAATTATCATGATTAATAAATGATACATAGAAACCAGTTTGGCAACCCATAGGACTTAAATCAACGACTTTGTCACTATGATTTCTAATATTTTCAGCCATTAAATGTTCTAATGAATGCAATCCAGGCATATCCATATGTTCTTTGTTTGGTTGTTTGAAACGAATGTCATTCATATTTGTGAATGACATCTCCGTTTAATCCTTCCATCGTTCCCGCTAATCTAATAAATGGGGCAACCACTTTAGTATGATCTAAATTGAAACTTTCAACATTCATTTTTGTCATTTTAAATTTCCTCCTATTAACTACTCAAAACTATAAAACGCGAATGATTTGGTACATTATTAAACTTAAATTTGTTGCAAGTTGCGTTTCTAACAATACTTAAATTGTAACAATAGGGATTATGTTTTACAATTTGAAACTGTTTTATAAATTTATGAAAGGCTTTTAGTTATTAGAAAATTTTGTAAATAAAGAAAAATTAGATGACATCATGAGATAAAACCGATAGAATAAGTAATAATTCATTTTGAAAGAACAAAATATTGTGGATGATTAAAATGAGTGTAGGGTAAAAGGGAGATAGAAAAAATGAGTGAAAAACAACAAATTCTCGATTATATAGAAACAAATAAATATAGTTATATCGAAATCAGTCATAGAATTCATGAACGTCCTGAACTTGGTAATGAAGAAATATTTGCGTCTCGAACTTTAATAGATCGTTTGAAAGAACATGATTTTGAAATTGAAACCGAGATTGCTGGGCATGCAACTGGGTTTATAGCGACATATGATTCGGGTCTTGACGGGCCAGCTATAGGTTTTTTAGCAGAATACGATGCATTGCCAGGATTAGGTCATGCTTGTGGTCATAATATCATTGGAACTGCAAGTGTGCTTGGTGCAATTGGTTTGAAGCAAGTGATTGACCAAATTGGTGGTAAAGTAATCGTTCTCGGATGTCCAGCTGAAGAAGGTGGGGAAAATGGTAGCGCTAAAGCTTCTTATGTCAAGGCTGGTGTGATTGATCAAATAGACATTGCCTTAATGATTCATCCGGGAAATGAAACTTATAAAACGATTGATACTTTGGCAGTGGATGTTTTAGATGTTAAATTTTACGGAAAAAGTGCTCATGCCTCTGAAAATGCAGATGAAGCGTTAAATGCATTAGACGCTATGATTAGTTATTTTAATGGTGTAGCACAACTACGACAACATATTAAAAAAGGTCAACGTGTGCATGGTGTGATTTTAGATGGCGGGAAAGCAGCTAATATTATTCCAGACTATACACATGCTCGTTTTTATACTAGAGCAATGACGCGTAAAGAATTGGATATATTAACAGAAAAAGTAAATCAAATCGCACGTGGAGCTGCGATACAGACTGGTTGTGATTATGAATTTGGTCCAATTCAAAACGGTGTGAATGAATTCATTAAAACGCCGAAATTAGATGATTTATTTGCTAAATATGCTGAAGAAGTTGGTGAAGCAGTTATTGATGATGATTTTGGTTATGGCTCTACGGATACAGGGAACGTAAGTCATGTTGTGCCAACAATACATCCTCATATTAAAATAGGATCACGTAATTTAGTAGGACATACGCATAGATTTAGAGAAGCAGCTGCGAGTGTACATGGTGATGAAGCATTAATTAAAGGTGCTAAAATAATGGCGTTGATGGGGTTAGAGTTAATTACAAATCAAGACGTTTATCAAGACATTATTGAAGAGCATGCGCATTTGAAAGGGAATGGGAAGTAATGACAAATAATGGTAATGAGCCGAACTTAACGTTAAGTGATTTATATGACAAAGATGTTGTCTATACGTCAAGACCTTCGTATATATCGAATCCATGGTTGAAACCGGACGAACATCAATCTAATTTTTTAACTGGTAGGGAGTTATTAATAGCAAATCAATTACCTGTTATTGTTCACGAAGCTAGTGCGACAGACAAATTGCATCAGCTATTTCAAGTTATTGGTAAGGATGTACCGAATTCAATTTATACATTTAACAATCAGCAATCTTACGAAAACTTGATCAAACAATTGGCACATAAGGAAAATAAAAAGATTTATTTTCAATATATTCATGATGAAACAATCTTGAATCAGCAATATTATGCATTAGATAAAACGTTATTTGTTGCTTTAAATAATAAAGCAAGAATACCTGAAAGGACAAATGGGAAGTTTTTACCAAAAAGAAAAGTTGTAAAAATTGAGCAATTCGAAAACGAGATTAAGAATTGGGTATTCCCGTTTGTAATTAAGCCGGGAGATGATCTTCCGACAGCAGGTGGCTATGGCGTTATGATTTGTTATCATGATACAGATTTACAAAAAGCGATAACGCGTATTAAAGAGGCAACTGCTGAAACGAATTCGCTTATTATCGAACAGAAGATTGAAGAAAAAGCGAATTATTGCGTTCAGTTTGCATACTCGGAATCGCTAGGCATTCAATATCTTGGTGCGGCAACGCAATTAACGGATAAGTACGGATTTTATAACGGAAATGAAAATACTACTAATGTACCAGAGCACGTTATAGAAGCAGGTAGACAAATTATGGAAATCGGTGTGAATCAAGGATTCTTTGGTGTGGCTGGTTTTGACTTACTCGTCGATGAGGATGATAACGTTTATGCGATTGATTTAAACTTTAGACAAAATGGTTCAACTAGCATGTTATTGCTTGCAAACGAGTTGAATTCAGGATATCAAAAGTTTTATAGTTATCATTCAAAAGGTGATAACACACATTTCTTCAATACGATTTTGAAATATGTCAAAGAAGGTAGTTTATACCCGTTATCTTATTATGATGGTGATTGGTACGGTGAAGATAAAGTTAAATCAAGGTTTGGCTGTATTTGGCATGGAGATTCAAAAGAAACAGTACTGGAGAATGAACGCGCATTTTTAGCTGAACTTGAACACTATTAGAGTTCGGAACATAAGGCGCTACAATGTTATGTTGCCAGTAGTTGACTGAATATGCGCTTGTAACAAGCTTTTTTCGATTCTAGTCAACAGTAATTAAATTTATGATATGGCAATACTTTGTAATACTAATATTAAATGGCGACTTTTATTTCACTATGTTATAAGAGTTGCCATTTTGTTGATAAAGGTATATTAAAGGTTATCGCTTTGAAATTTTTAGTAACTAGATATGTTTCGTGTTATAGACCGAATTTGTGTATACGTAAAATTTAATGCTATTGAATTTTTAAAATGAAAAACATGACATTAAATTGAATTCATAATATGTCTAATTGACTATCTTGTTGGAGTCATTTACTATTTTATGTATGACATATTTTAAAAAGTGAGGGTCAAGCATGTCTTATAAAGCATATCCATTCTTTAGAGATATATTAATAAATGAATGTATTTATTTTGCCTCTAAAAATAAAAAACTAGTACGTCTAAATTATAAAAGTGAAGCGTATGTAGGCGTTTGGACAGAAGAAAGTGTGGCCGTATCATTTTTAACAAGTCGTGATATTCCATTTGATAAAGTTGTAAAAATGGACGTTGATCGTTTTGCTACTTATGAATTAGATGAATTGTTTGATGAACAAGACCATATTATTATGAATCAAACAATGGAAGAAGAAGGGCATCTACTAAACGTTGTAGCTGTTACACAAGAAGTGATGACGGAATTAGATAAAATTAGAATCAAAGAATTTGTCCAAGATGTAGCGAAATATGATGAAGTATACGGCTTAACTAAAAAAGGAAGTAAGCAGTTTATTCTCATTAGTGAAAATGATAGCGACGAAAAAAAGCCGCATATTATGCCTGTATGGAGTATTAAAAACAGAGCGTTAAAAGTTCGAGATGAAGATTTTGAAGAGTGTGATTTAATTACGATTGAAGGTTCTGTTTTCGGAGAATGGCTAGATGAACTTAGAGATGATCATAAAGCCGTTGCGATAGATTTAAAAACTGGCGTGGTTGGTACAATTGTTTCAGCGCAAAAATTGTCTAATGAACTTACATTTTAATTGAATTGAGTTGTAAGTAATTAAGTGATAATAAATGGAACAATACGTATTCAAAACACGTAGACCATAAAATAAAAGGCCATTTATATAGCGTTTATTTAAAACAACGCTCATATAAATGGTCTTTTTCTATTTTCCTAAATATAATGCACCAATAGCACCTGAAAATGCGCCGTTTTCAACATAGTACGGTTTGCAACCGCGTAACACAGTATAATCTTCCACAACTTTGCGTAATAAAGCGTTATTATGAAATGAAGAACCGATATAAACGATATTTTCAGTTTTAAATTCTCGTGCAACAGTAATGGCCATTGTCGTAACAACTTCGCCAACGACACCAATAACGGCTGCTAATTTATTGCTAGGTGTAAAATCAGCATCTAAATGATGTAGTACATGGCCAAAATTAGCTGCTGTTAAATCACCGGGAATGGGTGGTTCGGTATCTTTATAAATATGTCTAACCTTTAAATCAATAGTGTTACGATCACCGTGTTGTGCCATGTCAGTTAACTGTTTATAATCAGTGATTTGACTTAGTAAATAACCGAGTCCTTGAATCATGCCACCACCTGTACCGATACCGCCTACACGACGTTGTGATTGACCGTCGAAATAATGTAGTGACGTACCGGTACCAACATTTGCAAAAATATAATCTGCTAAGTCATGGCCTTGCTCTTTTAATAAAATACCTAGTCCTTGAGATGCAGCATCAAACTCTACAAAAATTTGTGCAGGAATGTTGATGTTTTCAGCAATGACACCTGCATTACCTCCAGTTAAGCATAATTTTTCAATTTGCTGTTGGTTTAACCATTCCACAACTTGATCAATATTTTTAGTTAATTCAGTTTTAAAAGTACGTTGGTTATCTTGCTCTTGAACGATTTTAATTAGTGTACCGCCAGCGTCAATGCCAACTTTCATAAGATTCCCACCTCATTATTAATGTCTATCCTTAAATAATAGTATAGTAAAATGACTAAAAAACAAGTAATAATAGTAATTATTAACAAATTTGATGCCATTGTATTTCAACATTGTAAGCGTATCGCAATTAATGTATTACAAACGTGGACGTTAAGTTATATATATTATTTTCTAGGAATTTTGAAGTTGTATAGGATTGTTAGTTAGTGACGTAATATTAAAAGTAGTTCGTACGCAGTGTATTTGTAAGTCTTTGATTAAAATGATAAATAATGAGGAATAGCACATTAATTTTAAAATTTGCAAAAATATAAATAAGTAATTTATTTAACTTAGAGTAAATAATGGTATCGTAGTGAAATAATAGGTAAAATAATACGGGGATTCATGCTTCATATATAAAAAGATAGGGGTTAAATATATGGCTAAAGAACTTTGTTTTGAAGGTATCACTTTAAAAGCATTTGATGAACAATATCGTTCAGCAATTAATGATTTTGACTTGAATGAAAGACAACAAATATATTCATCTTTACCTAAAGAAGTTATTGATGATGCAATTAATGATGCTGATAGGATTGCTAACGTAGCAATAAACGACAAAAATGAAGTGGTGGGCTTTTTTGTATTACATCGTTACTATCAGCATGAAGGTTATGATACACCTGAAAATGTCGTTTATATTCGTTCATTATCGATTAATGAAAAATATCAAGGTTTTGGATATGGCACGAAAATAATGATGTCATTGCCACAATATGTTCAAGGTGTATTTCCTGATTTTAATCATCTATATCTAGTAGTAGATGCGGAAAATGACAATGCTTGGAACCTATACGAACGTGCTGGATTCATGCATACAGCAACTAAAGAAGAAGGGCCAATTGGCAAAGAACGACTATATTACTTGGACTTAGATTCAAAACATGTTTCGTCATTAAAGCTTGAAGAAGAAAGTCGTTCAGAAGTGACCAATGTACATATCATTAATTTAATGATTGATGGCCAAAAGGTTGGTTTTATCGCATTGGAGCAGATTGGTGAACGCATGAACATTGCTGCTATTGAAGTGGATAAATCATATCGCTTTAATGGTATTGGTTCAAGTGCGCTTCGACAATTGCCTACTTACTTAAGAAAAAACTATGACAACCTTAATGTGATTACGATGATTCTGTTTGGAGAGAATAATGATTTTAAACCATTATGTCTAAATAGTAATTTCGTTGAAATCGAACAAACTGATGACTATGTCGTTTTCGAAAAATATTTAAATTACTAACAGTGATTGCGAAATATGATATTGTCATTTATAATTTAGTTTTGTTACTATATATAAATGAATTCAGACGTATAAATTTAGATTATATCCTTCGAAAGGAAGTATTGGGCAATGAAAATTCAAGATTATACAAAACAAATGGTTGATGAAAAATCATTTATTGATATGGCTTATACATTATTGAATGATAAAGGTGAAACAATGAACTTATATGATATCATCGATGAATTTAGAGCATTAGGTGATTATGAGTATGAGGAAATTGAAACTCGTGTTGTACAATTTTACACAGATTTAAATACAGATGGACGTTTTTTAAATGTTGGTGAAAACTTATGGGGATTACGTGACTGGTACTCAGTAGATGATATCGAAGAGAAAATTGCACCAACAATTCAAAAATTTGATATTTTAGACGCCGATGATGAAGAAGATCAAAACTTAAAATTATTGGGTGGAGATGAAATGGATGATGATGACGATATTCCAGCTCAAACTGATGATCAAGAAGAATTAAATGATCCTGAAGATGAGCAAGTTGAAGAAGAAATCAATCATTCGGATATAGTCATTGAAGAAGATGAAGATGAACTAGATGAAGACGAAGAAGATTTTGAAGACGAAGAAGACTTCAAAGCATAATTTTTTGTTTGACTTTTAGTTGAAAGATGATAAAATTTTATTCGGGCTCCTTTAAATAGGACACGTGTATAAAATTTATACGCTCCCCTTACAAAATTTGTGAGAGGGAGCGTTTTTTTATTTAATTGAGTAAATCAAGAAATGATAACGCAATAATCAAAGTTGTAAATGATATACATAGTGACATAGCAGTATGGAAACGGTAAGTAAACAGAATTTAATTTTGTCGAATTCGACAAATAAACAACTTGAATGAGCTTACTTTAATGTTATGTTTTACGTAATTTTTACAATTGATGAAGAAGCATTCCCTTTAATAATTAGGAGGTCAAGACATGACAAAATTTATTTTTGTAACAGGTGGCGTAGTTTCATCATTAGGGAAGGGTATTACAGCATCTTCTCTAGGTAGATTATTAAAAGATAGAGGTCTAAATGTAACAATTCAAAAATTCGATCCATACTTAAATGTTGACCCAGGTACAATGAGTCCTTATCAACATGGTGAAGTATTCGTAACGGATGATGGTGCAGAAACTGACCTAGACTTAGGACATTACGAAAGATTTATTGATATTAATTTAAACAAGTTTTCGAATGTAACAGCCGGTAAAGTGTATTCACACGTATTGAAAAAAGAACGTCGTGGTGATTACTTAGGCGGAACAGTTCAAGTTATTCCGCATATCACAAATGAAATTAAAGAACGTTTATTACTTGCAGGGGAAAGTACGAATGCAGACGTTGTTATCACTGAAATTGGCGGTACAACAGGTGATATTGAGTCATTACCGTTTATTGAAGCGATTCGTCAAATTCGTAGCGATTTAGGTAGAGAAAATGTTATGTATGTTCACTGTACATTACTGCCTTATATTAAAGCTGCTGGAGAAATGAAAACGAAGCCGACACAACATAGTGTTAAAGAATTACGAGGCTTAGGTATTCAACCAGACTTAATCGTTGTAAGAACTGAATATGAAATGACACAAGATTTAAAAGATAAAATTGCATTATTCTGTGACATTAATAAAGAAAGTGTTATTGAATGTCGTGATGCAGATTCTTTATACGAAATTCCGTTACAATTAAGCCAACAAAATATGGATGATATCGTTATTAAACGTTTACAATTAAACGCGAAATATGAAACACAGCTTGATGAATGGAAACAGTTGTTAGATATCGTTAATAATTTAGATGGTAAAATTACAATTGGTTTAGTTGGTAAGTATGTTAGCTTACAAGATGCATACTTATCTGTAGTTGAATCATTAAAACATGCCGGATATCCTTTCGCTAAAGATATTGATATTAGATGGATTGATTCAAGTGAAGCTACAGATGAAAATGCGGCCGAATACCTTGCAGATGTCGACGGTATTTTAGTACCAGGTGGATTTGGTTTCCGTGCAAGTGAAGGTAAAATTAGTGCAATTAAGTATGCTAGAGAAAACAATGTACCATTCTTTGGTATTTGTTTAGGAATGCAACTTGCAACAGTTGAATTTTCAAGAAACGTATTAGGCCTTGAAGGCGCACATTCAGCTGAATTAGACCCTGCAACACCATACCCAATTATAGATTTATTACCAGAACAAAAAGATATCGAAGATTTAGGTGGTACATTACGCTTAGGCTTATATCCATGTTCAATTAAAGAAGGCACATTGGCACAAGATGTTTATGGTAAAGCGGAAATTGAAGAAAGACATCGTCATCGTTATGAATTTAACAATGACTATAGAGAACAATTAGAAGCGAATGGTATGGTGATTTCTGGTACAAGTCCAGATGGACGTTTAGTAGAAATGGTAGAGATTCCGACAAATGATTTCTTTATTGCTTGTCAATTCCACCCAGAATTCTTATCTAGACCAAATCGTCCGCACCCGATTTTTAAATCATTTATTGAAGCTTCATTAAAATATCAACAAAATAAATAAATTTGCTAATAAAACCGGTACTTTCATTGTTTAACATTGAAAGTACCGGTTTTTCGTATAATTTTAATATTATGTTAGTGACAAGGTATTAAATAACAATAGTGACTTTTATAATTCTAAGTCTCTTGTCATTTCAATCATTTGTGTATAAATGTCATAGTATACATAATTCAATGCCATCGCATGTGGCTGGACAATCTTATCGTAATCTTCAGTATAGACTATAGGTCTTGGTGTAGATAAATCGATAAAATGTACGAGATGATCAGGGAAATCATCTGTTTTAGGTTTGTTGCTTATTAAGACCACATCGATATCTAAGTCGATAAGTTTTTGAATATCTAATGCAACTTGATCATTATAAAATGGTGCGAATAATAATACACGATCAGTTGAGTCAATTTCTTTAAAGTCTTTAATAGCGTCAAGTTTTCGGCTAGATTTTAAACGCTCATCACCATGTAGAATGAAACTTTCGAAAAACTGTAAATCATCATAACCTTTTACATAAACATAACCTTCGCCACCAATTGCTTGAATTAAACATTGGGCAGCCATTTGAATTTCTAAAGATTGTTTTTCTAGCCTATTAAAGATACCTATTAGTTGTGTGTTTAAGATTTTTGACATCTTTATCCTCCAATCTACTTATAAAATATTGTAATTAATGACTACATATTATGCAACGGCTTAAATTGTATAAAAATGTATACGTTTGCATTTAGTATAACTATCGCATTTTTCAAAAAATACACATTTAATCTGCAGTATTTCAATGCATTGACGCTATTTTTTTGATATAATTACTTTGAAAAATACGTGCGTAAGCACTCAAGGAGGAACTTTCATGCCTTTAGTTTCAATGAAAGAAATGTTAATTGATGCAAAAGAAAATGGTTATGCGGTAGGTCAATACAATATTAATAACCTAGAATTCACTCAAGCAATTTTAGAAGCGTCACAAGAAGAAAATGCACCTGTAATTTTAGGTGTTTCTGAAGGTGCTGCTCGATACATGAGCGGTTTCTACACAATTGTTAAAATGGTTGAAGGGTTAATGCATGACTTAAACATCACTATTCCTGTAGCAATCCATTTAGACCATGGTTCAAGCTTTGAAAAATGTAAAGAAGCTATCGATGCTGGTTTCACATCAGTAATGATCGATGCTTCACACAGCCCATTCGAAGAAAACGTAGCAACAACTAAAAAAGTTGTTGAATACGCTCATGAAAAAGGTGTTTCTGTAGAAGCTGAATTAGGTACTGTTGGCGGACAAGAAGATGATGTTGTAGCAGACGGCATCATTTATGCTGATCCTAAAGAATGTCAAGAACTAGTTGAAAAAACTGGTATCGATGCATTAGCGCCAGCATTAGGTTCAGTTCATGGTCCATACAAAGGTGAACCAAAATTAGGATTTAAAGAAATGGAAGAAATCGGTTTATCTACAGGTTTACCATTAGTATTACACGGTGGTACTGGTATCCCGACTAAAGATATCCAAAAAGCAATTCCATTTGGTACAGCTAAAATTAACGTAAACACTGAAAACCAAATCGCTTCAGCAAAAGCAGTTCGTGACGTTTTAAATAACGACAAAGAAGTTTACGATCCTCGTAAATACTTAGGACCTGCACGTGAAGCTATCAAAGAAACAGTTAAAGGTAAAATTAAAGAGTTCGGTACTTCAAACCGCGCTAAATAATTAATATTTAGTCTTTAAGTTATTAATAACGTAGGGATATTAATTTTAAAAGAAGCAGACAAAATGGTGTTTGCTTCTTTTTTATGTTGTATAAGTAATAAATAAAACAGTTTGATTTTAAAATGAAAGCGTAAAAATGGTAAAATATATCAAAATTGATTGTGATATAATTATAAGGAAAATGAGCAATTTATGAAAAAAGTTTACGTGCAAATCGTAGAATTAAAACTAAATAATTGTCAAAACAACGTCAATATTTAGTTGAATAATCAGACTTTAGACCATGGTCAAGTGGGGAAGAACAGCATATATTAGTAAAGGTGAATGATTTGTTATTAATCAATCGAAAATAGAAAGACAAGATTTTAACGATTAAAATAAACTATTTTACAAATAAAGTAAAATTAATTTATAATGCTAATAATGCAAAAAATTAAAAAGTAATGGACAAAGGAGATAAATGATATGGCTCAAGAGGTAATAAAAATAAGAGGTGGACGCACACTAAATGGGGAAGTTAATATCAGTGGCGCGAAAAACAGTGCTGTAGCTATCATTCCTGCAACATTATTAGCTCAAGGACATGTGAAATTAGAAGGGTTACCGCAAATCTCTGATGTTAAAACTTTAGTGAGTTTATTAGAAGATTTAAATATTAAGGCATCACTAAATGGTACGGAATTAGAAGTTGATACAACTGAAATACAAAATGCTGCATTACCAAATAATAAAGTTGAATCATTACGTGCTTCATACTATATGATGGGTGCCATGTTAGGTAGATTTAAAAAATGTGTGATTGGTTTACCGGGAGGATGTCCACTTGGGCCACGTCCAATTGATCAACATATTAAAGGATTTAAAGCTTTAGGTGCTGAAATTGATGAATCAAGTACGACATCAATGAAAATTGAAGCTAAAGAGTTAAAAGGTGCACATATTTTTCTAGATATGGTTAGTGTAGGTGCAACAATTAACATTATGCTAGCTGCAGTTTATGCAACAGGACAAACTGTAATTGAAAATGCTGCTAAAGAACCGGAAGTAGTTGATGTTGCTAACTTCTTAACAAGTATGGGAGCTAATATTAAGGGAGCGGGTACATCAACGATTAAAATCAATGGTGTCAAAGAATTACATGGTTCTGAGTATCAAGTTATACCTGATAGAATTGAAGCAGGCACATATATGTGTATCGCTGCAGCATGTGGAGAAAATGTTATATTAAATAATATTGTTCCGAAACATGTAGAAACATTAACTGCTAAATTTAGTGAATTAGGTGTGAATGTTGATGTAAGAGACGAAAGAATTCGCATCAATAATAATGCACCATATCAATTTGTTGATATTAAAACACTAGTATATCCAGGTTTTGCTACTGATTTGCAACAGCCAATAACACCATTATTATTTATGGCAAATGGTCCTTCATTTGTAACTGATACGATTTATCCGGAGCGTTTTAAACATGTTGAAGAATTAAAGCGCATGGGTGCAAATATTGAAGTTGACGAAGGCACAGCAACGATAAAACCATCAACATTACATGGTGCTGAAGTTTATGCTAGCGATTTAAGAGCAGGAGCTTGTTTAATTATTGCTGGTTTAATTGCTGAGGGTGTAACTACAATTTACAATGTTAAACATATTTATAGAGGTTATACAGATATTGTAGAACATTTAAAAGCTTTAGGTGCAGATATTTGGACGGAAACTGTATAGATTTATCTTGTTTTGTGGTATAATAATTATACTGATTATACTGATTAAAAAAGGGTGTTCGTTTACATTCTAAATTTATTGATGAGAGGTGAAGATGATGGAAGTATGTCCGTATCTCGAAGAAACTTTTAAAATACTTGGTAGAAGTTGGAATGGATTAATCATTAATTATCTCTCAAGATGTAATGACTGTTCAGCACACTTTTCCGATATGAAAAGAGATTTGAAAACAATAACGCCGCGTGCTTTAAGTCTTAAGTTGTCAGAGCTTGCACAATGGGAGTTAGTTGAGAAGCAAATCATTTCTACGAGTCCAGTACAAATTATTTATGTGCTAACTGAAAAAGGTAAAGCGTTAGCAGAGGCTTTACATCCAATTGAAGCATGGGCGCAATCATATGTCGATTTAACGGATCAACGTACTGCTAAATAATTACATGACGTTTAAACATAGCATTGATTATAACTATTTCTAAGTCTTCGCATTATTTGCGATGATGTAGGAATAGTTATTTTTATTTAAAAATATAAAAAAATTAGATGCAGCAAAATTTTAAAGCATTTTATTTTGAACATATTAAAAGGGAGCGTATCATAATGGAATGTAATGTTTATATCGTATGCATTACGGATAAATAATATATAAATCATTCTTGAGGAGTGAAAGAATAATGAGAGACTACACAAAGCAGTACATTAATGGCGAATGGGTAGAAAGTAATAGTAATGAAACGATAGAAGTTATAAATCCAGCAACCGAAGAAGTAATCGGGAAAGTTGCTAAAGGTAATAAAGTTGATGTTGATAAAGCCGTCGAGGCGGCAGACAATGTTTATTTAGAGTTCCGTCATACATCTGTGAAAGAAAGACAAGCATTATTAGATAAAATTGTAAAAGAATATGAAAACAGAAAAGACGATATTGTACAAGCTATTACGGATGAGTTAGGTGCTCCTTTATCATTATCTGAGCGTGTCCATTATCAAATGGGACTAAATCATTTTGTTGCAGCGAGAGACGCATTAGATAACTACGAATTTGAAGAACGCCGCGGAGATGATTTAGTTGTTAAAGAAGCTATCGGTGTATCTGGCTTAATTACACCGTGGAACTTCCCTACAAACCAAACATCATTAAAATTAGCAGCAGCATTTGCGGCTGGTAGTCCAGTTGTACTTAAACCATCTGAAGAAACACCATTTGCAGCTGTTATTTTAGCTGAGATTTTTGATAAAGTCGGTGTTCCTAAAGGTGTATTTAACCTTGTTAATGGTGATGGTGCTGGCGTTGGGAATCCTTTATCTGAACATCCTAAAGTACGCATGATGTCATTTACAGGATCAGGCCCTACTGGTTCTAAAATTATGGAAAAAGCTGCTAAAGACTTTAAAAAGGTATCATTAGAGCTTGGTGGCAAATCTCCATACATCGTCCTAGATGACGTAGATATTAAAGAAGCGGCTAAAGCAACAACAGGCAAAGTTGTTAATAATACTGGTCAAGTATGTACAGCTGGTACACGTGTTTTAGTGCCTAGCAAAATTAAAGATGCATTCTTAGCTGAATTAAAAGAACAATTTAGCCAAGTGCGTGTCGGTAATCCAAGAGAAGATGGTACACAAGTAGGCCCTATCATTAGTAAAAAACAATTTGATCAAGTACAAAATTATATTAATAAAGGTATTGAAGAAGGTGCTGAATTATTTTATGGTGGTCCTGGTAAACCAGAAGGACTTGAAAAAGGATACTTTGCACGTCCGACAATTTTTATTAATGTAGATAATCAAATGACGATAGCACAAGAAGAAATTTTTGGGCCAGTAATGTCAGTTATCACTTATAACGATTTAGATGAAGCGATTCAAATTGCAAATGATACAAAATATGGTTTGGCAGGATATGTTATTGGTAAGGACAAAGAAATATTGCATAAAGTAGCTCGTTCTATTGAAGCAGGTACAGTAGAAATAAACGAAGCAGGTAGAAAGCCAGACTTACCATTTGGTGGCTATAAACAATCTGGTTTAGGTCGTGAATGGGGCGATTATGGTATTGAAGAGTTCTTAGAAGTGAAATCTATAGCTGGCTATTTTAAATAAATTTGATTTTTGAATTAAAAATCGCAATAAAACAGTGCACATGACTAATTAAGTTTTGTGTACTGTTTTAATTTTGCAATTTTTATAAATAGATTTTGTAATTAAAATAAAAATTTGCTATAGTTATTCATGTATTTAAAAGGTTGGGGATTAGCATAATGGGATTGTGCTAGCACAGTTATTTATGCATTGTCATGCCTATCTATTACTTACTAACTAAAAAATAATGAAATGGGTGTAAACTATATGCCTGAAAGAGAACGTACATCTCCTCAGTATGAATCATTCCACGAACTGTACAAGAATTATACTACCAAGGAACTCACTCAAAAAGCTAAAACTCTTAAGTTGACGAACTATAGTAAATTAAATAAAAAAGAACTTGTTCTAGCTATTATGGAAGCACAAATGGAAAAAGATGGTAACTATTATATGGAAGGTATCTTAGATGATATACAACCAGATGGTTATGGTTTTTTAAGAACAGTGAACTATTCTAAAGGGGAAAAAGATATTTATATATCTGCTAGCCAAATTCGTCGTTTTGAAATTAAACGTGGGGATAAAGTAACTGGGAAAGTTAGAAAACCTAAAGATAACGAAAAATATTATGGCTTATTACAAGTTGACTTTGTTAATGACCATAACGCAGAAGAAGTGAAGAAACGTCCGCATTTCCAAGCTTTGACACCACTTTATCCAGATGAGCGTATTAAATTAGAGACAGAAACACAAAATTATTCAACGCGCATCATGGATTTAGTAACACCGATTGGTTTAGGTCAACGTGGTTTAATAGTGGCGCCACCTAAAGCAGGTAAAACATCGTTGTTAAAAGAGATAGCGAATGCAATCAGTACGAACAAACCAGATGCAAAGCTATTTATTTTGTTAGTTGGCGAGCGTCCTGAAGAGGTAACAGATTTAGAACGCTCAGTAGAAGCTGCTGAAGTCGTTCATTCAACGTTTGACGAACCACCAGAACACCATGTTAAAGTAGCTGAATTATTACTTGAACGTGCAAAGCGTTTAGTAGAAATTGGGGAAGATGTCATTATTTTAATGGATTCTATAACGAGATTAGCACGCGCTTATAACTTAGTTATTCCACCAAGTGGTCGTACATTATCAGGTGGTTTAGATCCTGCCTCTTTACACAAACCAAAAGCATTCTTCGGTGCAGCGAGAAATATTGAAGCAGGTGGAAGTTTAACAATACTTGCAACTGCATTAGTTGATACGGGTTCACGTATGGACGATATGATTTACGAAGAATTTAAAGGAACAGGTAACATGGAGTTACATTTAGA
The DNA here is from genome assembly GCF_016893255.1 of Staphylococcus sp. GDB20D11A. Lineage (NCBI taxonomy): Bacteria > Bacillati > Bacillota > Bacilli > Caryophanales > Staphylococcaceae > Staphylococcus > Staphylococcus sp. GDB20D11A. The sequence goes on from NZ_JAFEPJ010000010.1 coordinate 58,713, forward strand.
TCGTAAATTGTCTGAACGTCGTATCTTCCCTGCAATTGATATTGGCAGAAGTTCAACGCGTAAAGAAGAATTGTTGATAAGTAAATCTGAATTAGACACATTATGGCAATTAAGAAATCTATTCACTGACTCAACAGACTTTACTGAAAGATTTATTCGCAAACTTAAAAAGTCTAAGAATAATGAAGATTTCTTCAAGCAGCTACAAAAGTCTGCAGAAGAAAGTACTAAAACGGGTCGACCTATAATTTAATAAACATTATATAGGGGCTTGCGTTTTGAATTAATTACCTTTATAATTACACAGTATTGGGTAAAAACTCACAAATAACTCTGTTCCAGATGGTTCAGGGCAAAGGAGCTGAAAATAATGAAACAAGGAATTCATCCTGAGTATCACCAAGTAATCTTTTTAGATACTACTACAAACTTCAAATTCTTAAGCGGTTCTACAAAAACATCTTCAGAAATGATGGAGTGGGAAGATGGAAAAGAATACCCAGTTATTCGTTTAGATATTTCATCTGATTCACATCCATTCTACACTGGACGTCAAAAATTCGCTGCTGCGGATGGACGTGTGGAACGTTTCAACAAAAAGTTTGGTCTTAAATCAAACAACTAATATAGTAATCGTTAAGCTGTCTGCATCCAATAATGGAATTGTAGACAGCTTTTTTATTTATAAGCGTAGTAAGGGTATATACTTACGACTGTGTTCAAAAAAGTGACTCAATACCATGTTGTTAATACATAATGATAAATTCCCCCTTCATTAAAGTTTGTATTGAGTAGAAAAATCGCACGAATAAAAAGGAACAAAGTAGAATAGCTGTATATAAATATGCAAGACAAATTTATAAAATAATTGTTCATGTACAATATCGATATAATTATGAAAAAGACATTTATGAATATTTGAAATATGATATAATAAAGCGATTATGTTTTGAAAAAGGTGGAACTCTCAATGTATGAAACTTACCATTCCGGTTGGATAGAATGTATTACAGGTAGTATGTTTAGCGGTAAATCCGAAGAACTTATAAGACGTTTAAGAAGGGGCATATACGCTAAACAAAAAGTCGTTGTATTTAAACCGGCGATTGATGATCGATATCATAAAGAAAAAGTGGTCTCTCATAATGGTAATGCCATTGAAGCGATTAATATTTCTAAAGCAAGTGAAATTATGACGTATGACTTAACTAATGTTGATGTTATTGGAATAGACGAAGTGCAATTTTTTGACGATGAAATTGTAAGTATAGTAGAAAAACTATCAGCAGATGGACACCGTGTTATTGTTGCTGGATTAGATATGGATTTTAGGGGCGAACCGTTCGAACCAATGCCTAAATTGATGGCTGTCAGTGAACAAGTAACGAAACTTCAAGCAGTTTGTGCTGTTTGTGGTTCTTCATCTAGTAGAACGCAACGATTAATAAATGGTAAACCAGCTAAAATCGATGATCCGATTATCTTAGTAGGTGCCAATGAAAGTTATGAGCCACGTTGTCGCGCGCACCATATCGTAGCACCTAGTGATAATAATAAGGAGGAATTATAAGTGTTTGATCAATTAGATATTGTAGAAGAAAGATACGAACAGTTAAATGAACTGTTAAGTGACCCAGATGTTGTAAATGATTCAGATAAATTACGTAAATATTCTAAAGAGCAAGCTGATTTACAAAAAACTGTAGATGTTTATCGTAACTATAAAGCTAAAAAAGAAGAATTAGCTGATATTGAAGAAATGTTAAGTGAAACTGATGATAAAGAAGAAGTAGAAATGTTAAAAGAGGAAAGTAGCGGTATTAAAGCTGAACTTCCAAATCTTGAAGAAGAGCTTAAAATATTATTGATTCCTAAAGATCCTAATGATGACAAAGATGTTATTGTAGAAATAAGAGCAGCAGCTGGTGGTGATGAGGCTGCGATTTTTGCTGGTGATTTAATGCGTATGTATTCAAAGTATGCTGAATCACAAGGATTCAAAACTGAAATAGTAGAAGCGTCTGAAAGTGACCATGGTGGTTACAAAGAAATTAGTTTCTCAGTTTCTGGTAATGGTGCGTATAGTAAATTGAAATTTGAAAATGGTGCGCACCGCGTTCAACGTGTGCCTGAAACAGAATCAGGTGGACGTATTCATACTTCAACAGCTACAGTGGCAGTTTTACCAGAAGTTGAAGATGTAGAAATTGAAATTAGAAATGAAGATTTAAAAATCGACACGTATCGTTCAAGTGGTGCAGGTGGTCAGCACGTAAACACAACTGACTCTGCAGTACGTATTACCCATTTGCCAACTGGTGTCATTGCAACATCTTCTGAGAAGTCTCAAATTCAAAACCGTGAAAAAGCAATGAAAGTGTTAAAAGCACGTTTATACGATATGAAAGTTCAAGAAGAACAACAAAAGTATGCGTCACAACGTAAATCAGCAGTCGGTACTGGTGATCGTTCAGAACGTATTCGAACTTATAATTATCCACAAAGCCGTGTAACAGACCACCGTATAGGTCTAACGCTTCAAAAATTAGGGCAAATTATGGAAGGCCATTTAGAAGAAATTATAGATGCACTGACTTTATCAGAGCAGACAGATAAATTGAAAGAACTTAATAATGGTGAATTATAAAGAAAAGTTAGATGAAGCAATTCATTTAACACAACAAAAAGGGTTTGAACAAACACGAGCTGAATGGTTAATGTTAGATGTATTTCAATGGACGCGTACGGACTTTGTAGTCCACATGCATGATGATATGCCGAAAGCGATGATTATGAAGTTCGACTTAGCATTACAACGTATGTTATTAGGAGAGCCTATACAGTATATAGTTGGCTTTGCCTCATTTTATGGTAGAACGTTTGATGTAAACTCAAATTGTTTGATACCAAGACCTGAAACTGAAGAAGTAATGTTGCATTTCTTACAACAGTTAGAAGATGATGCAACAATCGTAGATATCGGAACGGGTAGTGGTGTACTTGCAATTACTTTGAAATGCGAAAAGCCGGATTTAAATGTTATTGCTACTGATATTTCACTTGAAGCAATGAATATGGCTCGTAATAATGCTGAGAAGCATCAATCACAAATACAATTTTTAACAGGGGATGCATTAAAGCCCTTAATTAAAGAAGGTATCAAGTTGAACGGCTTGATATCTAATCCACCATATATAGATGAAAAAGATATGGTTACGATGTCTCCAACGGTTACGAGATTCGAACCACATCAGGCATTGTTTGCAGATAACCATGGATATGCTATTTATGAATCAATCATTGAAGATTTACCTCACGTTATGGAAAAAGGCAGCCCAGTTGTTTTTGAAATTGGTTACAATCAAGGTGAGGCACTTAAATCAATAATTTTAAGTAAATTTCCTGACAAAAAAATCGACATTATTAAAGATATAAATGGCCACGATCGAATCGTCTCATTTAAATGGTAATTAGAAGTTATGCCTTTGCTATGATTAGTTAAGTGCATAGCTTTTTACTTTGTATTATGATAAATAAGAAAGGCGTGATTAAGTTGGATACTAAAATTTGGGATGTTAGAGAATATAATGAAGATTTACAGCAATATCCTAAAATTAATGAAATAAAAGACATTGTTTTAAACGGTGGTTTAATAGGTTTACCAACTGAAACAGTTTATGGACTTGCAGCAAATGCGACAGATGAAGAAGCTGTAGCTAAAATATACGAAGCTAAAGGCCGTCCATCTGACAATCCGCTTATTGTTCATATACACAGTAAAGTTCAATTAAAAGATTTTACATATACTTTGGATCCACGCGTAGAAAAGTTAATGCAGGCATTCTGGCCGGGCCCTATTTCGTTTATATTGCCGTTAAAGCCAGGCTATCTATGTCGAAAAGTTTCTGGAGGTTTATCATCAGTTGCTGTTAGAATGCCAAGCCATTCTGTAGGCAGACAATTATTACAAATCATAAATGAACCTCTAGCTGCTCCAAGTGCTAATTTAAGTGGTAGACCTTCACCAACAACTTTCAATCATGTATATCAAGATTTGAATGGCCGTATCGATGGTATTGTTCAAGCTGAACAAAGTGAAGAAGGATTAGAAAGTACGGTTTTAGATTGCACATCTTTTCCTTATAAAATTGCAAGACCTGGTTCTATAACAGCAGCAATGATTACAGATATACTTCCGAATAGTATCGCCCATGCTGATTATAATGATACTGAACAGCCAATTGCACCAGGTATGAAGTATAAGCATTACTCACCCAATACACCACTTACAATTATTACAGATATTGAGAGCAAAATTGGAAATGACGGTAAAGATTGGTCTTATATAGCTTTTATTGTGCCGAGTAATAAGGCGGCGTTTATACCAAGTGAAGCGCAATTCATTCAATTATGTCAGGATGACAATGATGTTAAACAAGCAAGTCATAATCTTTATGATGTGTTACATTCACTTGATGAAAATGAAAATATTTCAGCTGCGTATATATACGGCTTTGAGCTGAATGATAATACAGAAGCAATTATGAATCGCATGTTAAAAGCTGCAGGTAATCACATTATTAAAGGGTGTGAACTATGAAGATTTTATTCGTTTGTACAGGTAACACATGTCGTAGCCCATTAGCGGAAAGTATTGCAAAAGAGGTTATGCCAAATCATCAATTTGAATCAAGAGGTATATTCGCTGTGAACAATCAGGGTGTTTCGAATTATGTTGAAGACTTAGTTGAAGAACATCATTTAGCTGAAACGACCTTATCGCAACAATTTACTGAAGCAGATTTGAAAGCAGATATTATTTTGACGATGTCGTATTCGCACAAAGAATTAATAGAGGCACACTTTGGTTTGCAAAATCATGTTTTCACATTGCATGAATATGTAAAAGAAGCAGGAGAAGTTATAGATCCATACGGCGGAACAAAAGAAATGTATGTACATACCTATGAAGAACTTGTAAGTTTAATTTTAAAATTAAAAGATATTATTTGCTAGTAGGAATTCTGTATAATTAGTATATGTTAACAGTTAAATAAGTTATAATAGAGGAGTGTAGCACTTTGCTATATTCCTTTTTTATTTTTAGGAAGGGTGGGCTTTTATGGAAGATTTGACAATGTTATTAGACGAATTAAAAGATATGTCATTTTTTAATAAAGGAGATATATGTTTAATTGGATGTTCAACATCGGAAGTCATAGGCGAAAAAATAGGGACTGTCGGTTCGATGGAAGTTGCAGAAACTATTTTTAATGCATTAGATGTTGTGAGTAAAGAGACAGGCGTTACTTTTGCTTTTCAAGGATGTGAACATATCAACAGAGCGATAACAATAGAAAAATCTCAGTTTAATCCATTAACAATGGAAGAAGTTTCCGTCGTTCCAGATGTACATGCTGGAGGGAGTTTGGCAACATACGCTTTTCAGCATATGAAGGATCCGATCGTGGTCGAACATATTACTGTTCCTTGTGGAATTGATATTGGTCAAACATTAATAGGCATGCATATTAAACATGTATGTGTACCTGTAAGGACCTCAGTAAAGCAAGTAGGACAGGCAATTGTAACTATTGCCACATCTAGGCCGAAAAAGATTGGTGGCGAACGTGCTAAATACCAATAAGTTTTTTTGAAAGAAGGGGAGATTTTATGTCTTATATCACCAAGCAAGATAAAGTTATCGCAGAAGCAATCGAGAGAGAATTTCAGAGACAAAATAGCAACATAGAGTTAATCGCATCGGAAAATTTTGTATCGGAAGCGGTTATGGAAGCACAAGGTTCAGTGTTGACTAATAAGTATGCTGAAGGCTATCCAGGACGCCGATATTATGGTGGCTGTGAGTTTGTAGATGTTACTGAAAGCATCGCAATTGATCGTGCTAAAGCATTGTTTGGAGCTGAACATGTCAATGTTCAACCACATTCAGGTTCACAAGCGAACATGGCTGTTTACTTAGTTGCATTAGAAATGGGCGACACAGTTTTAGGTATGAATTTGAGTCATGGTGGTCACTTGACACATGGGGCGCCTGTTAATTTTAGTGGTAAATTCTACAATTTCGTTGAATATGGAGTAGATAAAGACACAGAACGAATTAATTATGATGAAGTTCGTAAATTAGCGTTAGAGCATAAGCCTAAGCTTATTGTGGCAGGTGCATCAGCATATTCAAGAACAATTGACTTCAAAAAGTTTAAAGAAATCGCAGATGAAGTAAACGCTAAGTTAATGGTAGACATGGCACATATTGCAGGATTAGTAGCGGCAGGTTTACATCCAAATCCAGTAGAATATGCTGATTTTGTAACAACTACAACACACAAAACATTACGCGGACCACGTGGTGGTATGATTTTATGTAAGGAAGAATATAAAAAAGACATAGATAAAACAATTTTCCCTGGTATTCAAGGTGGACCTCTTGAGCATGTTATTGCAGCAAAAGCAGTTGCTTTTGGAGAAGCGTTAGAAAATAATTTCAAAACGTATCAACAACAAGTGGTTAAAAACGCAAAAGTTCTTGCAGAAGCATTAATTAATGAAGGATTTAGAATTGTTTCTGGCGGTACAGATAATCACTTAGTAGCTGTTGATGTAAAAGGGTCTATAGGACTTACTGGTAAAGAAGCTGAAGAGACTTTAGATTCAGTTGGTATCACATGTAACAAAAATACCATTCCGTTCGATCAAGAAAAACCTTTTGTAACGAGTGGTATACGTTTAGGTACACCTGCTGCAACAACGCGTGGATTTGATGAAAAAGCTTTTGAGGAAGTTGCAAAAATCATCAGTTTAGCATTGAAAAATAGTAAAGATGAAGAAAAATTACAACAAGCTAAAGAACGCGTTGCGAAATTAACAGCTGAATATCCTCTATATCAATAAACATACACAAAGATAGGAGTAATTTTTATGAGTAAAGTACACGTTTTCGATCATCCATTAATTCAACACAAACTAAGCTATATTAGAGATGTAAATACAGGTACTAAAGAATTTAGAGAACTTGTAGACGAAGTTGGTATGTTGATGGCATATGAAGTAACTAGAGACTTAGAGCTTCAGGATGTTGATATTGAAACGCCTGTAACTAAAATGACGGCTAAACGATTAGCTGGTAAAAAATTAGCTATCGTTCCAATTTTAAGAGCTGGTTTAGGTATGACTGATGGTATTTTAAGTTTAGTACCTGCAGCAAGAGTTGGACATATCGGTTTGTATCGAGATCCCGAAACATTAAAGGCTGTAGAGTATTTTGCTAAGTTACCTCAAGATATTACTGAAAGACAAATCATTGTTGTTGATCCTATGTTAGCAACAGGCACATCAGCAATTGAAGCTATTACTTCATTGAAGAAACGTGGCGCTAAAAATATTCGCTTCATGTGTTTAATTGCAGCACCAGAAGGCGTAGAAAAGATGCATGAGGCACATCCAGATGTAGATATTTATATTGCTGCACTTGATGAAAAGCTAAATGACAAAGCATATATCACACCAGGGTTAGGCGACGCTGGAGATAGATTGTTTGGTACTAAATAGAAGAATCGGAGATAAGTAGTTTGATGAAAAAGATTATGACCATATTTGGAACAAGACCCGAAGCCATAAAGATGGCTCCTTTAGTTAAAGCTTTGGAACAAGAAAAAATGCTCGAGCCAATTGTTGTTGTTACAGCACAGCATAGAGAAATGCTTGATTCAGTATTAAGTACCTTTGAAATCAAACCAAAATACGATTTGAATATTATGAAATCAGGACAGACACTTTCTGAGATAACTTCTAAATCAATCACTCAATTAGAACAAGTGATTCAATTAGAAAAACCAGACATGGTACTTGTACATGGTGATACGATGACGACATTTGCAGGTGGTTTAGCGGCATTTTATAATCAAGTGCCGATTGGACACGTTGAAGCAGGGCTTAGAAGTTATGATAAATATTCACCTTTTCCGGAAGAGGTGAATAGACAATTAGTTGGTGTATTAGCTGACTTACATTTTGCACCTACTAAAAATGCTGCATCGCATTTGTTAAGTGAAGGGAAATATTCAGAAAGTGTTGTTGTCACTGGTAATACAGCGATTGATGCTATGAAATATACAGTTGATGACAATTATAAATCTAACATTATGGATAAATACCATGACAAAAAATTCATTCTTATGACAGCACACCGACGAGAAAATATCGGGCAACCCATGGAAAATATATTTAAAGCGGTTAGACGCTTAATAGATGAGTATACTGATTTAGCACTAGTATATCCAATGCATAAAAACCCGAAAGTTCGAGAGGTGGCTCAAAAGATTTTAGGTAGTCATGACAGAATTGAATTGATTGAACCTTTGGACGTAGTAGATTTCCATAATTTTGCTAAAAAATCTTATTTTATTTTGACAGATTCAGGTGGAATTCAGGAAGAAGCGCCATCATTTAATAAGCCAGTTTTAGTTTTGCGAAGCGTTACAGAACGTCCTGAAGGTGTTGAAGCTGGCACATTAAAAGTCATTGGAACAAATAAGCAAAATGTGTATCAAGCTGCAAAAGAATTAATCGATGATGAGAGATTATATCATCAAATGTCTGAAGCATCTAATCCTTACGGTGATGGATTTGCTTCAGAAAGAATAGTTAATCATATTAAGTATTATTTGAATTTAATCACTGAAAAACCAAGCGATTTCTGAGGAAAATAGACTTTTTGTCTAATTGTGTCTAAATTGTGTCTAACTATGCTTATTTTTTTACAACAATTTGAATAGAATTGACACCACAAATCGCCTATATTATCATTTAGTTTGTATGAGTGGAACGGTTTTCATGATTGATATCAGTCACACGGAGGCATATAAAATGAGTCGTTTCTACAACATTTTTAAACAGTTCATTCAATATTATTTTTATCTAATAATAATATTGGGAGGATTATACCTTTATACACACCATGCATTTATCTTAGGATTAATCATTGGTGTTACTGGTTCTGCAATCAACACATGTATTTTTGAATGCTATTTAGCTAAAGCTAAAAGACCAGACACTTTGCATATTTCAACTGGAAATATGTGGCGATACTTAGTTGCAATTATTGCCTGTATGATTTGGTACTTTAATAAAGCGCATGTAAGTATAATCGGTATAATTGTTGGTTTAATGATTTCATATGTTGTAGTTATCATACGTCCTTTACTAAAGGTGAGCAAATAAATTAAGAAAGAGGTGAGATTATGGATCACAAATCCCCGCTCGTGAGTTGGAATTTATTCGGTTTTGATATCGTTTTCAATTTATCAAGTATATTGATGATACTTGTTACGGCGTTTCTTGTTTTTCTACTTGCTATCATTTGTACGCGTAATTTGAAAAAAAGACCAACTGGCAAACAAAATTTCGTTGAATGGATTTTTGATTTCGTGAGGGGAATCATTGAAGGTAACATGGCTTGGAAAAAAGGTGGTCAATTCCACTTCTTAGCAGTAACGCTGATTCTGTACATTTTTATAGCTAATATGTTAGGTCTTCCGTTTTCTATAGTAACGAAAGATCACACATTGTGGTGGAAATCACCAACAGCTGATGCAACAGTGACTTTAACGTTGTCTACAACGATAATACTGTTAACTCACTTTTATGGAATTAAAATGCGTGGTACGAAACAATATCTTAAAGGTTATGTACAGCCGTTTTGGCCATTGGCAATTATTAATGTTTTTGAAGAGTTCACTTCAACATTAACGCTTGGTCTGCGTTTGTACGGTAACATATTTGCAGGTGAGATACTATTAACATTACTTGCTGGCTTATTCTTTAACGAACCAGCATGGGGTTGGATTATTAGTATCCCAGGATTAATTGTTTGGCAAGCATTTTCAATATTTGTAGGAACAATCCAAGCATATATCTTTATTATGCTTTCGATGGTTTATATGTCACATAAAGTGGCAGATGAACACTAAAAATTTCAATAATTATATACAATCACAGGAGGAAATTAAATTATGAATTTAATCGCAGCAGCAATCGCAATTGGTTTATCAGCATTAGGAGCAGGTATCGGTAACGGTTTAATCGTTTCAAGAACAGTTGAAGGTGTAGCACGTCAACCAGAAGCACGTGGTCAATTAATGGGTATCATGTTCATTGGTGTAGGTTTAGTTGAGGCATTACCTATCATCGGTGTAGTAATTGCATTCATGACATTTGCTGGATAATTAACAGATAAAAAGAGGTCGGGACAAAGCGCATAGGACATAATTCATGATGCATATATAGTAATATCTTTGAACTTTATTAAATAGTTGAGATATGAACGCACCATGCCTATCGCATAAATTCAGTAGGTCCTAACCTCGTCGTTTTTTTCTATATAACACTAGCGATTATTTTAATGAAAGGAGTGTCATGAACCCGTGACTGAAACAGCTAACTTATTCGTTCTTGGTGCAGCTGGAGGCGTTGAGTGGGGTACTGTGATTGTACAGGTCCTAACTTTCATCGTGTTACTTGCGTTACTTAAAAAGTTCGCATGGGGTCCATTGAAAGATGTAATGGATAAACGTGAAAGAGATATTAACAGAGATATCGATGACGCAGAACAAGCTAAGTTAAATGCACAGAAACTTGAAGAAGAAAATAAACAAAAACTTAAAGAAACACAAGAAGAAGTTCAAAAGATTTTAGAAGATGCTAAGGTTCAAGCACGTCAACAGCAAGAACAAATTATTCATGAAGCAAACGTACGTGCAAACGGTATGATTGAAACAGCACAAAGTGAAATCAATAGCCAAAAAGAACGTGCCATTGCAGATATTAATAATCAAGTATCTGAACTATCAGTGTTAATTGCTTCTAAAGTTCTTAGAAAAGAAATTTCTGAACAAGACCAAAAAGCATTGGTTGACAAGTATCTAAAAGAGGCAGGCGATAAATAATGGTAAAAGTAGCTAACAAGTATGCTAAAGCATTATTTGACGTGTCATTAGATACAAATAATTTAGAAACTATTAATGAAGAATTAACAGTTATAAATGAAGCAGTAAAAGATAAAATTGAGCAATTGAAAATGGTTGACAGTAATCCAACTCAAACAGCAGAACAACGTCGTGAGTTGATTAATGGTGTATTTACTGACATTAATCCATACATTAAAAATATGATGTACGTGTTAGCAGATAATAGACATATCTCATTAATAGCTGACGTATTCAAGGCGTTCCAAAGCTTATATAACGGACACTACAATCAAGATTTTGCAACAATTGAGTCAACATATGAATTGAGTCAAGAAGAGTTAGATAAGATTGTCAAACTAGTAACTCAACAAACGAAGTTATCTAAAATTATTGTAGATACAAAAATTAATCCAGATTTAATTGGTGGATTTAGAGTTAAAGTCGGCACAACTGTATTAGATGGTAGTGTTAGAAATGATCTTGTCCAATTACAAAGAAAATTTAGAAGAGTTAATTAATTATAAAGAGGAGTGACATAGATGGCCATAAAAGCTGAAGAAATCAGTGCATTACTTCGCTCACAAATTGAAAATTATGAGTCAGAAATGTCCGTAACTGATGTAGGTACTGTATTACAAATTGGTGATGGTATTGCATTAATTCACGGATTAAATGACGTTATGGCTGGTGAGCTAGTAGAATTCCATAACGGCGTACTTGGTTTAGCCCAAAACCTTGAAGAGTCAAACGTGGGTGTGGTTATTTTAGGACCATACACAGGTATTACTGAAGGTGACGAAGTTAAACGTACTGGTCGTATCATGGAAGTACCAGTAGGTGAAGAACTAATCGGAAGAGTTGTTAATCCATTAGGACAACCTATTGATGGACAAGGACCGATTAACACAACTAAAACACGTCCAGTAGAGAAAAAAGCTACTGGTGTAATGGATCGTAAATCAGTAGATGAGCCATTACAAACAGGTATCAAAGCAATTGATGCTTTAGTACCAATTGGTAGAGGTCAACGTGAGTTGATCATCGGTGACCGTCAAACAGGTAAAACAACAATTGCAATTGACACAATTTTGAACCAAAAAGATCAAGGTACGATTTGTATCTATGTTGCTATTGGTCAAAAAGATTCAACAGTAAGAGCAAATGTTGAAAAGTTAAGACAAGCAGGCGCTTTAGACTACACTATTGTTGTAGCAGCATCAGCTTCTGAACCTTCTCCATTATTATATATTGCACCATATTCAGGTGTAACAATGGGTGAAGAATTCATGTTTAACGGTAAACATGTTTTAATCGTTTATGATGATTTAACTAAACAAGCAGCAGCTTATCGTGAGTTATCATTATTATTACGTAGACCTCCAGGTCGTGAAGCATACCCAGGTGACGTATTCTACTTACATAGTAGATTATTAGAAAGAGCAGCAAAATTAAACGATGACTTAGGTGGCGGTTCAATTACTGCATTACCAATTATCGAAACACAAGCTGGTGATATTTCAGCTTATGTACCAACAAACGTTATTTCAATTACAGATGGACAAATCTTCTTACAATCTGATTTATTCTTCTCAGGTGTAAGACCAGCGATTAATGCCGGACAATCTGTATCTCGTGTTGGTGGATCTGCACAAATTAAAGCAATGAAGAAAGTTGCTGGTACGTTACGTCTTGACTTAGCGTCATACAGAGAACTTGAATCATTTGCACAATTCGGTTCAGACCTTGATGAATTTACTGCAAGTAAATTAGAACGTGGTAAACGTACTGTTGAAGTCTTAAAACAAGATCAAAACAAACCATTACCAGTTGAACACCAAGTGTTGATTATTTATGCATTAACAAAAGGATATTTAGATGATATTCCAGTTGTAGATATCACACGTTTTGAAGACGAGTTAAACCACTGGGCAGAATCAAATGCTACTGAACTGTTAAATGAAATCAGAGAAACTGGTGGCTTACCAGATGCTGAGAAGTTTGACACAGCAATTAACGAATTCAAAAAAAGCTTTAGCAAATCTGAATAATAAACAAGTTTAGTATAAGGTGGTGAGATAGTGGCTTCTCTTAAAGAAATAGATACTCGAATAAAATCAACCAAAAAAATGAAGCAGATTACGAAAGCGATGAACATGGTATCAAGTTCAAAACTTCGTAGAGCTGAAAAAAATACAAAACAATTCACACCATATATGGATAAAATGCAAGATGCAATTACTGCAGTTGCAGGGGCAAGTAGCAATACAAACCATCCAATGCTAAGACCTCGTAAAATTACTAGAAGTGGATATTTAGTTATCACGAGTGATAAAGGTTTAGCAGGTGCATATAGTGCAAACGTGCTTAAAAAATTGATTACTGATATTGAAGCGAAACATCAAGATAGTAGCGAATACAGTATTGTAGTTTTAGGGCAACAAGGTGTTGATTTCCTAAAAAATAGAGGTTATGACATTGAGTATTCTCAAGTAGACGTACCTGATCAACCTTCTTTCAAATCTGTTCAAGCACTAGCTAACCATGCTATAGACTTATACAGTGAAGAAGAAATTGATGAATTAAATATATACTATAGTCATTATGTCAGCGTTCTTGAAAACAAGCCTACATCTAGACAAGTATTACCATTATCTCAAGAGGATTCTAGTAAGGGACATGGTCATTTGTCTTCTTATGAATTTGAGCCAGATAAAGAATCTATCTTAAGTGTAATCTTGCCTCAATATGTTGAGAGTTTGATTTACGGAACAATATTAGACGCAAAAGCAAGTGAGCATGCAACACGTATGACTGCGATGAAAAATGCCACTGATAATGCAACTGAACTTATTGATGACTTATCATTAGAATATAACAGAGCGAGACAAGCAGAAATTACGCAACAAATTACTGAAATTGTTGGTGGTTCCGCAGCGCTTGAATAATATTTAAAGGAGGAAAATAGCATGGGAATTGGCCGTGTAACTCAAGTTATGGGTCCTGTAATTGATGTTCGATTTGAACATAACGAAGTTCCTAAAATTAATAACGCCTTGGTTATTGATGTGCCTAAAGAAGAAGGTACAATACAACTAACATTAGAAGTTGCGCTGCAATTAGGTGACGACGTTGTTCGTACAATTGCGATGGATTCAACTGATGGTGTCCAAAGAGGCATGGATGTAAAAGATACAGGCAAAGAAATTAGTGTACCTGTTGGTGACGAAACATTAGGTCGTGTATTTAATGTACTAGGTGAAACAATTGACCTTAAAGAAGAAATTAGTGATTCTGTTCGACGCGATCCTATCCATCGTCAAGCACCAGCATTCGATGAACTTTCAACAGAAGTTCAAATTTTAGAAACAGGTATTAAAGTAGTAGATTTACTAGCACCTTATATTAAAGGTGGTAAAATCGGATTGTTCGGTGGTGCCGGTGTAGGTAAAACAGTATTAATCCAAGAATTAATTAACAACATCGCTCAAGAGCACGGTGGTATTTCTGTATTCGCCGGTGTAGGTGAACGTACTCGTGAAGGTAACGATTTATACTTCGAAATGAGTGACAGTGGTGTAATTAAGAAAACAGCCATGGTATTCGGGCAAATGAATGAGCCACCTGGTGCACGTATGCGTGTTGCATTATCTGGTTTAACAATGGCTGAATATTTCCGTGACGAACAAGGTCAAGACGTATTATTATTCATCGATAACATTTTCAGATTTACACAAGCTGGTTCTGAGGTATCTGCATTATTAGGTCGTATGCCTTCTGCAGTAGGTTACCAACCAACACTTGCTACTGAAATGGGACAATTACAAGAACGTATTACGTCTACAACTAAAGGATCAGTTACTTCTATTCAAGCGGTATTCGTACCTGCCGATGACTATACTGACCCAGCGCCAGCGACAGCGTTTGCCCATTTAGATGCAACTACAAACTTAGAACGTAAATTAACTGAAATGGGTATTTATCCAGCCGTGGATCCATTAGCGTCTACATCAAGAGCATTGGAACCATCAATTGTAGGTCAAGAACATTATGAAGTAGCTCGTGATGTACAATCAACACTTCAAAAATACCGTGAATTACAAGATATCATTGCTATCTTAGGTATGGACGAATTATCTGATGAAGATAAACAAACAGTTGAACGCGCACGTAGAATTCAATTCTTCTTATCTCAAAACTTCCACGTAGCGGAACAATTTACTGGTCAAAAAGGTTCTTATGTACCTGTTAAGACAACAGTTGCAAACTTTAAAGATATCTTAGATGGTAAATATGATCATATTCCAGAAGATGCATTCCGTTTAGTTGGTAGCATGGATGATGTTATTGCAAAAGCTAAAGATATGGGTGTTGAAGTATAACAATTAGGAGGAATGGATAATGAATACATTAAACCTAGATATTGTCACTCCTAATGGTTCTGTTTACAATCGTGATAATGTTGAACTCGTTGTTATGCAAACAACAGCTGGTGAGATAGGTGTCATGAGTGGACATATTCCAACTGTAGCTGCTTTAAAAACAGGCTTTGTAAAAGTGAAATTTCACGATGGAACTGAGTATATTGCTGTAAGCGATGGCTTTGTTGAAGTTAGAAAAGATAAAGTTTCAATCATTGTTCAGACTGCAGAAACTGCAAGAGAAATTGATGTTGAAAGAGCTAAATTAGCCAAAGCAAGAGCAGAGTCTCACTTGGAAAATGATGACGACAATACTGATATTCATAGAGCCGAAAGAGCTTTAGAGAGAGCAAATAACCGTTTGCGTGTGGCTGAATTAAAATAGTAAATAAAGGGTCGAAGATGTGATTTCATATCTTCGACCCTTTTTTTGAATTATATTGATTTAAAAATACAAAACTTGAGAGGGGAGAAGGAATTGATAAAGAACCATTAAAGATTTATGATGTAGTGGTTCCTTATTATTAAACACAGCTAATGTGTATTTAAAAATAGGAATACATGAGTAAAACTCATGTATAAGAAATACTAATTTCTAAAGAAAAAGTATTTCTTTGTGTTGGGGCCCCGCCCCCATCTTGCACATTAATGTAAGCTGACTTTCCGCCAGCTTCTGTGTTGGGGCCCCGTCAACTACTGCCAAATATAACACTATAGAGTCTAGACATTGATTTATGTCCGACTCTCAAGAATAGTTTTACTTTTTACAATCACTAATAGATTGCTAAAATCAAAATTTCTTTTCACCACTTCTACAGTCGACGTTTCATTTTTTGAAAGTAGCTACATTTTTTCATGCCAAGATACTTTATAGTTATGATATTTATGTAAAAAGAATTATATAGTAAGTTAGCTTAAACTTTACTAAAAACGGGTATTAAACTTTGTATCATTATTTAAATTTTTCATGTACAATGTAATACAGTAATCTTATGAGGTGATAAAATGGATTATATCGGACAATATGCAGTTATCCATTTAGTGTTACATGTTGTATGTATTTGTATTGCCTATTGGGCTTTACAATCAATTAGATTAGATCAATTTTTTAAAAAAGGATACGCCACTCAATTACAAGTGTGTATGATATTTGTTGCTATTTTATTAGGCACTGCAGTAAGCAATTTTATTGTAGATTTGTTACAATACTCGACGCAGGTAAAATATTTAATAAAATAAGTCTAACTCTATGATTTGTAATCAAAACTAGATATAATTAAATAATGACTTAAAATAATTTTAAAATAGGGAAATGTAAAGTAATAGGAGTTCTAAGTGGAGGATTTACGATGGATAAAATAGTTATCAAAGGTGGAAATAAATTAACGGGTGAAGTTAAAGTAGAAGGTGCTAAAAATGCAGTATTACCAATATTGACAGCATCTTTATTAGCTTCTGATAAACCGAGCAAATTAGTTAATGTTCCAGCTTTAAGTGATGTAGAAACAATAAATAATGTATTAACAACCTTAAATGCTGACGTTACATACAAAAAGGACGAAAACGCTGTTGTCGTTGATGCAACAAAGACTCTAAATGAAGAGGCACCATATGAATATGTTAGTAAAATGCGTGCAAGTATTTTAGTTATGGGACCTCTTTTAGCAAGACTAGGACATGCTATTGTTGCATTGCCTGGTGGTTGTGCAATTGGAAGTAGACCGATTGAGCAACACATTAAAGGTTTTGAAGCTTTAGGCGCAGAAATTCATCTTGAAAATGGTAATATTTATGCTAATGCTAAAGATGGATTAAAAGGTACATCAATTCATTTAGATTTTCCAAGTGTAGGAGCAACACAAAATATTATTATGGCAGCATCATTAGCTAAGGGTAAGACTTTAATTGAAAATGCAGCTAAAGAACCTGAAATTGTCGATTTAGCAAACTACATTAATGAAATGGGCGGTAGAATTACTGGTGCTGGTACAGACACAATTACAATCAATGGTGTAGAATCATTACATGGTGTAGAACATGCTATCATTCCAGATAGAATTGAAGCAGGCACATTACTAATCGCTGGTGCCATTACTCGTGGCGATATTTTTGTACGTGGTGCAATCAAAGAACATATGGCTAGTTTAGTGTATAAATTAGAAGAAATGGGCGTTGAATTGGACTATCAAGAAGACGGCATTCGTGTAAGAGCTGAAGGAGATTTACAGCCTGTTGACATCAAAACATTACCGCATCCTGGTTTCCCAACCGATATGCAGTCACAAATGATGGCATTATTATTAACAGCAAACGGACATAAAGTAGTAACTGAAACTGTATTTGAAAATCGTTTTATGCATGTTGCAGAGTTCAAACGTATGAACGCGAACATCAATGTTGAAGGTCGCAGTGCAAAACTTGAAGGCAAAAGTCAATTGCAAGGTGCGCAAGTTAAAGCGACTGATTTAAGAGCAGCAGCAGCCTTAATTTTAGCTGGATTAGTTGCTGATGGTAAAACAAGTGTCACTGAATTGAATCATTTAGATAGAGGATATGTTGACTTACATGGCAAATTGAAGCAATTAGGTGCAGACATTGAACGTATTAACGATTAATTCAGTAAATTAATATAATGGAGGATTTCAACCATGGAAACAATTTTTGATTATAACCAAATTAAACAAATTATACCTCACAGACAGCCATTTTTATTAATTGATAAAGTAGTTGAATATGAAGAAGGTCAACGTTGTGTAGCTATTAAACAAGTATCAGGAAACGAACCGTTCTTTCAAGGACATTTTCCTGAGTATGCGGTAATGCCAGGTGTATTAATTACAGAAGCGTTAGCTCAAACAGGTGCGGTAGCTATTTTAAATAGTGAAGAAAATAAAGGTAAAATCGCTTTATTTGCTGGTATTGATAAATGTCGTTTTAAACGTCAAGTAGTACCTGGTGATACTTTAACGTTGGAAGTAGAAATCACTAAAATTAAAGGACCAATCGGTAAAGGTAATGCTAAAGCTACTGTCGATGGTCAACTTGCTTGTAGTTGTGAACTTACATTTGCAATTCAAGATGTAAAATAAAACAAAAAACATTCAAAGATTTAATGTGTTGGCATAATCTTTGAATGTTTTTTATTTTACTCTTCTAATTTTTCATCCTTTAACTTTGGTTTAGACTGCATCATTCGATTAAATGATTTTTTTAATTCTTCACCAGATAATCCATCATCAATAAGTTGTTCTAATAAACTTTCAGCATACTGTTGACGTAAAGTGTAAATATGACATTCAAATACGATAGACATTGTTGTTTTAAAATTTTTAATACTTTTCACAGTAGATTCAAATAAAGCTGGATCATTGGCTGGACGCGTGATGACGACACGAATATCCAATAACTGTTCATTGTCTTGATATTCCTTAAATGTTTCATAATGCTCATTAGAAATGACAATTTCAAGCAACCAACCCGTGCCACTTTCCTCTTTATTAATTATTACGCCATCTTCTAATTCATATTCTATAATTCTGCCGTGTTCATTTACAATTTGAAACCTTACTGCTTTAAAAGTTTTCATATTCCCACATCCCATTAGTTTAATATTTATGATTTTTGAATTAATTAGAAGAATTAAGGTCATTTCATGACTAATTTCTTTAAATATAACAAATAACGAGATGCTATAGCTATTAATTATATAAAATTTGCCATTTTGACCATTTTTAAGCTAGTAATTAAGATATAGGCATAGGAGGTGAATCACACACTACATGCTAAATAAAATCGTAATTGTCGGGAGACTGACGAAAGACGCACAAATATTTGAAAAGGAGGATAGAAAAATTGCAACGTTTTGTGTTGCAACGCACCGAAATTATAAAGATGAAAATGGAGAAATCGTCTGTGATTACTTATTCTGTAAAGCATTTGGCAAGTTAGCTTCTAATATAGAAAAATATACTAATCAAGGTACATTGGTTGGTATAACTGGTCAAATGAGATCAAGAAAGTATGATAAAGACGGACAAACACACTTTGTCACTGAATTATATGTTGAAACAATAAAATTTATGTCCCCTAAATCCCAAAATAATGAAATTCTCTCAGATAGTATTTTAGATATTGACTCTCAAAATATAGATAATCATGACTTATTAGAAATTTAAATCCAATTATCCTAAACATCCTTAATATACATTTAATCCATCCTAAATTTTTTATAGATCTAATTAACTTGAAATATACTCACTTAAAAACGACTTACATGACTAGTACTGTTGTGTAGGTCGTCTTTTTGTGTAGTTTTTCTAATAGAAAATAGACATAGATTGCAAAACGATTACATAAAAAATTGCAAATGAAAAACATTTTTACTGTCATAACAATTCTCGATAGAATCATATCTGAAATTATGGGGGATTTCGTTGTAATCACTGTGTAAAAAACAAGGCTATTTTTTTATTTTGTTGTAACCTGCACGGATTTTACAGATGTTACAGTAGTCTCTGTAAAACTTTTAGAGAAACAAATTACTTGTAGGAGGATTTTAAGATTATGAAGAAAACATTACTCGCATCATCATTAGCAGTAGGTTTAGGAATCGTAGCAGGAAATGCAGGTCACGAAGCCCATGCAAGTGAAGCGGACTTAAATAAAGCATCTTTAGCGCAAATGGCGCAATCAAATGATCAAACATTAAATCAAAAACCAATTGAAGCTGGCGCTTATAATTATACATTTGACTATGAAGGGTTTACTTATCACTTTGAATCAGATGGTACACACTTTGCTTGGAATTACCATGCAACAGGTGCTAATGGAGCAGACATGAGTGCACAAGCACCTGCAACTAATAATGTTGCACCATCAGCTAATCAAGCTAATCAAGTACAATCACAAGAAGTTGAAGCACCACAAAATGCTCAAACTCAACAACCACAA
Source organism: Staphylococcus sp. GDB20D11A (assembly GCF_016893255.1). Classification (NCBI taxonomy): domain Bacteria; kingdom Bacillati; phylum Bacillota; class Bacilli; order Caryophanales; family Staphylococcaceae; genus Staphylococcus; species Staphylococcus sp. GDB20D11A. The sequence goes on from NZ_JAFEPJ010000010.1 coordinate 79,066, forward strand.
GCATCAACATCAAACAATTCACAAGTTACTGCAACACCAACTGAATCAAAAGCATCAGAAGGTTCATCAGTAAATGTGAATGATCATCTAAAACAAATTGCTCAACGTGAATCAGGTGGCAATATTCATGCTGTAAATCCAACATCAGGTGCAGCTGGTAAGTATCAATTCTTACAATCAACTTGGGATTCAGTAGCACCTGCTAAATACAAAGGTGTATCACCAGCAAATGCTCCTGAAAGTGTTCAAGATGCCGCAGCAGTAAAATTATATAACACTGGTGGCGCTGGACATTGGGTTACTGCATAAGCCATTTATGCATAGCTAACCAATAGTTATATAAGTAACTTTTAGATTGGAATATATCGGGGAATTCTCGATATGTTCCGGTCTTTTTTATTTCGCAAATATATATAATTATAGAATTATTATTTAAAGATAATAATACAACTGAGCAACAATAATTGAAAATGTTGAAACCGTTTGCTAAGATTAATTTGCAATTGAATACTAAGGAACTACTAGGGGAGCCTAATGATATGGCTGAGATGAACTGTTCAGACCCTTATGACCTGATTTGGTTAGTACCAACGTAGGAAAGTAGTTATTGAAGTGATGGGGCTAGTATAGCAACATTGCCATCAAACTACTTTCATGTTGGAAGTAGTTTTTTTATTTAGGGAGGATTTTTTACAATGGAATTTTCACAAAAATTGTACCAAGCTGCAAAGCCAATCATTAATGATATTTATGAGGATGACTTTATTCAAAAAATGTTATTAGGCAATATACAAGCTGATGCATTACGTCACTATTTACAAGCTGATGCAGCTTATTTAAAAGAATTTACAAACTTATATGCTTTGTTAATTCCAAAAATGAATAGCATGAATGACGTAAAATTTTTAGTAGAGCAAATAGAATTTATGGTTGAAGGTGAAGTACTTGCGCATGATATTTTAGCGCAAATTGTTGGTGAATCATACGAAGAAATCATTAAAACAAAAGTTTGGCCTCCAAGTGGCGACCATTACATAAAACATATGTATTTCCAAGCGCATAGTCGTGAAAATGCTATTTATACAATTGCTGCAATGGCACCTTGTCCATATATTTATGCAGAATTAGCTAAGCGCTCTCAAAGTGATCATAAGCTTAATAGAGAAAAAGATACGGCAAAATGGTTTGATTTTTATAGTACTGAAATGGATGACATAATTAACGTATTTGAGGCATTAATGAATAAATTAGCCGAATCAATGTCTGACAAGGAATTGGAACAAGTGAAGCAAGTATTTTTAGAAAGTTGCATACATGAGCGTCGATTTTTCAATATGGCTATGACACTAGAACAATGGGAATTTGGAGGGAAAGTAAATGATTAAACCTAAAATAGCATTAACCATTGCAGGTACTGATCCAACAGGTGGTGCCGGCGTAATGGCTGATTTAAAATCATTTCATTCATGTGGTGTATATGGTATGGGTGTCGTTACAAGTATTGTTGCTCAAAATACATTGGGCGTACAACATATTCATAATTTAAATCATCAATGGGTAGATGAACAACTTGATAGTGTCTTCAATGATACCTTACCGCATGCTATTAAAACGGGGATGATTGCTACAGCAGATACTATGGAAACGATTCGTCATTATTTAATGCAACATGAATCTATTCCGTATGTAATTGATCCTGTTATGTTGGCGAAAAGCGGTGATTCATTAATGGATAATGACACAAAACAAAACTTGCAGCATACGTTATTGCCATTAGCTGATGTAGTAACACCGAATTTACCAGAAGCTGAAGAAATAACGGGACTAACCATTGATAGTGAAGAAAAAATTATGCAGGCTGGCCGCATCTTTATTAATGATATTGGTAGTAAAGGTGTCATCATTAAAGGCGGTCATTCAAATGATACTGATATAGCAAAAGATTATTTATTTACTAAAGAAGATGTTCAAACATTTGAAAATGAACGATTTAAAACAAAACATACGCATGGAACAGGGTGTACATTTTCAGCAGTTATAACGGCAGAACTTGCAAAAGGTAGACCATTATTTGAGGCTGTACACAAGGCTAAAAAGTTTATTTCAATGAGTATACAATATACGCCTGAAATCGGCCGTGGTAGAGGTCCAGTGAATCATTTTGCATATTTAAAGAAAGAGGGATTAGACGATGAATTATCTAAATAAAATACGTATTGAAAACCCATTAACAATTTGTTATACAAACGATGTAGTTAAAAATTTTACAGCGAATGGTTTATTAAGTATTGGTGCGAGCCCTGCAATGAGTGAAGCTCCCGAAGAAGCTGAAGAATTTTACAAAGTTGCACAAGCGCTATTAATCAATATCGGTACTTTAACAGCACAAAATGAACAAGATATTATTGCGATTGCTCAAACGGCAAATGAGGCAGGCTTACCTATTGTATTTGACCCTGTAGCTGTTGGTGCTTCTACATATCGAAAGCAATTTTGTAAATTATTATTGAAATCAGCGAAAGTATCAGTAATTAAAGGCAATGCATCTGAAATATTAGCGTTGATTGACGATACAGCAACTATGAAAGGTACAGATAGTGATGCTAATCTTGATGCGGTTGCAATAGCGAAAAAGGCTTACGCAATATATAAAACTGCAATAGTAATCACAGGTAAAGAGGACGTTATTGTTCAAGGTGATAAAGCCATCGTATTAGCTAATGGATCTCCATTATTAGCACGAGTAACTGGAGCTGGTTGTTTATTAGGAGGCGTTATTGCTGGATTTTTATTTAGAGAAACAGAACCAGACATAGAAGCGTTAATTGAAGCGGTAAGCATATTTAATATTGCTGCTGAGGTAGCTGCTGAAAATGAAAATTGTGGTGGTCCTGGTACGTTTTCACCATTGTTGCTTGATACGTTATATCATTTAAATGAAACAACCTATCAACAACGGATTTGCATTCAAGAGGTGGAATAATATGTTTAACCAATCGTATCTAAATGTGTATTTTATTTGTGGGACCTCCGATGTTCCGAGTCATCGAACTATTCATGAAGTATTAGAAGCAGCATTAAAGGCAGGGATTACACTTTTCCAATTTCGAGAAAAGGGTGAATCAGCTTTAAAAGGAAACGATAAACTTGTATTAGCTAAAGAATTACAGCATCTCTGTCATCAATATGATGTGCCTTTTATCGTTAATGATGATGTATCCTTGGCAAAAGAAATTAACGCGGATGGTATACATGTCGGTCAAGATGATGCGAAAGTCAAAGAGATAGCACAATATTTCACTGATAAAATTATTGGACTAAGTATTAGTGATTTAGGTGAGTATGCAAAATCTGATTTAACTCATGTTGATTATATAGGTGTTGGACCAATCTATCCTACGCCGTCAAAGCATGACGCGCATACACCAGTAGGTCCAGAAATGATTGCAACATTTAAAGAAATGAATCCGCAACTACCGATTGTAGCTATTGGCGGTATAAATACTAGTAACGTGGCGCCGATTGTAGAAGCAGGTGCCAATGGAATTTCAGTCATTTCAGCCATTTCTAAAAGTGAAAATATTGAAAAGACTGTTAATCGATTCAAAGATTTTTTTAATAATTAGTTAAATTTTTCCACTTATTGTTTCATACGTACTCATTAATGTGATAGAATAAATCCTATGTGAATATAATGATAGAGGTGGAAAAATGAAGAAAAAAGCGTTACTACCATTATTTTTAGGTATTATGGTCTTTTTGGCTGGTTGTGACTATTCTAAACCTGAAAAACGTAGTGGGTTTTTCTACAATACATTCGTAGATCCAATGAAAAATGTATTGGATTGGTTGGGAAATAACTTATTAAACGACAATTATGGTTTAGCTATTATTATCCTTGTATTGGTAATTCGTATTATTTTATTACCATTCATGTTGTCAAACTATAAAAATAGTCATATGATGCGTCAAAAAATGAAAGTTGCAAAGCCAGAAGTTGAAAAAATTCAAGAAAAAGTGAAACGTGCGCGTACACAAGAAGAAAAAATGGCTGCAAACCAAGAATTAATGCAAGTATATAAAAAGTATGACATGAACCCGATTAAGAGTATGTTGGGTTGTTTACCAATGCTAATCCAATTGCCAATCATCATGGGATTATACTTTGTACTAAAAGACCAACTTGTAGATGGTTTGTTTAAATATCCACACTTCTTATGGTTCGATTTAGGACGTCCTGATATTTGGATTACAATTATTGCCGGTGTTTTATACTTTATCCAAGCATATGTATCAAGTAAAACGATGCCAGACGAACAACGTCAAATGGGTTACATGATGATGGTCATTTCACCAATTATGATTATCTGGATTTCATTAAGCTCAGCATCAGCACTTGGTTTGTACTGGTCAGTCAGTGCGGCGTTCCTTGTAGTTCAAACACACTTTGCAAACATTTATTATGAAAAAGTCGCTAAAAAAGAAGTACAACCTTTCATTGAAGCGTATGAAAGAGAGCACAACGGCGGCAGCAATAAAAAAGGCAAAAACACACAAGTAGTGTCTAAAAAGAAAAAGAAATAACCTTAGCAAGTCCAAATAATGTGCCCCCTAAAAGTTGAAGATAATTTTAACTTTATAGGGCGCACATTATTTTTCGCTTCAATAGCGAAACATAGTGTCACATTATACAATATGTGATAAATAGAAACAGCAGTAAGATGATTTCAAATGTGAAAGTCATCCTACTGCTGTTTTTATTTGAAATAATATTAACGAGATTTCAGTATGTAAAAAGTGGTTAATAACAGAATTGCTATTCTTCATTGCAATGTCATCTTGACACAATGATTCATCAGTGTAGCAGTATATGTCGCAACATTTCCACAGCAATTCACTAATACATGTAACAGTGTGAAATAATAAAGTCACAACGGCAAAATACACATTGCAACGTCCCGACAACATATCATAGAATCGTAACGGCATGGCATCAACACCAAACCGGGCTATAATACCATAACACCGCAACGCCACATCATTGCACTACATCAAGCCGCATCATAGCACTACACCAAGTCGCATCATAGCACCAGCACATCAAAGTAGCATGGCATGACACCAAGCTTCCACAACAGCACATCAAAGTAGCATGGCATCAACACCAAACCGGGCTATAACACCATAACACCATAACACCGCAACGCCGCATCATAGCACTACATCAAGTCGCATCGTAGCACCAGCACATCAAAGTAACATGGCATGACACCAAGCTTCCACAACAATACGCCATTACATCGCATCATCATACTACAACTCCAATGTCTAGTCGTGATAATTCCATTCCGTAAAAAACTGTTTCAAGTACATCATCATAAAGTCGTGACGTTCTTTAGCAATCATCTTCGCCGTATCTGTATGCATTAAAGATTCTAACTTAAGTAATTTTTCAAAGAAATGTTTAATTGCAGATGGTGGCAGCTGTTCAACTAAATCATCATTAATCTTATCTAGTGACAAATGTTCTGTCCACATAGGTTCACCAAAGTGTCCTGCAAATTGAAATGTTCGTGCAACACCTATAGCGCCTATAGCATCAAGACGATCTGCATCCCTGACAATTTGACCTTCTAAAGATAAATTGACATGATCGTTTTTACCATTGCGATAACTCATATTATTAATAATAAATAAAATGTGCTCTTGATCTTCGGTTGATAATGATAAAGAAGATAAAAATGACTTCAATTCAACATATTGTTTGTTAGCATCTACAACTTTTTCGTCAACGGTATCATGAAGCAAACATGCGAGTTCAATGACTAAAGTATCATTAACACCTTCATTTTCAGCGATTGATTTAGATAAAGCTGTGACACGATATACATGCGCAATATCATGGCCTGTATAATCATTTTGATGAATAGATTCCATATATTTTTTGGCTGCACTAATGATGTCTGATTGTTGCATTAAAGTTACACTCCTCATATTTCTATTTTATAAGATAGGTGACAATAATTGTGAAATACCTTCTTTAAATTTAATCCAAAGACTTCGCTTAGCATAACGTGCTTTTGTTAATTCAGAAGATACTGCTAAATCATCTATAAAAGCTTGTTTTAATTTTTTGGCAATTTGTTGGTCATAAATAAAGGCGTTGACTTCGAAATTCAATGTGAAACTGCGATGGTCCATATTAGCTGTTCCCACACTTGCAATTTCATCATCTATAACAAGTGTTTTTGAGTGTAAAAAGCCATTGTCGTAGTGAAATACTTTAACACCAGCATCTAATAAGGATGCTGCATTTTTTAAAGTAGCCCAAAAAACAAACGGATGGTCAGGTTTATTAGGAATCATGATATTGACATCAACACCACCTAATGCCGCAATTTTAATAGAATCTAAAAAGGCTTGATCAGGTATGAAATAGGGAGATTGAATATAAATCGATTTTTTAGCAGATGAAATCATTTTCAAATAACCGTATTTAATCTGTTCCCATTCTTCGTCAGGACCACTAGAAGCTATTTGAACGCCAATTGTTCCACCAGAATTTACATCTGGGAAATAACGATCATCATAGGAGATGTGGTCACGTGTGGCTTGTGAATTCCAATCTAGAATAAATCGTAATTGCAATGCATTTACTGCATCCCCGACAATTCGTAAATGCGTATCTCGCCAATAGCCGAATTTTTTTGATTTACCTAAGTACTCATCACCAACATTAAAACCACCAACATATCCAATTTGCCCATCTATTACAACAATTTTTCGATGGTTTCGATTGTTCATACGCAAGTTAATTAAAGGTAATTTTGATGGGAAAAATGCTTCAGCATGTCCGCCTTTATTGCGAAACGGGCGTAAGCCTTTTTTACGCAGTCCACGAGAACCCATGTCATCATAAAGAATTTTAACTTCTACACCTTGTTCCGCTTTTTTACCAAGTTCATTTAAAATGGTACGACCTAATTCATCATTTTGAATAATATAGTACTGAAAATGAATATAATCAGTAGCATTACGGATGTCTTGTATTAAGTCATCAAATTTTTCTTGGCCGTCTGTGTATATTTTTAAATCGTTGTCTGTTGTTAAAAATGCTGCGTTATTATATAACAACATTTGAATCATTTCTTTAAATTTTACAATTTGATAATTGGAATTTGAAAAGTTTTCATTTTTTAAAGCGGCTAATTGTTCATCAACGATTAACTCTAATCCTTTTTTATCTTCCTTATCAATTTTGAAAATTTGGTCACGTTGAATTTGTCGTCCTAATAGTAAGTATAAAATGAAGCCGAATAAAGGCAAGAAAACTAAGACTAGTAACCAAGCCCAGATAGAATTGGCAGAACGTCTTTCCATGAAAATAATGGTAAAGGCGAATAATAAGTTTAAAATAAATGCACCAATAAATATTGAATTTAAAATAATATTAGAATGCTTGAGTGCAATGGATAATAACTCTATCATTTGAAACCTCCCATCGAAAATCTTAAACGAGTAGTATATCTTATTAATTGTATCATGAAGCAATTTAAATATCATGACAATTTAGTTTGAAAAACACACTTTGTGTTGACGTTGTGTTTTATGGGATATAGTATAGTAAGGAATGTAAATGAAGGAGTGAATGCTATGACTGAACAAGATAATGCACATCATTCTGAACAAATAAAAACGAATCTTAAATCACGTTTAAATCGAATTGAAGGACAAGTGAGAGCGATTAATCGCATGATTGAAGAAGATGTCTATTGTGATGATGTCCTTACGCAAATAAGAGCGACACGTTCGGCATTAAACAGTGTTGCGATAAAGTTATTAGAACAACATATGAAAAGTTGTATTATGAATAAAGTTAATCAAGGTGCTCAGGAAGAGGCAATGGAAGAGTTATTAGTGACTTTTCAAAAATTGATTAAAGACTAAAGGAGTTTAAGATGATACATCAAAATACGATTTACACATCGGGAATTGAAACAGAAGAACAAGTAAGTCAATTGACAGAACGCATTTCAAATATGATAGGTGTTCATCAAGTGAATATTAATATAATAGACGGTCAAGTAACTGTATCGTATGAGACACCAGCAAATTTGAATAGTATTGAAAAAGAAATCTATGATGAAGGATACAAAATTGTATTTTAGGGTATAATGTAGAGTGCGCTATAGATTTTAATTTTGAAAATAAATTAAAAAATTTGTAAATGATGTAGTAAAGGTATGTCGAATAGGGTAAGATAATATTGAAAGCGATCCAAACGAGGTGATAATAATGAAACGTCCTGAAAAGATTCAAAATGTAGTCAAACTATTGTCATCATTAGGTGTGAATATTAAAAAAACTAAATCTCGTTTAGACATTATTAATACTTTGCCAGCATCTAATAAAGTAAGTCACGAATTAAAATAATTGACTGTGATTGTGAATCACACACCGTTAAAGCTATCGTCGGACTATTCGATGATAGCTTTTTTGACTGTATTTACTAAAATGAAAGCAAGTACTATATAACAAAATCCCTCTTTAGAGTGTACATTTTACAATGTGAACTTCAAAGAGGGATGATTGTTATTATCGAGTAATATCTATATATGACATTTTAAATCGACGACATAAATAGACTATATAACGTCATCTTGAAAAGTTATGATATTAGAAACTCAAAATAGTTTAAATTAATTACTTTTCGGATGATATAAATCTACATATCGTTTTGGTTCATGATAATAAATTGATAAGACTATACCTATTCCAGTCATCATACTCCATAGCGCACTACCACCATAACTAATAAATGGTAATGGAATACCAGTGATTGGTAACAACTGAATTGTCATACCAATATTTTGTAAAATATGGAACACAAGTAAAGTGACGAAACCAACGATAAAGATTTTGTTAAATTGATCTTCAATTTTCGCAGCTAATCTTATTAGATGGAAGATTAAAAATAAAAATATTAAGATCAATATGACAGAACCGATAAAACCAAGTTCCTCTCCAATCACTGAAAAGATAAAGTCAGTATGATTTTCAGGTATATAAACCTCACCGTGATTATATCCTTTACCTAGTAACTGTCCAGAACCGATAGCTTTAAGTGATTCAGTTAAATGATAGCCATCATCACTACTATATGTATAGGGGTCAAGCCATGAATTGATTCGTCCCATTTGATACAGTTGGACACCTAATAAATTTTCAATTAATGCGGGTGCATATAGAATACCTAAAATGACTGTCATTGCACCAACAATACCTGTAATAAAGATAGGTGCTAAGATACGCCATGTTATACCACTTACTAACATCACACCTGCAATAATTGCAGCTAATACTAATGTAGTTCCTAGGTCATTTTGCAGTAATATTAAAATACTTGGTACTAACGAGACACCAATAATTTTGAAAAATAATAACAAATCACTTTGGAATGATTTATTAAATGTGAATTGATTATGTCTAGAAACGACACGCGCTAATGCTAAAATTAAAATAATTTTCATGAATTCAGATGGCTGAATACTGATTGGGCCAAACGTGTACCAACTTTTGGCACCATTGATAATAGGTGTAATAGGTGACTCAGGAATAACGAGCAAGCCTATTAATAATAGACAGATTAAGAAATACAATAAATATGTATAATGTTTAATCTTTTTAGGTGAAATAAACATGATGATACCTGCAAAAATCGCACCTAAAATGTAATAAAAAATTTGTCTGATACCGAAATTAACACTGTATTGACCACCGCCCATTGCCGAGTTAATAAGCAGAACACTGAAAATTGCTAAAACAGCTATAGTGGCTACTAATACCCAGTCTACTTTGCGAAGCCAATGCTTATCCGGCTGTTGACGAGATGAATAATTCATTGCAAACTCCTTTTATACTCACTAATGTTTATATCAATTTTACATGACTTTTTAAAAATTAGCTAGAATATCACAGTGATATCAGCTATAGATTTCAATTTGAATTAGGAATAAAATAGAAGGGAATATTGTTCTGATTATAAATGAATCAACATAGATACAGACACATAACGCCTCGTTTTTAAAATGCAAAATAGCATTAAAATGTGATACTATTAAGATTCAAAGATGCGAATAAATCAATTAACAATTGGACTAAATCAATATTAATTTATATTAAGGTAGCAAACCCTGATATATCATTGGAGGAAAACGAAATGACAAAAGAAAATATTTGTATCGTTTTTGGAGGGAAAAGTGCAGAACACGAAGTATCGATTCTGACAGCACAAAATGTATTAAATGCAATAGATAAAGACAAATATCATGTTGATATCATTTATATTACCAATGATGGTGATTGGAGAAAGCAAAATAATATTACAGCTGAAATTAAATCTACTGATGAGCTTCATTTAGAAAATGGAGAGGCGCTTGAGATTTCACAGCTATTGAAAGAAAGTAGTTCAGGACAACCATACGATGCAGTATTCCCATTATTACATGGTCCTAATGGTGAAGATGGCACGATTCAAGGGCTTTTTGAAGTTTTGGATGTACCATATGTAGGAAATGGTGTATTGTCAGCTGCAAGTTCTATGGACAAACTTGTAATGAAACAATTATTTGAACATCGAGGATTACCACAGTTACCTTATATTAGTTTCTTACGTTCTGAATATGAAAAATATGAACATAACATTTTAAAATTAGTAAATGATAAATTAAATTACCCAGTCTTTGTTAAACCTGCTAACTTAGGGTCAAGTGTAGGTATCAGTAAATGTAATAATGAAGCGGAACTTAAAGAAGGTATTAAAGAAGCATTCCAATTTGACCGTAAGCTTGTTATTGAACAAGGCGTTAACGCACGTGAAATTGAAGTAGCAGTTTTAGGAAATGACTATCCTGAAGCGACATGGCCAGGTGAAGTCGTAAAAGATGTCGCGTTTTACGATTACAAATCAAAATATAAAGATGGTAAGGTTCAATTACAAATTCCAGCTGACTTAGACGAAGATGTTCAATTAACGCTTAGAAATATGGCATTAGAGGCATTCAAAGCGACAGATTGTTCTGGTTTAGTCCGTGCTGATTTCTTTGTAACAGAAGACAACCAAATATATATTAATGAAACAAATGCAATGCCTGGATTTACGGCTTTCAGTATGTATCCAAAGTTATGGGAAAATATGGGCTTATCTTATCCAGAATTGATTACAAAACTTATCGAGCTTGCTAAAGAACGTCACCAGGATAAACAGAAAAATAAATACAAAATTGACTAACTGAGGTTGTTATTATGATTAATGTTACATTAAAGCAAATTCAATCATGGATTCCTTGTGAAATTGAAGATCAATTTATAAATCAAGAGATAAATGGAGTCACAATTGATTCACGAGCAATTTCTAAAAATATGTTATTTATACCATTTAAAGGTGAAAATGTTGACGGTCATCGCTTTGTCTCTAAAGCATTACAAGATGGTGCTGGAGCTGCTTTTTATCAAAGAGGGACACCTATAGATGAAAATGTAAGCGGGCCTATTATATGGGTTGAAGACACATTAACGGCATTACAACAATTGGCACAAGCTTACTTGAGACATGTAAACCCTAAAGTAATTGCCGTCACAGGATCTAATGGTAAAACAACGACTAAAGATATGATTGAAAGTGTATTGCATACCGAATTTAAAGTTAAGAAAACGCAAGGTAATTACAATAATGAAATTGGTTTACCTTTAACTATTTTGGAATTAGATAATGATACTGAAATATCAATATTGGAGATGGGGATGTCAGGTTTCCATGAAATTGAATTTCTGTCAAACCTCGCTCAACCAGATATTGCAGTTATAACTAATATTGGTGAGTCACATATGCAAGATTTAGGTTCGCGCGAGGGGATTGCTAAAGCTAAATCTGAAATTACAATAGGTCTAAAAGATAATGGTACGTTTATATATGATGGCGATGAACCATTATTGAAACCGCATGTTAAAGAAGTTGAAAATGCAAAATGTATTAGTATTGGTGTTGCTACTGATAATGCATTAGTTTGTTCTGTTGATGATAGAGATACTACAGGTATTTCATTTACGATTAATAATAAAGAACATTATGATCTGCCAATATTAGGAAAGCATAATATGAAAAATGCGACGATTGCCATTGCGGTTGGTCATGAATTAGGTTTGACATATAACACAATCTATCAAAATTTAAAAAATGTCAGCTTAACTGGTATGCGTATGGAGCAACACACATTAGAAAATGATATTACTGTGATAAATGATGCCTATAATGCAAGTCCTACAAGTATGAGAGCAGCTATTGATACACTGAGTACTTTGACAGGGCGTCGCATTCTAATTTTAGGAGATGTTTTAGAATTAGGTGAAAATAGCAAAGAAATGCATATCGGTGTAGGTAATTATTTAGAAGAAAAGCATATAGATGTGTTGTATACGTTTGGTAATGAAGCAAAGTATATTTATGATTCGGGCCAGCAACATGTCGAAAAAGCACAACACTTCAATTCTAAAGACGATATGATAGAAGTTTTAACAAATGATTTAAAAGCGCATGATCGTGTATTAGTTAAAGGATCACGTGGTATGAAGTTAGAAGAAGTCGTAAATGCTTTAATTTCATAGAGATTAGTCGAGCGACCTTTTACTTATAAAAATGATTTGAATTAATACTAAAAGATTACAAAGAAGAGGTGGTTTTGTGTGTAAATACAAAATTACCTTTTTCTTTTTATGTTAAATCTAAAAATTTGAAACTAAATCAAGGTTAATTCTATGTACACACTTTATATAGGAAGTAGTTTGAATGTTTATATAATATTTTACAAAAAGATGTAGTATTATAATGTCTAATTTCACATGTGTTTCAGTAAAATTTGTTGTGGAATGTTAACGATATACGTATTTTATAAAAAATTTTTTATAATGATTATTCGAATGATGCGTAACGCTTACATCTTATCTAATGCTAGCTTTTTGACAAAAATATGACAATCAATTAATGTGATTCTAATAAATATTCGCAAATTGCTTTATTGCGATTAAATTTTTTTGGTGGTACTATATAGAAGTTGATGAAATATTAATGAACTTATATGCAAAAGTATATTGAGAAATAAACAGGTAAAAAGGAGAATTATTTTGCAAAATTTTAAAGAACTAGGGATTTCGGATAATACGGTTCAGTCACTTGAATCAATGGGATTTAAAGAGCCGACACCTATCCAAAAAGACAGTATCCCTTATGCGTTACAAGGAATTGATATCCTTGGGCAAGCTCAAACCGGTACAGGTAAAACAGGAGCATTCGGTATTCCTTTAATTGAGAAAGTAGTAGGGAAACAAGGGGTTCAATCGTTGATTTTAGCACCTACAAGAGAATTGGCAATGCAGGTAGCTGAACAATTAAGAGAATTTAGCCGTGGACAAGGTGTCCAAGTTGTTACTGTATTCGGTGGTATGCCTATCGAACGCCAAATTAAAGCCTTGAAAAAAGGCCCACAAATCGTAGTCGGAACACCTGGGCGTGTTATCGACCATTTAAATCGTCGCACATTAAAAACGGACGGAATTCATACTTTGATTTTAGATGAAGCTGATGAAATGATGAATATGGGATTCATCGATGATATGAGATTTATTATGGATAAAATTCCAGCAGTACAACGTCAAACAATGTTGTTCTCAGCTACAATGCCTAAAGCAATCCAAGCTTTAGTACAACAATTTATGAAATCACCAAAAATCATTAAGACAATGAATAATGAAATGTCTGATCCACAAATCGAAGAATTCTATACAATTGTTAAAGAATTAGAGAAATTTGATACATTTACAAATTTCCTAGATGTTCATCAACCTGAATTAGCAATCGTATTCGGACGTACAAAACGTCGTGTTGATGAATTAACAAGTGCTTTGATTTCTAAAGGATATAAAGCTGAAGGCTTACATGGTGATATTACACAAGCGAAACGTTTAGAAGTATTAAAGAAATTTAAAAATGACCAAATTAATATTTTAGTCGCTACTGATGTAGCAGCAAGAGGACTAGATATTTCTGGTGTGAGTCATGTTTATAACTTTGATATACCTCAAGATACTGAAAGCTATACACACCGTATTGGTCGTACGGGTCGTGCTGGTAAAGAAGGTATCGCGGTAACATTTGTAAATCCAATTGAAATGGATTACATTAGACAAATTGAAGATGCTAATGGTAGAAAAATGAGCGCACTTCGTCCACCACATCGTAAAGAAGTACTTCAAGCACGTGAAGATGACATCAAAGAAAAAGTTGAAAACTGGATGTCTAAAGAGTCAGAATCACGCTTGAAACGCATTTCTACAGAGTTGTTAAATGAATATAACGATGTTGATTTAGTTGCTGCACTTTTACAAGAGTTAGTAGAAGCGAACGATGAAGTTGAAGTTCAATTAACTTTTGAAAAACCATTATCTCGCAAAGGCCGTAACGGTAAACCAAGTGGTTCTCGTAACAGAAATAGTAAGCGTGGTAATCCTAAATTTGACAGTAAGAGTAAACGTTCAAAAGGATACTCAAGTAAGAAGAAAAGTACAAAAAAATTTGACCGTAAAGAGAAGAGCAGCGGTGGAAGCAGACCTATGAAAGGTCGCACATTTGCTGACCATCAAAAATAATTTATAGATCAAGAGCTTAAAGATGTAATGTCTTGAGCTCTTTTTTGTTTTCAATAACTGATTCTCTGTAGATATCAAAGTACTAACGTTTTAAAGGTTAAATATTTAATTGGATTGAGATCTGTGTGCGGTTATATCATTCTGTGTAAATATAAATATGAATCTAGAATATAACGACTACTTAAATTAAGAATAATCGAACATAAATAAACTTTATAAAAGTAATTTCGGTATCATGTTCTTGTAAAAAACAATAGGGCATTTTGCTGACACTAGTGCGCGATAAATAATAAGTTGAATATAAAAAAGATCACTGCCAATCATTCGTTTAATGGCAGCGATCTTTTTTATTTAATTATTTCTCTTTCCACTGCAACATTTGATAACCAATGCGTGGATGTGTTTTAATAATATCTTTTGCGTCCTCGTGACATTGTGAAAGTTTTTGTCTTAATGATGTCATATGCACTCTTAAACTAGGCATTTCAGTCTTATTAACATAGCCATATATTCGTTTTAATATCATCTCATAAGTGAGTACTTTTCCTTTATGATTTGCCAATAGTTCTAACAAGCTAAATTCATTTGGTGTCAAATGTACCTCCTGATTATTAATAACAACAGATTTGGAGCCAAAGTCGATGCTTAGCAAACCGTTAGTAAATACAATGTTAGTTTCTTGATGTGACTTAGCGATTCTTTCGATGACTCGAATTCGTGCCCGAAGCTCATCAACATTAAAAGGCTTAGTCATATAGTCATTCGCACCGTTATCTAAAGCTTGAATAATTGTTTGTTCTTCTTGTCTTGCACTTATTACAATGATAGGAATGTCAGTATGTTGCCTGATTTCTGAAATCAGACATAATCCATCTTTATCTGGTAAACCTAAATCTAATAAAATGACATCTGGTTTATCGATTTGAATTTTAAAGTGTGCTTGTGTGGCATTTTCGGCTGTAGTTACATTGTAATAATCTAAAGTTAATGCAACATCAAGTAAATGTGTGATTGCGTGATCATCTTCAATTATCAATATTTTAGATTGCATTATATGTCTCCTTCATTAAAGTCTGTATCTATATTGAAATAGAATATACTGCCGTGTGGTTGGTTTGGTTTATATTGTAAGTTTGATTGATGTTTGTGTAGGATAGTCTGTACTAAATATAAGCCTAGTCCCATGCTTTCTTTTTGGTTATCTTTAAAATATTTATTTGATCCTGTGTAAAAAGGCTCGAATATCTTTTGTTGTTCTTCTAAACTAATTCCAGATCCTTCGTCTATAACGGCAAATTCGATTTGTTCATCGCTAGCATAACGAATAGATAAATTGATTTTGGTGTCAGTAGAAGTGTGTTTAACTGCATTTTCAATCAAATTGAATAAAGCTTGTAAAATCAACTTACTGTCAATGTGTATAAACTGTAAATCTACTGAGGATGATACAGTTATACGCTTTTTTAAATGGCGACGTTCTAAAATCATATCGATTTCTTCTACTAATTCACTAACGAGATAAGGTTGCACTTTTATCTGAACATTTGATGACTGTAATTTTGTTAATGATAAAATATTTGTTACTAATAGATATAAATACTGACTTTCTTGAAAACTATGCACAAGTAATTGTTCCTTTTCTATGATAGACATATCTTTACTATGTGATACTAAAATATCTAAATTCCCCATAATTGTTGTTAACGGTGTACGTATGTCATGCGAAATTGATCTTAAAAAATTTGAATGTGTCAGTTGACGTTCAGCCTGTAACATGGATTCTCTCGTTTGTTTAAGTAACGTCACATTTTCAACGGCGAGAGAAAGTTCATTTAACATTGATTCTAATATTGATGCATCATATGGATTAATCACTTGAGAACTTTGGTAATCAATGGCTAGAATGCCTTTAATCGGAGATGTGCCAATTGGTATCAACCATTTATTAATGCCTGGAAATGTATCTGTTGTTGCACCAGCTTGTCTTTCATTTTTAATTACCCAGCTTAATGCTTGTTCATGCTGTTGAGTCGTATTATCGATATGGTTTTGCAATGGTATTGTTTTAATTACTTTGGATTGATTGATAACGTATATAGTAATTGATTGTTGCAATAATTGATTAATTTGGTATCCAGCATTTATTAGTAAGTTTTCAACTGTATAAGTTTGTTTAATCGAATCATTAAATTGAAATAATAAATCTGTACGATAAAGTTGCTTTTTAGTAATGGAGTATTGGAATTTAATTTGTTTTAATAAAGCACTCGTTAAAATACTTGTTAAAATGCTAACGATAAATGTAATAGGATAGTCAAAGCGGTATACTTCAAATGTATATCTAGGTTCCGTAAAAAAATAATTAAAAACAAATACGTTAATAATTGCTGCTAAAAAGCCAATGATGTAGGACCGCGTCCAAATGGATAACAAAATGATGCCGATGAGAAAAATCATTAAAATAATCGTACTAGACTCATGCTTATCAAGTTGATAAATCCACAGTCCCATCATTACACAAATTATTTGAATCAAAATCATTTTTAACATATCTATGGCGAAACGTTTGCCTTTAGGACGATAGGGTGACTTGTTCATTTTCAATTCAACAGGTATTTGTTTGATTGGAACGATTTCGATTTTATAGCTATGTTCAAAGGACATTAAATGGTCAATTAAAGGTTTATTGAAAAAGTCTCGCCACTTATTTCTAATATGTTGTCCGATAATTAATTTGGTTACATCTTGATTTTTACACCATTCGTCTAATCCTAATGCAACGGTTTGGCTATAAACTACTTTTACTTTTGCTCCTAATGATTTTGCAAGCATGAGATGTTGATGCACTTGCTTTTGACTATCTTTATATTGCCTGTTTTTTTCGAATACATCTATATAAATAGCAGTGAATTTTGCATGTTCTTTTTGAGCAATGTGGAATGCCTCTTTAATTACTGCTTCATTATAAATACTCCCACTAATTGCCACAGCAATATGAGGTTTGAGTGACGTTTTATGGTTGTGTCGGACTTTTTCTTTATCACTCATCAAGTCGGCAACTGTTCTTAACGTTAATGTACGCAGTTCGCTTAGGTGGGCATACGTAAAGAAATTACTAAAAGCTACATCTAGCCTATCCTTTTTATATACCTTGCCAGCTTTTAAGCGTTTAATTAATTGTTCAGGTGAGATATCTACGACTTCTAATACATCGGCGCTCATTATGAAATAGTCGGGTACACGTTCTTTAACATGTACACCGGTCATCAGTTCAATTTGACTACTTAAACTTTCAATATGTTGAATGTTCAAAGTAGTATGAACATCGATACCATGATTTAAAATTTCTTCAATATCCATATATCGTTTTTCATGACGATCTCTAGAAATGTTCGTATGTGCTAACTCATCGATAAGTACTATTGTCGGCGATTCTTCGATTATGCGGTCGACATCTAAATATTGAAAATGATGACTACCATGTTTAGTAAAATTGGTTGCGATTTTAGGTAATTGTTCAGCTAATGCATTTGTTTCATCACGTTGATGCGGTTCAATATATCCTATTTTAATATCAACGTTACTTTGAAATAGTTCAATGGCATTTGAAAGCATCTCAAATGTTTTACCAACACCCGGACTGTAACCGATGTAAATTGTTAAAGATCCACGCTTTTTTCCTATGTTTAGCGATTCAGTGTTTGACATAACCTTCACCTCGATAGCAATATCATAATATTCTTCACAATTAAATGCTATAAAATTTATTTCTGCATACACATCTTAATGATTTCTTAATAACTAAGTTTGAAAATTAATGTTTCTCTCATAAACAAGTTGTTACGATGTTGTTGTGTTGTAAGGAGGTTATGACAATGCTCATCGTTTTATTATTGGTAGTAATTGCATTAGTTTTGTATTTATTTTATGCCTTAATTCGTAGTGAAAAATTTTAGAAATTTATTAAGTGAGGGTTATCATGGAAATAATTTTGTTTCTAACAATGATGGTTATGATTGCGTATGTTTTTAGTGGATATCTATATCGCGTAGCATTGGTGCAGTCGTCAAGAGTAGATTTAATATTTACTAGATTTGAAAATGTGTGTTTTAAAATTATCGGCACAGATTTAGAACACATGTCAGCTAAAACATATGTCAAACATTTTCTGGCATTTAATGGATTTATGGGGTTTATAACATTTGTATTGCTAATAGTTCAGCAATGGTTTTTTTTAAATCCAAATCATAATTTAAACCAATCGATAGATTTAGCGTTTAATACAGCAATATCTTTTTTAACAAATAGTAATTTACAACACTATAACGGTGAATCAGGTGTGACATATTTAACGCAAATGATTGTAATGACATATTTAATGTTTACATCTAGTGCATCAGGTTACGCCGTTTGTATAGCGATGTTGAGACGTTTAACTAGATTGACTAATATCATTGGTAATTTTTATCAAGATATTGTTCGGTTTATTGTCCGAGTGCTTTTACCATTATCATGTTTAATTAGTATTTTATTGATGACTCAAGGTGTACCACAAACGTTGCATGCTAATTTAATGATTCGGACTTTAAGTGGACATATTCAACATATTGCATTTGGACCTATTGCATCACTTGAATCTATAAAACATCTTGGTACGAATGGTGGAGGATTTTTAGCAGGAAATTCTGCAACACCTTTTGAAAATCCAAATATTTGGAGTAATTTTATAGAAATGGGCAGTATGATGTTACTTCCTATGTCAATGTTGTTCTTATTTGGTCGAATGTTAAGTAGACATGGTAAACGAGTGCATCGTCATGCGCTAATATTATTTGTCGCAATGTTTTTCATTTTTATAGCAATTCTTACATTAACTATGTGGAGTGAGTATCGTGGTAATCCAATACTAGCAAATTTAGGCATTTATGGACCGAATATGGAAGGTAAAGAGGTACGGTTTGGAGCAGGCTTGTCAGCACTATTTACAGTTATTACGACGGCATTTACAACGGGTTCTGTTAATAACATGCATGATAGCTTAACGCCTTTAGGTGGATTAGGCCCAATGGTATTAATGATGCTAAATGTTGTATTTGGTGGCGAAGGCGTAGGACTCATGAATTTATTGATATATGTCTTACTGACGGTGTTTATATGCAGTTTGATGGTTGGTAAAACACCAGAATATTTAAATATGCCAATTGGCGCCCGTGAAATGAAATGTATTGTCTTAGTCTTTCTCATACATCCAATTTTAATTTTAGTATTTTCAGCACTTGCTTTTATGATTCCTGGAGCAAGTGAAAGTATAACGAATCCGTCTTTTCATGGTATCTCACAAGTTATGTATGAAATGACGTCAGCTGCAGCGAACAATGGATCAGGGTTTGAAGGACTGAAAGATGATACAACATTCTGGAATATCTCTACAGGAATCATTATGTTGCTTTCTCGTTATATACCAATTATTTTGCAATTAATGATTGCATCAAGTTTAGTGAATAAAAAATCATACCACCAAGATAAATATACAATAGCGATTGATAAACCTTATTTTGGCGTATCACTAATCGTATTTATCGTTTTACTAAGTGGTTTGACATTTATTCCAGTACTATTACTTGGTCCTATTGGTGAATTTTTAACTTTAAAATAAAGTAAAGGGATGGAAAAAATGCATCATGTAAATAAATATTTCAATCAAACAATGGTGATAGAAGCTTTGAAAATGAGTTTTTATAAGCTGAATCCTAAACAATTAATAAAAAATCCGATAATGTTTGTCGTTGAGGTTGGAATGATTTTAACGTTGATATTAATATGTTTTCCTGACATATTTGGAACTAGCTATCTATCGCGAGGTTATTTGATTACAATTTTTATCATATTATTAATAACTATATTGTTTGCTAATTTTTCAGAAGCCTTTGCTGAAGGTCGTGGAAAAGCGCAAGCTGATAGTTTAAGACAAGCACAATCAAATTTAACTGCTCGATTGATAGAAGAAAATGGTGCGTATCGGATAGTGAACGCCACAGAGTTAAAAGCCGGACAAAATATTCGGGTAGAAAATGGAGAAACAATCCCTGCTGATGGCGTTGTAATAAATGGATTAGCAACCGTTGATGAATCTGCAATTACTGGTGAATCTGCACCTGTGATAAAAGAATCAGGTGGCGATTTTGATGGAGTCATTGGCGGTACACTTGTAACATCTGATTGGTTAGAAATACGTGTTGAGAGTGAAGCGGGTACATCTTTTTTAGATAAAATGATTGCCTTAGTTGAAGGGGCGGAAAGAAATAAAACACCAAATGAAATTGCACTTTTTACATTATTAACAACGTTAACAATTATATTTTTAGTCGTTATTGTAACATTATATCCAATAGCATCTTACCTGCATTTAATTTTACCTATTGCGATGCTCATTGCGTTAACAGTATGTTTAATACCAACGACAATCGGTGGTTTGTTATCGGCAATTGGTATTGCTGGCATGGATCGTGTTACTCAATTCAATGTATTAGCGAAAAGTGGGCGTGCTGTAGAAGTATGTGGAGATGTCGATGTAATGATTTTAGACAAGACAGGCACAATCACTTATGGCAATCGAATCGCTAGTGAATTTTTACCAGTGAATCAACAAATGTGGGAAAAATTGATAGTCGCTGCTTATATGTCATCAATCTACGATGATACGCCAGAAGGAAAAAGTATTGTGCGATTAGCGAAGCAGATGTATATAAATGAGCTGCCTAAAGACATTGATGGCACATATAAGCCTTTTACAGCTGAAACTAGAATGAGCGGAATCATTACAAATGAAATATCGGTATTCAAAGGTGCACCTAATAGTATGATAAATCTTGTCAAACAACAACAAGGCGATATTCCTCTTAATATTGAGTCTATCTGTATGGATGTATCGAGTAAAGGTGGCACACCATTAATAGTTATTGAAAACAACGTCATGCTTGGCGTGATTTATTTAAAAGATGTGATTAAAGATGGTCTAGTAGAACGATTTGCTGAATTGAGAAAAATGGGCATTGAAACAGTTATGTGTACGGGCGATAATGCTTTAACAGCAGCTACAATTGCAAAAGAAGCGGGTGTTGATAGATTTGTTGCAGAGTGTAAACCCGAAGATAAAATTAAAGTCATCAAAGATGAACAAGCGAAAGGCCATATTGTTGCGATGACAGGAGATGGTACAAATGATGCACCTGCGCTAGCACAAGCGAATATAGGATTAGCTATGAACTCAGGGACAATTAGTGCTAAAGAGGCGGCCAATCTAATTGATTTAGATTCGAATCCTACAAAGTTAATAGAGGTTGTAAAAATAGGCAAACAATTATTAATGACGAGAGGTGCATTAACGACATTTAGTTTGGCTAATGACGTAGCAAAATACTTTGCAATTTTACCTGCACTAATGATGTCAACGATTCCAGAAATGACTTCACTAAATATTATGCATTTATCGTCACCTAAATTTGCAATCATATCAGCTTTGATATTCAATGCATTAATCATTGTTGCCTTAATTCCAATTGCCATGAAAGGTGTAAAAGTAAAGGGTTACAGCATTGATAGAATTTTTATAAATAATATGTTGATTTATGGATTAGGTGGATTAATCGTCCCGTTTTTAGGCATTAAATTAATAGATATGATTGTACAATTTTTTGTGTAAAGAGGAAGGAGTCTGTACCATGAATACGATAAGAAATAGTATTTGTTTAACGATAATAACTATGGTATTATGTGGATTTTTATTCCCGTTAGCTATCACGTTAATTGGTCAAATATTTTTTTATCAACAAGCAAATGGTAGTTTAATTACGTATGACAATCGTATAGTTGGATCAAAATTGATTGGACAGCACTGGACAGAGACACGATATTTTCACGGGAGACCGAGTGCAGTTGATTATAATATGAATCCTGAAAAATTATATAAAAACGGCGTATCATCAGGTGGAAGTAATGAATCGAATGGAAACACCGAATTAATAGCACGCGTGAAACATCATGTTAAATTTGGTAATTCAAATGTAACAATAGATGCTGCAACAAGTTCTGGGTCGGGCTTAGATCCGCATATTACGCTTGAAAATGCATTGAAGCAAGCACCTCGTATTGCTGATGCTCGTCATATATCTACTTCAAGAGTGACCGACTTGATTCAACATCGTAAGCAGCGTGGTGTGCTAACAAATGATTATGTGAATGTGCTTGAACTAAATATTGCTCTTGATAAGATGAAAGATTGAATATAGATGAAAGGCATCATGTTGATAAAATTATAACATGGTGTCTTTTTAGCAATTCAAGCACTTTCTGCTTAACTAAACTTTTAGATGAACCTTTAGGAAGAATAAATTAGCATGAAATATTCCATATGCTATAATTATCAACATATAAAAATAAAATGAAATAGATTATAAATCCGTATAATTTTTTATTTGGGGAGAGGGGTATATGTCAGATTATACTAAGTTGTCTAAGAGTCCTAAGTCAGCATTGTTGTATTACTACATTACGAATGGCTTAGAATTTATATTGAGTGTAGCTGTGTATGTCATTTTTTATTTTATATGGTTAAGATTTGAATGGCCTCAGTACTTAATTTATATTTTGTTGGTTTTAGGTGCTCTGAGTACATTAAAATTATTTATTAAGTCTTTATGGCAATATCACTGTCGCTTTTATCAAATTGATCAACTAAGTGTACAATATCGTACATCATTTTTAATATATAAAGAAGAAACGAGTCGAATTGAACGTTTACAATACTTGTCGATTAAATCTAATCCAATTAGTAAAGTGCTTAATTTGTATAAAGTTGGATTTATGACTGCAGGTCATACTATTTATTTACCGATGATGTCTCATGACGATGTTAAAATAATCGAAGCGAGAACTATGTCGAATTTGAGAGGGGTTGAAAGTGATGTCTGAACCTCAAAAATTACATCCGATTTCATATTTTAATGGCATAATTAATGCTATCAAACAAAACATAGTCGTCTTTTTTATTTTTGTTATCTTTCAATTGAAAGATTTTGATTATACGAATCCCGAATCATATTTATGGATAGGTATTGTATTTGTATTCTTTTTAATATCATACATTTCTCAAATTGTCGGAATTATGAACACGCGATATTGGATTGAGGATAATTATTTCATTTTAACAACAGGTATTTTTAATAAAAAGCGTAAAGAATTAAATATAAAACGTATTCAGTCCGTTGATATGACACAAGGGGTCGTCAATCAAATCATTGGTGGTGTGGATTTACAAATCAAAACACCAAGTGATGGTATTGTGTTAAGTGTTATTTCGAAAAAACAAGGTGAATATCTTGAACGCTATATTGATCAATTGCAAACAGAGTTGAAGACAGAAATGGCGTAAAAGTCTAGTACTGAGCAGAATGGCAACCGTAATCATGACATTGAAGGTAATGTGGAAGACATCGCAGAAGGTCGGCTAGATGAAGTGCAGAACTCTGATAGTAAGCTTAATCAGAAAAATAAACGTATTCCTATATATCAAATGAATTTTAAAGAATCGTTATTTATGGCAATGACCAGTGGCGCCATTGGGGTAACGTTAGCAGCTTTAGTACCGATTTACGGCGCTGTAAGAGAGTTGATCCCATGGTCGAAGCTAAATCATGAAATTAGTCAATGGGTTCAAATTGTAAGTGTTTCAGTATTAATCATCATTTTACTAGTATTAATACTGGCATATATTATTGGAACGATTATAACGATGATAAGATTTTATGGCTTTTCGGTGATGCTTGAAAATGAGCAACTTAAAATTGAATATGGTCTATTTAACAAGAAGAAAGTGACTGTACCAACGAAACGATTGCAAGCTGTTGTTGAACATCAGTCATATATACGAAGATTATTTGGCTACACAGCAATACATTTTATCATCACAAGTGATTTTGAAAATAAAAAAATTGAAGATGATGACAATGATTCAGGTAGTGTGTCGATATTGCCGTTTATTAAACGAGACAAAGCCTATCAAATTATCCAGAATTTAGTACCTGATTTATCTTATCAACAAGTTAATGAAGGTATGCCTTTGTCAGGTTTCCACAGGCACTTTTTAATACCTAGTATTATTGTCATAGCTATGGCAGGAATTGGCTGTTATTTTTGGAATCAATTATTATTGTTATTTACGATTATAACGGTAGTCATTATTGGTTTATTTGTGATCAAAGGATATCTTTATGTCAAACATGCGGGTTTTAAAATGACAGAAGAACAAATTACTATCCAGAATTTCGAGCTATTGAAACGAAATATTTATTATTTTAAAGCGCATCACATTATAGGATTTGACACTTGGCAACATACATTACTTAAACGCAACAATTTAAATAATTTTAGTTTTATTGTTGCTAAAGGTGTGGGAGCCCAATCGATTAACTTAAAATACGCAAGAAGTGAAGATGCAAATAAATTGAAATCATGGTATTTGAGAGGTGAAAATGATGAGTGATTATAATTTTATGTCACCACATGCTAAAAAAGTGATGAGGTTAAGCGCTGTGCTGTTTTGGATACCCATAGCGCTTGTACTTTTAATAGCATTTAATATTTTGAACTGGCTATTTTGGGAGATATTAGATAACTATATATCCATTGTTAGTAGTGTGATTATAATATTACTTGTTGCTGTTTTCACGCTTGTAATAGTGCCAGTCTATCGATATAAGCACTGCAGATATGCATTTGAAAAACACCATTTGCGTGTACGAAACGGCATTTTATTTTTGGATGAAAAAGTAATACCATATTTTCGTATTCAAAATATTGATATCGATGTTGGACCTATAATGAGACGCTATCGATTAGCAACTTTGACACTTTATACAGCGGGTGGTCAAGCTGAAATTGAATTAATAGATAGAAGTGAAGCACGTAGATTGAAACGATGGTTAAATAACGAGAGACATTTAGAAAACAATAAAAATGAGGAATAATCAATGATACATGGAATTGGTGTGGATTTAATCGAAATCGATCGAATAAAAGTGTTATATAGTAAGCAACCAAAATTGGTTGAGCGGATTTTAACTAAAAATGAACAGCACAAATTCAACAATTTCACACATGAGCAACGTAAAATTGAATTTTTAGCTGGCAGGTTTGCTACAAAAGAAGCGTTCAGTAAAGCATTAGGCACAGGCTTAGGAAAACATGTAGCTTTTAACGATATAGACTGTTACAACGACGAACTTGGCAAACCAAAGATTGATTACGAAGGGTTCATCGTACATGTTAGTATCTCACACACTGAGCAATATGCGATGAGCCAAGTTGTTTTAGAAAAGTCAGCATTTTAAATTTGTTATACAATGATAATTAAGATCTAGTTTTAAAACGTGTGGGAATTACAGGAGGAAGTAATATGTCAGATAAATATTATAGATCTGCGTATATGAATGTAGATTTAAACGCTGTTGCATCAAATTTCAAAGTATTCAGTACATTGCATCCAAATAAAACAGTGATGGCTGTCGTTAAAGCCAATGCCTATGGACTAGGTAGTGTTAAAGTAGCACGTCATTTAATGGAAAATGGTGCCACATTTTTTGCTGTAGCAACGTTAGATGAAGCGATAGAACTTAGAATGCATGGGATTACTGCTAAAATTTTAGTCTTAGGTGTGTTACCAGCTAAAGATATTGATAAAGCGATACAACACCGTGTTGCCTTAACGGTCCCGTCTAAACAGTGGTTGAAAGAAGCAATTAAAAACATTTCTGGTGAGCAAGAGAAAAAGTTGTGGTTGCATATTAAATTAGATACAGGAATGGGACGTTTAGGTATTAAAGACACTAAAACGTATCAAGAAGTGATTGAAATCATTCAACAATATGAGCAACTTGTATTTGAAGGCGTGTTTACACACTTTGCCTGCGCTGACGAACCAGGATATATGACAACTGAACAATATCAACGTTTTAAAGATATGGTCAATGAAGCAATTAAACCTGAATATATACATTGTCAGAACTCAGCAGGTTCTCTATTAATGGATTGCCAATTCTGTAATGCAATAAGACCAGGAATTTCCCTTTATGGATATTATCCATCAGAGTATGTACAGCAAAAAGTTAAAGTACACCTTAAACCAAGTGTGCAATTAATTGCTAATGTAGTTCAAACAAAGACGCTACAAGCGGGTGAGTCTGTAAGTTATGGTGCAACTTATACAGCTACTGATCCAACAACAATAGCATTGTTACCTATTGGATATGCAGATGGCTATTTACGCATTATGCAAGGTAGCTTTGTAAATGTAAATGGTCATCAATGCGAAGTTATTGGTCGCGTATGTATGGATCAGACAATTGTAAAAGTGCCAGATCAAGTTAAAGCTGGAGATTCGGTGATTTTAATAGATAATCATAGAGAAAGTCCACAGTCGGTAGAAGTGGCAGCTGAAAAGCAACATACTATTAATTATGAAGTGCTTTGTAACTTGTCGAGACGTTTGCCACGAATCTATCATGATGGTGATCAACGTTTTGTAACAAATGAATTGTTAAAATAATATGGTCAGTGCATATAAAATTTGTTATCATTAGAGTAATTAAAGGTCATTTAATAACTTTTGGAATCAATTGGAGGTTCTCATATGTTATCTTTTAGTCAAAATAGAAGTCATAGCTTAGAACAATCTTTAAAAGAAGGATATTCACAAATGGCTGATTTAAATCTCTCCCTAGCGAACGAAGCTTTTCCGATAGAGTGTGAAGCATGCGATTGCAACGAAACATATTTATCTTCTAATTCAACGAATGAATGATTAGACGAGGAGATGTTTATTTAGCAGATTTATCACCAGTACAGGGATCTGAACAAGGGGGAGTCAGACCTGTAGTCATAATTCAAAATGATACTGGTAATAAATATAGTCCTACAGTTATTGTTGCGGCAATAACTGGTAGGATTAATAAAGCGAAAATACCGACACATGTAGAGATTGAAAAGAAAAAGTATAAATTGGATAAAGACTCAGTTATATTATTAGAACAAATTCGTACACTTGATAAAAAACGATTGAAAGAAAAACTGACGTACTTATCCGATGATAAAATGAAAGAAGTAGATAATGCACTAATGATTAGTTTAGGGCTGAATGCAGTAGCTCATCAGAAAAATTAGGCGTCTATTATATGTATTTTTCAGAGATAAATAAAATATTGATATAAAAGACAATAACTTTATAATAATTATAACTATTTCTAAATTCTGTACGAAGAATTTTCTTATAAACAAAGATTTTAGCAAATACCAGTTATGATATTCATATTTTTTATTATAAAAGGATGTCTTAAGTTTTTTAGGCTTTAGGTATTCCATCCTAAAGTTTTTTTTAGCTTAAAAGTATCATCTACAGCAAAATTGCAAACGACAAAATTGATAAGTGCAATTAAATAAATGTTAGTAAGTGAATCATAATTATCCTTGCTTAAGCATTTGCTTTGTAAGGGAAGTGAGGAGGCAACTAATCGTGGAAGAATTTAAGCAACATTATAAGGGTTTAATTGATGAAAGTTTAACGTGCCAAGATAAAGTAGAATTGATAAAAAAGTGTGAGAAATACACTGACGAAGTGATTCGTAAGGACGTCTTGCCTGAAGACATTGTCGATATTCACAAAAACTATATATTGACGTTAAACTTAACGCGTGAAGATGTGTTCAAGACATTAGATGTCTTACAAGAAATCGTTAAAGGCTTTGGTTATAGTTATCGAGATTATCAAAGATTGGTAGATAAACTTCAAGTTCACGATAAAGAGATAGACTTAGCTTCTAGCTTACAACAAACAATGCTTAAAACAGATATTCCACAATTTGATAGTATTCAAATTGGCGTTATTTCAGTGGCGGCACAAAAAGTAAGTGGAGATTATTTTAATTTAATTGACCATAACGATGGCACAATGAGCTTTGCTGTTGCAGATGTCATTGGAAAAGGTATACCAGCTGCTTTAGCAATGAGTATGATAAAGTTTGGCATGGATTCTTATGGACACTCACAATTACCGAGTGATGGCTTAAAACGTTTAAATCGTGTTGTTGAAAAGAATATTAATCAAAATATGTTCGTCACAATGTTTTATGGTTTATATGAAGAAATGAACCATTTATTGTATTGTAGTTCAGCTGGTCATGAGCCTGGATATATTTATCGCGCTGAAAAAGAAGAATTTGAAGAAATTTCAGTTAGAGGTAGAGTGTTAGGAATCAGTTCACAAACACGATATCAACAACAAGAAATTCCAATATACCTTGATGATTTAATTATCATTTTAACGGATGGTGTGACTGAAGCTAGAAATAGTGAAGGTACCTTTATAGATAAACAAAAACTTTTAGAATATATTAAAAAACATAAACATATGCACCCACAAGATATTGTTCAAATTATCTATGAAGCAATTTTAAAGCTTCAAAACCCAAATAAAAAAGATGATATGACTATTTTGATTATAAAAAGAGTAAATTAATTTAAAAAAGAAGATTAGAAATTATTTCGATGGGTATATAATAATTTGAAATATAAATATGGTGGATACAGCGCTTAAAATGAAGATAAATATTTTTAATAAGTAGGAGTGTAATGAAATGAATCTTAATATAGAAACAACCACTCAAGATAAATTTTACGAAGTTAAAGTCGGTGGAGAATTAGATGTTTATACTGTGCCTGAATTAGAAGAGGTTTTAACACCTATGAGACAAGATGGAACTCGTGATATTTATGTTAATTTAGAAAATGTGAGTTATATGGATTCGACAGGTTTAGGTTTATTCGTAGGTACATTAAAAGCATTAAACCAAAATGATAAAGAACTATACATTTTAGGTGTGTCAGATCGTATCGGTAGACTATTTGAAATTACTGGTCTTAAGGATTTAATGCATGTTAATGAAGGAACGGAGGTCGAATAACATGCAATCTAAAGAAGATTTTATCGAAATGCGCGTGCCAGCATCGGCAGAGTATGTAAGTTTAATTCGTTTAACACTTTCTGGCGTTTTTTCGAGAGCTGGTGCTACATATGATGATATTGAAGATGCCAAGATTGCAGTTAGTGAAGCTGTGACAAATGCAGTTAAACATGCATACAAAGAAAAAAACAATGTGGGCATTATTAACATATATTTTGAAATTTTAGAAGATAAAATTAAAATTGTTATTTCTGATAAAGGTGACAGTTTTGATTATGAAACAACTAAATCAAAAATAGGTCCTTATGATAAAGACGAAAATATAGACTTTTTACGCGAAGGTGGCCTAGGTTTATTTTTAATCGAATCTTTAATGGATGAAGTGACAGTATATAAAGAATCTGGTGTGACAATCAGTATGACTAAGTATATAAAAAAAGAGCAGGTGCGAAATAATGGCGAAAGAGTCGAAATCAGCTAATGAAGTTTCACCTGAGCAAATTAACCAATGGATTAAAGAACACCAAGAAAATAAGAATACAGATGCACAAGATAAGTTAGTTAAACATTACCAAAAACTAATTGAGTCATTGGCATATAAATATTCTAAAGGACAATCACATCACGAAGATTTAGTTCAAGTTGGTATGGTTGGTTTAATAGGTGCCATAAATAGATTCGATATGTCCTTTGAACGGAAGTTTGAAGCCTTTTTAGTACCTACTGTAATCGGTGAAATCAAAAGATATCTACGAGATAAAACTTGGAGTGTACATGTTCCGAGACGTATTAAAGAAATTGGGCCAAGAATCAAAAAAGTAAGCGATGAACTAACCGCTGAATTAGAGCGTTCACCTTCTATCAGTGAAATAGCTGATCGATTAGAAGTTTCGGAAGAAGAAGTGTTAGAAGCAATGGAAATGGGACAAAGTTATAATGCGTTAAGTGTTGATCATTCCATTGAAGCTGATAAAGATGGTTCAACTGTTACGCTATTAGATATTATGGGACAACAAGATGACCATTATGACTTAACTGAAAAACGTATGATTTTAGAAAAAATATTACCTATATTATCTGATCGCGAACGAGAAATCATACAATGTACGTTTATTGAAGGTTTGAGTCAAAAAGAAACGGGCGAGCGTATTGGTTTGAGTCAAATGCATGTTTCAAGACTTCAAAGAACGGCAATTAAGAAATTACAAGAAGCAGCACATAAATAGAATTTGCTTATTAATGATGCGTTTTATAATGAAAAATTCATACAATTATCCCTTGATTAGTCAAATGAAATCGAGGGGTATTTTTAATTTAATTAAGATTTTCGAATTAATGCATTATTAACGTAGTTTAATGTGTATCCACATAAATGTCGCGATATAGTATTAATAATTTAAGTGAGGAAGATATCTAATTGTCGGCTTAAATAGGTGGATTGCTATTAGAATAAAAAAGTAGGCTTAGATTATGAAATTTAAGAAATGATGGTGTGTCATTTTCAATAATCTTAGTGCGTTTTAAAATATTATATGACCTAATAATTCGTTTTTAAAATTTTGGAAGTTAAAATTGCATTAAGTATCATACCTTAATAGAAGTACTTTAGAATATGTTAAAATAAATGAGTAAATTTAAGAAAAAGTGTGGGTTAAGTAAATGGACAATCAATTGATTAATTCAATCATAGAGAAATATCAATTTAGTAAAAAACAAATTGAAGCAGTGTTAACACTGCTTGAAGAAAAAAATACAGTACCATTTATTGCGAGGTATCGAAAAGAGCAAACTGGTGGACTAGATGAAGTTCAAATAAAGCAAATTGATGACGAATACCAATATATGGTCAATTTACAAAAACGTAAAGAAGAAGTTATCAAAAATATAGAACAGCAAGGATTACTTACTGAGGAATTAAAGAAAGATATTTTAAAACAGAACAAATTACAACGTGTTGAAGACCTATATAGACCTTTTAAACAAAAGAAAAAGACTAGGGCAACTGAGGCGAAACGTAAAGGATTAGAACCATTAGCGATATGGATGAAGGCACGTAAACATGAAGTCTCAATTGAAGAAAAAGCACAACAATTTATAAATGAAGAAGTGCAATCGGTTGAAGATGCTATCAAAGGTGCGCAAGATATTATTGCGGAACAAATTTCAGATAATCCTAAATATAGAACAAAAATTTTAAAAGATATGTATCATCAAGGTGTGTTAACTACATCTAAAAAGAAAAATGCTGAAGATGAAAAAGGTATTTTTGAAATGTATTATGCATACAGTGAGCCAATTAAACGCATTGCTAATCATAGAGTTTTAGCTGTGAATCGTGGTGAAAAAGAGAAAGTATTATCTGTAAAGTTTGAATTCGATACGACATCAGTAGAGGACTTCATTGCACGTCAAGAAATCAATCATAATAATGTAAATCGCAGTTATATTTTAGAGGCGATTAAAGATAGCTTGAAACGCTTAATTGTCCCTTCGATAGAGCGTGAAATCCATGCTGATTTAACTGAAAAAGCTGAAAATCATGCAATAGATGTTTTTAGTGAAAACTTAAGAAATCTATTACTGCAACCTCCAATGAAAGGTAAACAAATATTAGGCGTAGATCCTGCATTTAGAACAGGTTGTAAATTAGCAGTCATTAACCCATTCGGTACTTTTATAGCAAAAGGTGTGATTTATCCGCATCCACCAGTTTCTAAAAAAGAAGCAGCAGAGAAGGATTTTGTACAAATGGTTAAAGCGTATGATGTGCAATTAATTGCAATTGGCAATGGTACAGCAAGTCGTGAAACAGAACAATTTGTTGCAGATTTAATTAAAAAGCATCAGTTGCCAGTACAATTCATCATTGTCAATGAAGCGGGTGCTTCAGTATACTCAGCATCAGAAATTGCTAGAGATGAATTTCCTGATTTTCAAGTGGAAGAAAGAAGTGCCGTATCAATTGGACGACGCGTCCAAGATCCATTAAGTGAATTAGTTAAAATCGATCCTAAATCTATTGGTGTTGGACAATACCAGCATGATGTTAATCAAAAAGCACTAGAAAATGCATTAACTTTCGTTGTTGAAACAGCAGTTAACCAAGTAGGTGTTGATGTCAATACAGCATCATCATTATTATTACAATATGTGTCTGGTCTAAGTTCGCAAATTGCTAAAAATATAATTGCATATAGAGAAGAAAATGGCGCAATAAAGCATAATAAAGAGTTAAGTAAGATTAAGCGTTTGGGTGCTAAAACTTTTGAGCAGAGTATAGGATTTTTAAGAATAGTAGACGGGTCAGAGCCATTGGATAATACATCGATTCATCCCGAAAGCTATAAAGTAACGTATCAGTTATTAGATAAACTCGGATTTGGTGGCAATGATTTAGGTAGTGATGCATTAAAAGCTAAATTAAATTCATTGGATATGGATGAACTGGCGATTGAATTACAAGTAGGTGTACCTACATTAGAGGATATTATTAAATCCTTGAAAGCACCTAATCGAGATCCAAGGGACGAGTTTGAAACACCAATCCTTAAATCTGATGTGCTATCAATTGAAGATTTAAAAGAAGGAATGAAATTGAGTGGCACAGTTAGAAATGTAGTAGATTTTGGAGCATTTGTAGATATAGGTGTTAAACAAGATGGCCTTGTCCATGTTTCGAAACTTTCTAAGAAGTTCGTAAAAAATCCAATGGATATTGTCAGTGTCGGTGATATCGTTGACGTTTGGATTTACAGTATTGACAAAAATAAAGACAAAGTATCATTAACGATGATTGATCCACATGAATAATGACAAACTTCAGCGAATGGTTGAGAACCTTTCGGAAGAAAAATTTGGACGTACGTTTCGACATTGTGCATATTTTAATAAAAGGTTACGTACAACAGGCGGACGTTATCTTTTAAAGTCCCATGATATTGAAATTAATCCAAAACAATATGAGCATTATGGAGAAGATGCTATTGTAAAAATTATACTGCATGAATTATGTCATTATCACTTGCATATTGCTGGTAAAGGTTATCAACATAAAGATCAAGATTTTAAACGATTGAGCCAACAGGTTGGAGCGCCTAGATTTTGTAACAGCATTGAAAGCTATCAACAACGGGCGAATTATGAATATTATTGCACTAAATGTCATGCAAAATATATACGTATCCGTAAAGTTGATACGAATCGTATGCGTTGCGGACATTGTAATGGAAAATTAAGAATGAAAAGACAATTGAAATAAGTACAATACAAATAGAGCTAATTCGAGTATATGTAAGATTATTTAGGAGTTGTATGGAATTTATATAGAATTTATCAGTGAGTTATTTTGATTGGTAAACATAGTAATTGAATAAGAAGAAATTGTGTTTATAAAATGTTTAAAGCCGAGATTGTCGTAATTTAATACTTCGCAATCGCGGCTTTTCTACTATTGATATAGGTAATGGCATAAATTGTGACTTGATAGGATGAAATTCAATTGATTAGATTAAAAATCTTGGCGTATTTTAGTAATGAATAATATATAAACTTTACCCAATTAAAGCTTTAAAGTAGCACAAAAGATAATTATACATTTTTAATGACATTTTGATTGAATTTATCTATTGACTGTACAGCTTATAGTTAGTATGATTAAACACGTTCCTTAAAAAAGAACAAATTAAATAAACTTTGATTTGAAAGACAGTCAATTCTAAATTTAATTTATAAAATATGTTGACAATAAGTTCTTAATGTTTTATTATAAATAACGTTGTGTTAACAACTGATAACACAAATTAATTTAATGTAAAAAAACGATTAAAAGTTATTGACAAATATTTTTAATCATAATATAATAAATAACGTTCTGAAAAACGAAGATGTTTTAAATGCCTATATCCGCGGTCGTGGCGGAATGGCAGACGCGCTAGGTTGAGGGCCTAGTGGGAGAAATCCCGTGGAGGTTCAAGTCCTCTCGGCCGCATCAAAATTCTTAATTAAATAAGCGGGTGTAGTTTAATGGCAAAACCTCAGCCTTCCAAGCTGATGTTGTGGGTTCGATTCCCATCACCCGCTCCATAGATAATTTTAATGAACATTGAAAACTGAATGACAATTTGTCAACGTTAATTCCAAAAATCGTAACTATAAGTTACAAACATTATTTAGTATTTATGAGCTAATCAAACATCATAATTTTTATGGAGAGTTTGATCCTGGCTCAGGATGAACGCTGGCGGCGTGCCTAATACATGC